>NZ_JBIVXA010000001.1:0-390443 GCF_044768965.1 Streptomyces sp. NPDC090798
GGTTGATAGGCCGGATCTGGAAGGCGGGTAACCGCTGGAGGTGACCGGTACTAATAGGCCGAGGGCTTGTCCTCAGTTGCTCGCGTCCACTGTGTTGGTTCTGAAACCACGAACAACCGTCGTAGCTATGCCACGGCTCCGGTTGACAGTTTCATAGTGTTTCGGTGGTCATAGCGTGAGGGAAACGCCCGGTTACATTCCGAACCCGGAAGCTAAGCCTCACAGCGCCGATGGTACTGCAGGGGGGACCCTGTGGGAGAGTAGGACGCCGCCGAACTAATTGTAGGGAGAACCCCCGTACCGGGAAATCGGTACGGGGGTTTTCTGCGTTCGGGATCATTTCTTGGGGCCTCTCGAATCGAGAGGCCCCCTTTTTTGTGCCGGCTTACAGCCGTCCCGCCGCCTTGAGCGCCAGATACGCATCCGCGAGGGCAGGCGCCAGGTTGTCCGGAACCGCGTCGACGACGGTTACTCCGTGGCGCTGAAGTTGTTCGGCCGTGCGATGGCGTTCCGTCTGGGCCTGGGCCGCGGCTGCCGCCTCGTACACCGCCTCGGCGCTTCCCCGAGCGGTAGCCATATGAGCAATGTGCGGGTCGGCCACTGAGGCCACGAGGACTGTGTGGCGGTGGGTGAGACCGGAGAGTACGGGGAGCAGACCCTCTTCGATGGGGGCCGCGTCGAGGCTGGTCAGCAACACGATGAGAGAGCGGCGAGGGGCCGTACGGAGGGCTGTGGCGGTGAGGCCGCGGGCGTCCGTTTCGACGAGCTCCGGCTCCAGGGTCGCCATCGCGTTGACCAGGGAAGGGAGGACGTCGCCGGCCGAGCGGCCCTGGACCAGGGCGCGTACCCGGCGGTCGTAGGCGAGGAGGTCCACGCGGTCGCCGGCCCGGGAGGCCAGGGCGGCAAGGAGGAGCGCCGCGTCCATGGAGGCGTCGAGGCGCGGGGCGTCGCCCACGCGACCGGCCGAGGTCCGGCCCGTGTCGAGGACCAGAAGGATGTGGCGGTCGCGCTCGGGACGCCAGGTGCGTACGGCGACCGTGGTCCGGCGGGCCGTGGCGCGCCAGTCGATGGAGCGGGTGTCGTCACCGGGGACGTACTCGCGCAGGCTGTCGAATTCCGTGCCCTCGCCGCGGGTCAGGACGCTGGTGCGGCCGTCGAGTTCGCGTAGGCGGGCCAGTTTGGAGGGGAGGTGCTTGCGGCTGGTGAAGGGCGGGAGGACCCGTACGGTCCAGGGCACCTTGTGGCTGCCCTGGCGGGAGAAGAGACCGAGGGGGCCGTACGAGCGGATGGTGACGCGGTCCGCCCGGCGGTCGCCCCGGCGGGTGGGGCGCAGGCGGGTGGTCAGGCGTCGACGCTCGCCGGCGGGAACCGTCAGGCGGTGGCGGGAGGCGGCCACCTCGGTGCCCGACTCCCAGCTGCTGGGAGGCCAGGCGTCACGGACGTGGGCGCGCAGGAGGCGGCCGGAGGGGTTGGTGACGGTCAAGGTGACATCGGCGGTTTCGCCGAGGCGTACGGAAGTGTCGCCGGAGCGAACCAGGCCGAGGCGGCGTACGGGTGCGGCGAGGACGGCGTCGCAGGCGCAGGCCAGGGCCAGGGGAGCGTTCACGGCGAGGATGCCCGCCCAGCTCGGCTCCCAGATGCCGACGGGGAGTGTGCCGAGGGCCGCCAGCAGGGCGGCGCGTCCGGTGAGTGCCATCAGCGGGGGACGGGGACGTGGGCGAGGATCGCGTTGATGACCGAGTCGGCCGTCACGCCCTCCATCTCGGCCTCGGGGCGGAGCTGGATGCGGTGGCGGAGGGTGGGCAGGGCCAGGGCCTTCACGTCGTCGGGGATGACGTAGTCGCGGCCGGTCAGCCAGGCCCAGGCGCGGGCGGTGGCGAGGAGGGCGGTCGCGCCGCGCGGGGAGACGCCGAGGGTGAGGGACGGCGATTCGCGGGTTGCGCGGCAGACGTCGACGACATAGCCGGTGATTTCGGGGGAGACCGATGTCTTGGCCACGGCGGCGCGGGCGGCTTCCAGGTCGGCCGGGCCCGCCACGGGGCGTACGCCGGCGGCGCGCAGGTCGCGCGGGTTGAAGCCCTCGGCGTGGCGGGTGAGGACGTCGATCTCGTCCTGACGGGACGGCAGAGGGATCGTCAGTTTCAGGAGGAAGCGGTCCAGTTGGGCTTCGGGCAGAGGATACGTTCCCTCGTACTCGACCGGGTTCTGGGTCGCGGCGACCAGGAAGGGTTCCGGGAGCGGGCGGGGGGTGCCGTCGACGGTGACTTGACGCTCCTCCATCGCTTCGAGGAGGGACGACTGGGTCTTGGGCGGGGTGCGGTTGATCTCGTCGGCCAGCAGGAGGTTCGTGAAGACCGGGCCGGGCTGGAACGAGAACTCGGCGGTGCGGGCGTCGTAGACGAGAGAGCCGGTGATGTCGCTCGGCATCAGGTCGGGAGTGAACTGGACTCGCTTGGTGTCGAGTTCGAGCGCGGATGCGAGCGCGCGGACGAGCAACGTTTTGGCGACTCCAGGGACTCCTTCAAGTAGAACGTGTCCGCGGCAGAGGAGGGCGACGACGAGGCCGGTCACGGCGGGGTCCTGGCCGACCACTGCTTTGGCGATCTCGGTGCGCAGGGCTTCCAGGGAGGAGCGGGCGGTGCCCGGATCCCCGGCGTACCCGGCGTTGTCAGTGGTCGGGGCCATCATGAACGGCGTACCTCTCTTTCGAGGGCGTCGAGTTGGTCGGCGAGGGAGATGAGGGCCGCGTCGTCGCTGGGCGGCGGGCCGAAGAGGAGGGTGTGCAGGGCCTGTCCGTCGCCGTCGAGGCGGGCGGACAGGGCGGGGAGCAGTGCCTCGGGCGCATGTGCCCGGGCGGGGGATACGCCGATGAGGGGGGCGAGTCGGGTGCGAGTGGTGGAGCGCAGAGCGGCGGCCGCGCGGTCGCGGGCGTTGGCCTTGCGGTAGAGGCGGGCGCGGCCTTCGACGGTTTCGGAGGCGCGGATCGCGACGGGGAGGCGTTCGGGCACGAGGGGGCCGAGTCGGCGTGCCCGCCAGAGGGCGGCCAGGCCTGCCGCGATGAAGAGCTGAAGGGTGCCCCAGAGCCAGCCCGAGGGGAGCAGGTCGAGGAAGGTCTTTTTGCCCGCGTCGGTGGCCGAGGTGTCGGAGAGCGAGGGGAGGTACCACACCAAGTGGGGACGGGAACCGAGCAGTTGGAGGGCGAGCGAGGCGTTGCCCTGCTTGTCGAGACGGTTGTTGTAGAGGATGTCGGGGGCGCCGATGACGACGGTGTCGCCGTTCCCGGTGGCCGCCGGGATGCGCAGCAGGGTGGGCAGGCCGTCGCTGGGGTAGCAGGCATCGGTGCCGAGGTCGCTGGTGCTGTAGCGGATGCCGCCGGTGTCGGCGCTGCCCGCGCGGCGGGCGGCGGGCAGGTCGCAGCTGGGGGAGAGCGTCGAGTCGAAGCTGATCGCGGCGTCGGCGGTGACTCCGGGGGCGAGGGTGCCGAGGGATGGCGAGTCTGGGGCGATCAGGATCGTGCGGCCGCCGGAGTTCTTGGTCGCCGCGCGGAGGCTGGTCTGCTGATGGTCGGTCAGCAGGTCCGGGGCAGCGACGAGGAGGGTGGTGTCGGCGCCGGCCGCGGCGCGGGCCTCGTCCAGGGTGGTGACCACGCGCGTGGAGACCCCGCGGTCGCCGAGGAGTTCGGCGGTGGCGCGGCTGCCGTAGGGGTCGGCGGAGCGTGGGTCGAGGCGGCCGTGCTGGGCGCCGGAGCGGATCGCGGCGATCGCGACGGCGGCCGCCAGCAGGATCACGACGGCGAGGACGATGCCTCGGGTGCGGGTCCATACCTGGCGGGCGGTGGGCGCGGCCGAGGTGGACGTGAGGGTGGCCTCGGTCATGAGGCGTCCCCCTGGCGGGTGTTGTGGTCCGCGCTCTGGGCGCTGCTGGTGAGTACGGGTTTGGTGCGCTCGAGGTCGCGGTCGAGTTCGGTGAGGCGGTGGTATGTGTCGGAGCCCGCGGACCGGCCGCCGTATGTGACCTCGTCGAAGTCCCGGGCGGCGGCGCGCAGTCGGTCCGTGTGGGAGGGCAGTGTGCGGCCCGCTTCGGCGGCGGCCTCGTCTGCGGTGCGGCCGGGGCGTGGGTCGAGCAGGGCGCGCTCCTCGAGGGAGCGTACGACGGCGCGCATGCGTTCCTGGACGGCTTGGTTCCAGTGGCCCTGGGCGGCGTGCGCTTCGGCGGCCGCGCGGTGTTCGGCGGCGCTGCGGGGGCGGTCGTCGAAGAGTGCGGCGGAGGAGGTGGGGGTGCGGTGCGGGGTGCCGAGGCGCCACCAGAGGGCGGCCACGACGGCCAGCACCGCCACCACGATGACGACAAGTCCGAGTGTGCCGCCGGGAGTCGCCGTGGAGGCGGCGCTGAACAGTTTGTCGACCCAGTCCCAGAAGGCGTTCAGGGCGCGTTGCACCGGGCTGGGGTCGTTCTCGTGGTACATCCGTTTGGACAGTTCGCGCTTGGCCGCCTCCCGCGCGGGGTCGCGCGGGATCGTCACCGGTGGTTCGTCGTCGCGCGGCAGCGCGAGTACGGCCGTGGCGCCGGTGCGCGGCAGTGCCAGTACCGCTGTGAGAACTCCCCCCGCCGGACTCACCGCATCAGCTCCCCGCAGTGGTGCCGGGGGTGCTGGAGCCGTAGTCCTGGACACCGGCGGCGCGGGCCAGGTCGAGGTCGAGGGCCTCGCGGCGGATGCGCTGGTCGATGTAGAGGAGCACGGTGACGCCCGCGGAGATCGGGAAGGTGATCATGGAGCCGACCACCGAACCGATTCCGCTGACGATGAGGAACGTCCAGCCGGGGCTGCCGCCGCTGCTCAGGAATCCGGCGACGCCGTCGCCGCTCAGGGCGGAGGCGATGACGGCGAAGGGGATCACGACGATCGACGCCACGATGTTGGCGATGATCGTGGCGAGCAGCTGGATGCCGAAGACTCGCCACCAGGAGCCGCGGACGAGCTTCGCAGAGCGGCTCATCGACTTCAGGACGCCCTGCTTCTCCAGCATCAGGGCGGGCGAGGCGAGCGAGAAGCGGATCATCAGCCAGAGGGCGACGACGCCCGCGCCGAGCCCGCCGAGGACCGCGAGCGCGGTGCCCGCGCTGCTCGAGCCGGCGATGGCGACGAGCAGGCCGGGAAGAGCGCCGACGGTGATGATCGCGATGGCGATGAGCGGCAGCAGGAAGGTCAGGGCGAACAGCTTCGGCAGCCGGGGTCTGGCGTCGCGCCAGGCTTCGGCGGTGGTCACCGACTTGCCGAGCACCGCGCGGCTGGTCACGGAGGTGAGCAGGGCCGTGGCGACGATGGTGCCGAGCAGGCCGATGAGCACGACGACGCCGGAGCTCAGCAGGGTGTCGCCGAGGGCGCGGCTCAGCTCGCCGGCGGTGGCGCTCGGGTCGTTGAGGACGTCCGTGCTCGCGCGGTCGTCCAGGACCAGGCCCTGGAGCAGGATGACCGCGATCTGTGTGACGACGGCGACGGTGAGCGAGATGCCCAGGACGGTGCGCCAGTAGGTCCGCATCGTGGAGACCGCGCCGTCGAGGATCTCGCCGACGCCGAGCGGGCGCAGGGGGATCACGCCGGGCTTGGCGGCGGGCGGCGGGCCGCCCCAGTTGCCGCCCCAGCCAGCGGGACCTCCTGGGCCTCCGTAGCCACGGCCGGGGCCTCCCCAGCCGCCGTAGCCGGCGCCCTGGCCTCCGTGGCCGCCCGCGCCCGGGGGCTGCTGACCGCCCCAGCCGGGGCCGGGGGGCGGTGGCGGCGGGGCCTGGCCGGGGCCCTGTGGGCTGGGAGCGGACCACTGGCCGGGCGGGGGCTGCTCCTTGGACCACTTCGAGGGCGGCTCCGGCTGGTTCGTGCCACCTTGGTCCGCGGGCTGCTCCGGGGGCTCGGCGGCGCCGGAGTTGTCCGGCTCCTGCCCGTCGGAGGGGGCAGATCCGGGCGAGGCCCAGCCCGGAGTGTCTTTCATCGTCGCTCCTTCACGGTGCCCGTCCGCGGTCGCGGCGGCAGGTTGGCAGCCATCGTGCCACGGTGTGCCCGGCATGGGACCGGCCCCCGTATGGGGTGGACACCTTCAATTGTCCGCCTGCTACGGGGCAGACTGGGCGGATGGCTGATCAGTACGCGCAATTCCGCGAGGGCGACGGGCCACTGGAGATACCGGCGATCCGCTGGGACGAGCCGCCCGAAGGTCCGGTGCTGGTCTTTCTCGACCAGACACGGTTGCCGGCCGAGGAAGTTGAGCTGGTGTGCACGGACGCTCCCGCGCTGGTGGAGGCGATTCGCACGCTGGCCGTGAGAGGGGCGCCGTTGCTGGGTATCGCCGGGGCGTACGGAGTCGCGCTCGCCGCCGTGCGCGGCTTCGACGTGGACGATGCCGCCCAGGCGCTGGCGGGCGCCCGGCCCACCGCGGTGAACCTCGCTGTCGGTGTGCGCCGGGCGCAGACGGCGTACCGTGCCGCGCTCTCCCGTGGCGGTGATCAGCGGCAGGCCGCCGGGGCGGCGCTCGAAGCGGCGCGGGCTCTGCACCGGGAGGATGCCGCGGCCAGCGCACGGATGGCCGAGCACGGGTTGGCGCTGCTCGACGAGTTGCTGCCCGGTGGTGGGCATCGGATTCTGACCCACTGCAACACCGGGGCGCTGGTGTCCGGCGGGGAGGGCACGGCCTTCGCGGTGGCCCTCGCGGCACATCGGGCGGGGCAGCTTCGGAGGCTCTGGGTGGACGAAACGCGTCCGTTGCTGCAAGGTGCTCGCCTGACGGCTTACGAGGCGGCGCGCAACGGAATGGCGTACACCTTGCTCACGGACAACGCGGCGGGATCACTGTTCGCGGCGGGGGAGGTGGACGCTGTGCTGATCGGGGCCGATCGGATCGCTGCCGACGGTTCGGTGGCGAACAAGGTGGGGAGCTATCCGCTCGCGGTGCTGGCCCGGTATCACCATGTGCCGTTCATCGTGGTGGCGCCGGTGACGACATTGGACCCGGACACCCCGGACGGAGCGTCCATCGAGGTCGAGCAGCGCCCCGGTCATGAAGTGACCGAGATCACAGCACCCCAGGTGCCTGTGGCGCGAGTGGAAGCGGGAGGCGGGATACCGGTGGCACCCCTGGGGACCCAGGCGTACAACCCGGCGTTCGATGTGACGCCCCCCGAGTTGGTGACGGCGATCGTGACCGAAGAGGGCGCTGTGTCGCCCGTGACGGCTGAGGCACTCGCTGAGCTGTGTGACAGGTCACGCCAGGTAACGATTTAGTTAATGGGATGATGTCGTTTATGAAGGGACGAGTCCTTGTCGTCGATGACGACACCGCACTGGCCGAGATGCTCGGCATTGTGTTGCGTGGTGAAGGTTTTGAGCCGTCTTTCGTAGCCGACGGCGACAAGGCGCTGGCCGCTTTCCGTGAGACCAAGCCCGATCTGGTGCTCCTGGACCTGATGCTTCCCGGCCGGGACGGTATCGAGGTGTGCCGCCTGATCAGGGCGGAGTCCGGGGTGCCGATCGTGATGCTCACGGCGAAGAGCGACACCGTCGATGTCGTGGTCGGCCTCGAGTCCGGCGCCGACGACTACATCGTGAAGCCGTTCAAGCCAAAGGAGCTGGTGGCGCGGATCAGGGCGCGGCTGCGTCGTTCCGAGGAGCCGGCGCCCGAGCAGCTGGCCATCGGCGATCTTGTGATCGATGTGGCCGGTCACTCTGTGAAGCGGGACGGGCAGTCGATCGCGCTGACGCCGCTGGAGTTCGATCTGCTGGTGGCGCTGGCCCGTAAGCCGTGGCAGGTGTTCACGCGGGAGGTGCTCCTCGAACAGGTGTGGGGCTACCGGCACGCGGCGGACACCCGACTGGTCAACGTGCATGTCCAGCGGCTGCGCTCCAAGGTCGAGAAGGACCCGGAGCGGCCGGAGATCGTGGTGACCGTCCGTGGTGTCGGTTACAAGGCCGGACCGAGCTGACGTGTCCCGGGACAGTGCCGCTTCGGCGCCCGGTGAGCCGGGGGTCCGTTCGGGGCGGCCTGTCGGCCGGAAGGTGACGGGCTCCCGTTGGGGACGTTTGTTGGAGGGCGGGCTGCTGCAGGGCGGAGTCCAGGGCAGCCCGGTCCTTCGGTTGTTCATGCGCTGGGTGCGCCGTCCGTTGCTGCCCGTGATGCGGCTGTGGCGGCGCAACATCCAGCTCAAGATCGTCGTCACGACGCTGCTGATGTCGCTGGGTGTCGTGCTGCTGCTCGGCTTCGTGGTCATCGGGCAGGTGCGCAACGGTCTGCTGGACGCCAAGGTCAAGGCCTCGCAGAGTCAGGCCACGGGTGGCTTCTCGGTGGCCAAGCAGAAGGCGGACGCGGCTGCCACGGCCAATGGTGACGACGGTTCGAGTGCGGACGGCCGTCCGTCCAAGAACGTCAGCCAGTGGATGAACGACCTCGTCGTCTCCCTTTCCAGTGGCGGCCAGGGCGCCTTCGACGTGGTGACGCTCAGCTCCACCGTGGCCGGCAACGGTGGTGCCGGGCGGGGTCCGCGTTCCTCGGGTGACGTCGATCCGACGGTGAGCATCCCGGAGGCCCTGCGCGCCCGCGTCGACAGCAACACGATGGCGGCCCAGAGCTACACCAGGGTCGTCTACAAGGACGGCACGGAGTCGCAGGCCGCGCTGGTCATCGGCAAGCAGGTCCTCGACCCCAACGGAGACTCGTACCAGCTCTACTACCTCTTCCCGCTGACGCAGGAGGAGAAGTCGCTGAGCCTGGTCAAGGGGACGCTCGCGACGGCCGGACTGTTCGTCGTGGTGCTTCTGGGGGCCATCGCCTGGCTCGTGGTGCGCCAGGTCGTCACTCCGGTGCGGATGGCGGCAGGGATCGCCGAGCGGCTCTCCGCCGGGCGCCTGCAGGAACGGATGAAGGTCACCGGCGAGGACGACATCGCACGGCTCGGTGAGGCCTTCAACAAGATGGCGCAGAACCTTCAGCTGAAGATCCAGCAGCTGGAGGACCTGTCGCGGATGCAGCGACGATTCGTGTCCGACGTGTCGCACGAGCTGCGTACGCCGCTCACGACCGTCCGGATGGCGGCCGACGTCATCCACGACGCGCGCGTGGACTTCGATCCGGTGACCGCTCGGTCGGCCGAGCTGCTCGCCGATCAGCTGGACCGGTTCGAGACGCTGCTCGCGGACCTGCTGGAGATCAGCCGGTTCGACGCGGGTGCGGCGGCGCTGGAGGCCGAGGCGATAGACCTCCGGGAAGTCGTACGGCGTGTCGTCAGCGGGGCCGAGCCGCTCGCCGAGCGCAAGGGCTCGCAGATACGCGTCGTCGGCGACCAGCAGCCGGTGGTCGCCGAGGCGGATGCCCGGCGGGTGGAGCGGGTGCTGCGCAATCTCGTCGTCAACGCCGTGGAGCACGGCGACGGCAAGGAAGTGGTGGTCAAGCTCGCCACAGCGGGCGGGGCGGTCGCCATCGCGGTGCGTGACTACGGCGTCGGCCTCAAGCCCGGAGAGGCGACCCGGGTCTTCAGCCGCTTCTGGCGTGCCGACCCGGCACGCGCGCGTACCACCGGCGGCACGGGGCTCGGGCTGTCCATCGCCCTGGAGGACGCACGGCTGCACGGCGGCTGGCTGCAGGCGTGGGGTGAGCCGGGCGGCGGTTCGCAGTTCCGGCTGACGCTGCCGCGTACCGCGGACGAGCCGCTGCGGGGGTCTCCGATACCTCTGGAGCCCATGGACTCGCGGCGTAATCGTGGACTTAATGACGCGGGACTGCCCTCCGGCGGCGGCGACAAGCTCGCCACGGTGCCGATGCAGGCCACGGGCGGGAGAGCGGCACCGCCGATGCAGCGGGCGTCCGTGGTGCCGCGGCTGGCCGGGGCATCGCCCACGGCCGATCCGACGGCGCTGCCGGGCAACGGCGCGCGTGTGGTGCCGAGGCCCTCCGGGGCCGTGCGGCAGCCGGACGACATGGCCGCCGAGGGTGGGGAGCGGAGCGTGCGGGAGCGTGGCCGGGACGGCGGCGGGCCTGAAGAACTCGGACAAGGAGAGCCCGAGGAACTCGGGCAAGGGGAGGCATTTCGTGGGCGCTGACCGCGAGGGGAGCGGCCATTGGCGTCTCGCGCACGTGGGGGTGTACCTCGGCTGCGGCGCACTGCTGCTGACCGGGTGTGCCTCGATGCCGGACAGCGGGGATCTGCGCGGGGTCGAGTCCACGCCGAGGCAGGACTCGCAGGTCCGCGTCTTCGCGCTGCCGCCCCGCGAGGACGCCCCGCCGGCGGAGATCGTGCAGGGCTTCCTGGAGGCTCTGACCAGTGACGACGCGCAGTACGAGACGGCGCGCAAATATCTGACGGCGAGCGCCCGCAAGGCGTGGGATCCGTACCGCTCCACGACCGTCCTCGCGGACGGACCCAACCCCGAGTCGGGGCACTCGGGCAGTAGGGAGGAGGGCGACGACACGTACACGCTCTCCGGCAGCAAGGTCGCCACGGTGGATGAGCAGCACGCGTACACGCCGGACTCCGGTTCGTACCGGACGGCGGTGCACCTCACGCTGCAGAAGGACACCAAGCAGTGGCGCATCGACGCGCTGCCGCAGGGCGTGGTGATGGGCAACTCCGACTTCCAGCGCAACTACGTGTCCGTCAACAAGTACTACTTCGCCTCGAATGTGCCCTCCGGGTCGGGCGGACCGCTGGGGACCGTCGCCGATCCCGTCTATGTGCGCAACAAGGTGGACCCGATGACGGAGATGGTCCGGTCGCTTCTGAAGGGGCCCACGCGCTGGCTGGATCCGGTGGTGACGTCGAGCTTCCCCTCCGACACGGAGCTGAAGAAGGGCGTCACGTCGTTGTCGCCCGACGACCGCAACAGGGTGACGGTCCCGCTGAACAAGAAGGCCGACCGGGTCGGAGAGACCCAGTGCAACAAGATGGCGACCCAACTCCTCTTCACGCTCCAGGACCTGACGCCCACGGGCGTCGACGAGGTGGAGCTGCAGCGGTCGAACGGTTCGCAGCTGTGCGTGGTCACCGAGAGCCGGGCGGAGACCGTCGCTTCGCACGGCACGGCAAATCACCCCGAGTACGAGTACTTCATCGACGCCAAGCAGCGGCTCGTACGGCTGCCCAGCGGCAACAGTGACAAGCAGCCCGAGCCGGTACCCGGTGCGCTGGGAGTGGGCGACAAGAAGCTGCGGTCGGCGGCGGTGTCCCGGACCGAGGACAGCGCGGCCGGTGTGTCGGCCGACGGGAGTTCGCTGTACGTCGGATCGCTGGTGTCGGGCGCCTCGCTGGGGGACGCGGTGCTGCACAGCCAGGGGGCGACGCCGGACGACCGGCTGACGACGCCCAGTTGGGACGGACAGGGCGACCTGTGGGTGGCCGACCGCGATCCGAAGAACCCGCGGCTGCTCTTGCTGGAGAAGGGCGCGGGTACTCCGCTGGCGGTCACCGCGCCGGGCATCGACGGCCGTGTCCAGGCGGTGCGGGTGGCCGCCGACGGCGCGCGGATCGCGCTGATCGTCCAGAAGGACGGCAAAAGCTCACTGCAGATCGGGCGCATCCAGCGCGACACCAAGACCGGCGGACGGCCTCTCATCTCGATCCTCGAGCTGCGCTCCGTGGCGCCGCAGCTGGAGGAGGTCACCGCCATGTCGTGGGCCGGGGACAGCCGGCTCGTCGTCGTCGGGCGCGAGTCCGGCGGGGTGCAGCAGATGCGCTACGTCCAGGTCGACGGCTCCACTCCGGTGGGCACCGCGCCCTCCGCGCTGACGGGGGTCAAGGAGGTCGCCGCGTCCGAGGACGAACGGCTGCCGCTGGTGGCGCACTCGGAGGAGGACGGGATCGTGCGGCTGTCGTCCGGGGAGCAGTGGCAGAAGATCGTCAAGGACGGCACCGCTCCGGTGTATCCCGGGTAGGGACCTTCTTCGTCCCGGGTAGGGACTCGCCGGGCCTCCCGTTTCGGGCAGGCCCGGCTGTCGTACGGGGTGGACCTGGCCGCTGTACGGGTGGACCTGGCTGTCGTACGGGGTGGACCTGGGGGTCATTTCGCGTGGGTCCCCCGGACGGGTGATGGCCGTGGAGTTGTCCACAGGCGGTTGTCCACAGGGGTGGCCGGTCGGCCCGCGCGTTGGCAGAGTGGTGGCATGCGGGGGTGGTGGCAGGACCTCACCGATCTGGTGCTGCCGGCCGAGTGCGGAGGCTGTGGAAGGCCTCGCACGGTGCTCTGCCCGGAGTGCCGTGCCGCCCTGAGCGGGGCCGCACCGCGCCGGGTGCGACCCGATCCGGAGCCGCCCGGGCTGCCGGTGGTGCACGCGGCGGCCCCATACGAGGACGAGGTGCGCGCGACGCTCCTCGCTCACAAGGAACGGGGGGCACTGACACTTGCGACACCTTTGGGAACGGCCCTGGCGGGGGCTGTACGGGCAGGGACGGGGAACCTGTGCCTCCCCGCCCCAGAAGGATTGCCCACGGCCCCGGACGGGCGCCTGAGGGGCGGCAACGGGCAACTGCGGCCCGGGGGCGGTCATGGAAGCGCGCCGCTTTCCGGCACAGGGCCGGTGCTGCTCGTTCCCCTGCCGTCCTCGCGGTGGGCGGTGCGGGCGCGGGGCCATGATCCGGCGCGGCGGATCGCGCTCGCGGCGGCGGGGGAGCTGCGTCGCGCGGGGACACCGGCCCGGGTGCTGGCCGTGCTGCGCCAGCGGCGCGCCGTGGCCGACCAGGCGGGGCTCAACTCGCGGCAGCGACTGGACAATCTCGCGGGCGCCCTGGAAGTGGCCGCCGGAGGTGCCCGGCTGTTGGCGGGCGGCGCGCGGGTCGTACTCGTGGACGACCTGATGACGACGGGCGCCTCGATGACGGAGGCGGCCCGTGCCGTACGGGCGGCGGTGGCGCGCATCGATTCGTACCCGGACATCGATGCATGCGTCGCGGAAGCGGGGGAACCAACGGGAGAACGGATGACCAAGACAACGACAGCGGATACCGACCGGACACAAGCAACCCGGGGAATGGCGGGTATGGGCGGAGTCGACGACATGATCTGCGCGGCTGTAGTCGCGGCCCCGCCGGACTCTTTCGAAAAAAACCGGAACTGACCGAGAACTTCCATCGTTGCAGGTAATGACCAGGTCAATTCACCTGAACGGAGGTACGCCGCAGTAGAGGGTGACGACATCCGTCCAGGCGAGATATGTTCGGTTGTGAGGCAATGGCGCAGGCCGTACCTCGCCCATCCGAATGTCGTGCTGCGGGTTTCTGAATCACCCGTAGCGGTGGGGTGTAGATCTTGCCCACGGGGGAGGAGGAGGTGAAAGTCACCAAGTCCGAGGCTCCGGCACTCACCGGGGCCTGGTGCAAAAGGGAGACGCTCCGCCAGTGCAGCGGAGCAATCCGGGAACGGAGTTCTGCGTGGACATCGTCGTCAAGGGCCGCAAGACCGAGGTGCCCGAGCGGTTCCGCAAGCACGTGGCCGAGAAGCTGAAGCTGGAGAAGATCCAGAAGCTCGATGGCAAGGTGATCAGCCTCGACGTGGAGGTGTCCAAGGAGCCCAACCCCCGGCAGGCCGACCGTTGCGACCGAGTGGAGATCACGCTCCACTCCCGCGGTCCGGTGATCCGGGCGGAGGCGGCGGCAAGTGACCCGTACGCGGCACTCGACCTGGCGGCGGACAAGCTCGAAGCCCGCCTGCGCAAGCAGCACGACAAGCGCTACACCCGCCGCGGCAACGGCCGGCTCTCGGCCGCCGAGGTGGCCGACCACGTGCCCGGCGCCGCGACGCTCAACGGGAACGGGGCCGTCGTCCACGAGGACGACATGGACAGCGTGCCGACGAAGAAGATCGGCTCCCTCGAGGTCATGGGCGAAGGCCCCCTCATCGTTCGCGAGAAGACCCACGTGGCCGCCCCGATGACGCTGGACCAGGCGCTCTACGAGATGGAGCTGGTCGGGCACGACTTCTATCTCTTCGTCGACTCCGAGACGAAGGAACCCAGTGTCGTCTACCGGCGGCACGCGTACGACTACGGCGTCATCCACCTCAGCACGGACCCCATGGTCACCCAGGCCGGATCGGACGCGCCGGGCGGTGCGCTCGGCGGCTGACCCGCCCCGATGACGGCTGAGCCGGTGCCCCTGGAGCGCGCGTGCGCCCCCAGGGGCACCGGTGTGCGACCACTTCGCGACCCGCTCTGTCACCGCACTGTCGTCCGGGCATGGAATCATGGCCGAACCGGCCTCAACCGGTGGGTCGTTGCCTCGGATCGGCGATGGCACAGGAACGCAGGCCACGGCCTTCAGGGGGAGGAACGATGGCGGACAGCTTCGGACCGATGCGTGACGGGGATGCCGACGGCGTCGTCGGCATGGGCCCGGACGCGGGCTCTCCACGCAAGGAGCCCATTCGGGTCCTCGTCGTGGACGACCATGCCCTCTTCCGCCGCGGTCTGGAGATCGTGCTCGCGGCCGAGGAGGACATCCAGGTCGTCGGCGAGGCGGGTGACGGGGCGGAGGCGGTCGACAAGGCCGCCGACCTGCTCCCCGACATCGTGCTGATGGACGTACGCATGCCGAAGCGGGGCGGCATCGAGGCGTGCACCTCCATCAAGGAGGTGGCTCCGAGCGCGAAGATCATCATGCTGACGATCAGCGACGAGGAAGCCGATCTCTACGACGCGATCAAGGCGGGCGCGACCGGTTATCTCCTCAAGGAGATCTCCACGGACGAGGTGGCCACGGCCATTCGCGCGGTGGCGGACGGGCAGTCGCAGATCAGCCCGTCGATGGCGTCGAAACTTCTCACCGAGTTCAAGTCGATGATTCAGCGGACGGACGAGCGTCGGCTCGTGCCCGCGCCGCGGCTCACGGATCGCGAGCTGGAGGTTCTCAAGCTCGTCGCGACAGGGATGAACAACCGGGACATCGCCAAGGAGTTGTTCATCTCCGAGAACACCGTGAAGAACCATGTGCGCAACATCCTGGAGAAGCTGCAACTGCACTCCAGGATGGAGGCGGTGGTCTACGCGATGCGGGAGAAGATCCTCGAGATCCGGTGAGTCGGCGCCGGGCTGGTCAGGGCGGTCAGTTCGGCCGGTCAGGTCAGGTCAGGCCAGTGCGCGGGTGAGTTCCTTCGCGAGGGGCTCGCGGAGGTCGGGGGCGTCCACGCGTTCCACGCGTACGTTTGTGCAGTCCACCCAGCTCGCTGCCTCCAGGAGGGCCTGAGCCACGGCAGGGACCGCCTTGGCGCCGTCCAGCGTGACCTGTTTGGCGACCAGGGTGCGGCCCTCGCGGGCGGGGTCCACGCGGCCGACGAGCCGGCCTCCGGCGAGGACCGGCATCGCGAAGTAGCCGTACACCCGCTTCGGCTTGGGCGTGTACGCCTCCAGACGGTGGGTGAAGCCGAAGATCCGCTCCGTGCGGGCCCGCTCCCAGATGAGTGAGTCGAACGGGGACAGCAGCGTCGTACGGTGGCGGCCGCGCGGCGGTGTCTCCAGGGCCGCCGGGTCCGCCCACGCGGGCTTGCCCCAGCCCTCCACCGTCACCGGGACCAGGCCCGAGTCCGCGATCACCGCGTCGACCTGGTCGCCCTTGAGACGGTGGTAGTCGGCGATGTCCGCGCGCGTGCCGACGCCCAGGGACTTGCCGGCCAGGCCGACCAGGCGGCGCAGGCACTCCGTGTCGTCCAGCTCGTCATGGAGCAGGGCCTCGGGGACGGCGCGCTCGGCGAGGTCGTACACCCGCTTCCAGCCGCGGCGCTCCGTGCACACCACCTCGCCGTACATCAGCGCGCGCTCTACGGCCACCTTGGTGCCCGACCAGTCCCACCACTCGCTCGTCTTCTTCGCGCCGCCCAACTCCGTGGCCGTGAGGGGGCCTTCGGTGCGGAGCTGCTTGATGACCTGGTCGTAGGTGCCGTCCGGCAGGTCGTGGTTCCAGTGCGGGCGGGAGCGGTAGGCGCGGCGGCGGAAGGCGAAGTGGGGCCATTCCTCTACGGGGAGGATGCAGGCGGCGTGGGACCAGTACTCGAAGGCGTGGGTGTCGGTCCAGTAGGCCTGGTCGACGGTTTTGCGGCCTACCGCGCCCAGGCGGGCGTACGGGATGAGTTCGTGGGAGCGGGCCAGGACGGAGATCGTGTCGAGCTGGACCGCGCCGAGGTGTCGCAGGATTCCGCGGACGCCGGCCCTGCGGTCGGGAGCGCCCAGGAAGCCCTGGGCCCGTAGGGCGATGCGGCGGGCTTCTTCGGCGGAGAGGTCGGTGGTGGGACGCGGGAGGCTCGTCATGTTCCACACGGTAGGCGGTGCCACTGACAGTGGACTCGCCCCCGCCGCCCCTACCCGTCCCATCCCCGGAGGCTCCGCCCCCGGACCCCCAGCGGGGCTCCGCCCCTGCACTCCAGCGGGGCTGCGCCCCTGCACCCCAGCGGGGCTGCGCCCCTGCACCCCAGCGGGGCTGCGCCCCTGCACCCCAGCGGGGCTGCGCCCCTGCGCCCCGGGTGGCTGCGTCCCTGCACCCCAGCGGGGCTGCGCCCCTGCGCCCCGGGTGGCTGCGTCCCTGCACCCCGGGCGGGGCTGTGCTGCCGCACCCCGGGCGGGGCTGTGCCCCTGCACCCCGGCGGGCTGTGCTCCCGCACCCCGGGCGGGGCTGTGCTCCCGCACCCGGGCGGGGCTGCGCCCCCGCACCCCGGGCAGGGCTGCGCCCCCGCACCCCACCTGGACCGTCGACCCTTGTCCGCTTCGGGATGAGGGGGCGGGTCCGCGGTCTCGAGTGTTGGATGGGGTGGAGGGGTGTTACGGGGTGGTGGGGGGCGGGGCGGGCAGGTATGGGGCCGTTGATGGCAGGCCCAGGTCTGAGGGGAGTAGGGAGCCGATCCAGCAGTCTCGGCGTACGCCCTTGTTGTTGAGGGCGGAGCGGAGGGTGCCTTCCAGGGTGAAGCCGGCGCGTTCGGCGACCGCGCGGGAGCCCTTGTTGCCGACCTCGGCGCGCCATTCCAGGCGGTCGACGGCGAGGCTCGTGAAAGCCCAGCGGGCGGTGGTGAGGGTGGCCTCGGTGATGTAGCCGTTGCCGCGGTGCTCCTTGGCCGCCCAGAAGCCGACCTCACCGACGCCGAGGGAACGCATGCTGATGGAGAGCATGCCCGCCAAGTCCCCCGACAGGAGGAAGGCACCGAAGGTGAACATGGAGCCGTCCGCCCAGCCGTCCGGCACCATCTGGTCCGTGAAGCCCGTCGCGTGCTCGCGGAGATAGGGCGAGGGAATCGTGGTCCAGCGCTGGATGTCGGGGTCCTGGACGGCTTCGTACACCGCGTCGGTGTCGTGAGAGTCCACGGCGCGCAGGAGCAGCCGGTCGGTGGTCAGCGTGACGGGGTCCATCGGCCGATTCTGCTAGGGCCGCCGAAAGGGCGCCATTCCTTTGCGGCGAGTGACGGTTCGGTTACTTTTCGCAGCGCGGACACGGCACCTTCCGCAACCCCTGTCCGTTGTCCTAGTGGCTGTCACTGGCAGACCTCCCGGCGCGGTGGGGTCCTCGCTTACGATGGCCGTTGCTCAAGCTGTGATTTGAATCTGACATTGAACCCGACCGTCCCAGGCCCGACCGGCAAGGAGACAAACCCCCGTGTCCGTCCTCTCGAAGATCATGCGTGCAGGCGAAGGCAAGATCCTGCGCAAGCTGCACCGCATCGCGGACCAGGTCAACTCCATCGAAGAGGACTTCGTCGACCTCTCCGACGCCGAGCTGCGCGCCCTCACTGATGAGTACAAGCAGCGGTATGCGGATGGGGAGAGCCTGGACGACCTGCTCCCCGAGGCCTTCGCCACCGTGCGTGAGGCCGCCAAGCGTGTCCTCGGTCAGCGTCACTACGACGTGCAGATGATGGGTGGCGCCGCGCTCCACCTCGGCTATGTCGCGGAGATGAAGACCGGCGAGGGCAAGACCCTCGTCGGCACGCTGCCCGCGTATCTGAACGCCCTCTCCGGAGACGGCGTTCACCTGATCACGGTCAACGACTACCTGGCCGAGCGCGACTCCGAGATGATGGGTCGCGTCCACAAGTTCCTGGGCCTGACCGTCGGCTGCATCCTCGCCAACATGACGCCGGCCCAGCGCCGCGAGCAGTACGCGTGCGACATCACGTACGGCACGAACAACGAGTTCGGCTTCGACTACCTGCGCGACAACATGGCCTGGTCGCAGGACGAACTCGTCCAGCGCGGCCACAACTTCGCGATCGTCGACGAGGTCGACTCCATCCTCGTCGACGAGGCCCGTACGCCGCTCATCATCTCCGGCCCGGCCGACCAGGCCACCAAGTGGTACGGCGACTTCGCCAAGCTGGTCACCCGGCTGAAGAAGGGCGAGGCCGGCAACCCCCTCAAGGGCCTCGAGGAGACCGGGGACTACGAGGTCGACGAGAAGAAGCGCACGGTCGCCATCCACGAGCCCGGCGTCTCCAAGGTCGAGGACTGGCTGGGCATCGACAACCTGTACGAGTCGGTGAACACACCGCTGGTGGGCTACCTGAACAACGCCATCAAGGCCAAGGAGCTCTTCAAGAAGGACAAGGACTACGTCGTCATCGACGGCGAAGTCATGATCGTCGACGAGCACACCGGCCGTATCCTCGCCGGTCGCCGCTACAACGAGGGCATGCACCAGGCGATCGAGGCGAAGGAAGGGGTGGACATCAAGGACGAGAACCAGACGCTCGCCACGATCACCCTGCAGAACTTCTTCCGCCTCTACGGCAAGCTCTCCGGCATGACCGGTACGGCGATGACCGAGGCCGCCGAGTTCCACCAGATCTACAAGCTCGGCGTCGTCCCGATCCCGACCAACAAGCCGATGGTCCGCAAGGACCAGTCGGACCTGATCTACCGCACCGAGGTCGCCAAGTTCGACGCGGTGGTCGACGACATCGCCGAGAAGCACGAGAAGGGCCAGCCGATCCTCGTCGGCACGACGTCGGTCGAGAAGTCCGAGTACCTCTCGCAGCAGCTCTCGAAGCGGGGCATCCAGCACGAGGTGCTGAACGCGAAGCAGCACGACCGTGAGGCCCCGATCATCGCCCAGGCCGGCCGCCGGGGCGCTGTGACCGTCGCCACGAACATGGCCGGTCGAGGCACGGACATCAAGCTCGGCGGCAACCCGGACGACCTCGCCGAGGCGGAGCTGCGTCAGCGCGGCCTCGACCCCGAGGAGCACATCGAGGAGTGGGCCGCTGCCCTCCCCGCCGCCCTGGAGAAGGCCGAGCAGGCCGTCAAGGCGGAGTTCGAAGAGGTCAAGGAGCTCGGCGGGCTCTACGTGCTGGGCACCGAGCGCCACGAGTCGCGTCGTATCGACAACCAGCTGCGCGGTCGTTCCGGCCGTCAGGGCGACCCGGGCGAGTCCCGCTTCTACCTGTCGCTCGGTGACGACCTGATGAGGCTGTTCAAGGCCCAGATGGTCGAGCGCGTGATGTCGATGGCCAACGTGCCGGACGACGTGCCGATCGAGAACAAGATGGTCACGCGCGCGATCGCCTCCGCCCAGTCGCAGGTCGAGCAGCAGAACTTCGAGACGCGCAAGAACGTCCTGAAGTACGACGAGGTGCTCAACCGGCAGCGCGAGGTCATCTACGGCGAGCGCCGCCGCGTCCTGGAGGGCGAGGACCTCCAGGAGCAGATCCAGCACTTCATGGACGACACGATCGACGCCTACATCGCGGCCGAGACCGCCGAGGGCTTCGCCGAGGAGTGGGACCTGGACCGGCTGTGGGGCGCCTTCAAGCAGCTCTACCCGGTGAAGGTCACCGTCGACGAGCTGGAGGAGGCGGCCGGTGACCGTGCCGGTCTGACGGCCGAGTTCGTCTCCGAGTCCATCAAGGACGACATCCACGAGCAGTACGCGGCCCGTGAGGAGCAGCTCGGCTCCGAGATCATGCGGGAGCTGGAGCGCCGCGTCGTCCTGTCGGTCCTCGACCGCAAGTGGCGCGAGCACCTCTACGAGATGGACTACCTCCAGGAGGGCATCGGTCTGCGCGCCATGGCGCAGAAGGACCCGCTGGTCGAGTACCAGCGCGAGGGCTTCGACATGTTCTCCGCCATGATGGACGGCATCAAGGAGGAGTCCGTCGGCTATCTGTTCAACCTGGAGGTCCAGGTCGAGCAGCAGGTCGAGGAGGTCCCGGTCGAGGACGCCGCGCCGTCGCTGGAGAAGAAGGAGGACGTCGTGCCCGCGGGTGCGCGTCCCGAGATCCGCGCCAAGGGGCTCGACGCCCCGCAGCGTCCCGACCGGCTGCACTTCTCCGCGCCGACCGTGGACGGTGAGGGCGGCATCGTCGAGGGCGACTTCGCCAGCGACGACGACGAGCCCGTGCGATCCGAGGCGGACGGCCTCACGCGCGCGGAGCGCCGCAAGCAGCAGAAGAGCAACGGGCGGCGCCGCAAGAAGTGACCGATCGGCTCGCGAGAGCTGACGAGAGCTGAGTGGTGGTGAAGGGCCGGGCACCTTTGGGTGTCCGGCCCTTTGCGTTGCTCAGTGGGGGTTCAGGGGCCCTCGGGAGTCGCCAGTGGGGTGTTCGGGCCCCAGGAGCTGCTCAGTCGTCGTCCGGGCGGGGCATGCGGGGGCCGCCCAGTTCCACCGCTGTGCAGCGCCAGCGGAGGTCGGGGCCCTGTTCCAGGCGGAAGGCCATCGCGCGGAGCCGGTCGCCCGCGCCGATGCGGGCGAAGGCCTCGATCGCGCCTGGCCGTGGCACGTAGTAGCCGATGTCGCGGACGACCGGGCGGGTGCCGCGGGTGCGCAGGGGGCCGCGTTCGGCGAGCCAGGCCAGCTCGTCGTAGGCCCGGCCCGCGGTGTGGCGCAGCATGCAGTGGACGGGACGTTGGCCGCTGAGCACCGCGAGGAGGCGGTCGGCGAAGAGGTCGGTGGGGCGGGGCTGCGGCGGCGGTGAGGACGGCGGTGACGGCCGTGGGTGGTCGGCCGGTGGGGGCAGGAGGAGGGTGCCGGATGCGGCCTCCGCCGGGGGCGCCTGCGGTGGGCTGTCTCCCGGGGCCGGGCGGGGCGCGCCCGCGCCCGGGGTGCGCGGCGGTGTGGTGCCGGGGCGGCGGGTGTCGTGGCGGCCGGGTGGGTGGGTGCCCGGGCGGCGCTTCGTCCTGGTCATCACCTTGTTCATGCGTCGTCCCCGTTCATGAGTCGGCCCCCCCACTCGCCGCGACCGGTTGATACCGGGCGGTAACTTCGTGTTGGGGATCTTCTACGAGGCGGGAGCGGGCCCCCGCAAGGACGCCCGGCGCGCGCCGCGGCGGCCGGGAGGTTCACCTATCAGAGTGAGCGGGAGGGGTGGGAGGCCTGGCGGGGAAGGGATGTACCGGGTGAATCGCGGGCCGGGGGTGGACGCCGTACGGGGGAGGGAGCGGGACCCGAAGGGGGACGCCCACACGTATCCTGAAGGCCTTCCCGGGAGGCGCGGGACCGCCCTTCCGGGAGCCCTCCGACCCGGGAAACCCTCCCGACTACGAAAGCGGCCAGCCATGCGCGTCTACGTCCCCCTGACCCTCTCCGGTCTCGCCGAGGCGTACAAGACGGGGCAGCTGGCGGCGGGACCGGTCGTCGCGTACGCCGTCACGCCCGCGTTGCGCGAGTGGTACCTCTCCGACGACATCGAGGAGCTCGAGTACGCGGCGCTGAACCGGGCCGCGCTGGCCTCGCTGCGGCTGCTCGCGGGAGAGCCGGCGGCCGTGCGGCGGCGGGTGGTCGTCGCGGTCGACGTTCCCGACCGGGCCGCGGTCGCCGATCCCGACCGGGGGCTCGATCCGGGGGCGCTCGGTGAGGTGCGGGTGTCGGGGCCCGTGGCCCTGTCCAAGGCGGCCGCGGTGCACGTGGACGCCGATGACGCCGGGGAGGAGGTCTCGGCCGCCGTGGACGCGCTCGGGGCGGCCGATCACGGGGACGACGACGCGCAGTTCATCGTGGACGGTGCCCAGGACCACGAGTTGTTGTGGTTCGCGACGCAGGAGATCCCCAGCCTGGTCGGGCTGGAGGACTGAGCCTGCGCCGAGGGGCGTTGTCAGTGCGGGCGGGTATTTTCTTGGTATGGGGAAGCAGGGCGCAGCAGCGCACATCGTGTGGGACTGGAATGGGACGCTGTTCCACGACAACGCCGCGATCATCGGGGCGACGAACGCGGCGTTCGCCGAGTTGGGGTTGGAGCCGCTCACGCTGGAGCGGTACCGGGAGCTGTACTGCGTGCCGGTGCCGAAGTTCTACGAGCGGCTGATGGGACGGCTGCCGACCGATGCCGAGTGGGTGGTCATGGACGACACCTTCCATCGGTACTACGCGGAGCACCGCATCACGTGCGAGCTCACCGAGGGGGCGACGACGTTGCTCGCGGACTGGCGGTCGGCGGGGCGCAGCCAGTCGCTGTTGAGCATGTATGTGCATGAGGAACTGGTGCCGCTGGTCAGGGGGTTCGGGATCGAGCCGCACTTCGTGCGGGTGGAGGGACGGGTCGGGCCGTCCGGCGGCAGCAAGGCCGAGCACATGGTGCGGCACATAGGGTCGCTCGCGGGCGTGGACCCGGAGCGCACGGTGGTGATCGGGGACGCCGCCGACGACGCGGTGGCCGCCCTGCACGTGGGGGCGCGGGCCGTGCTCTACACCGGCGGTTCGCACAGCCGCGCCAGCCTCGAAGGGGTCGGCGTGCCCGTGGTGGACAGCCTGGAGGAGGCGGTCGAGGAGGCCGAGCGACTGATGGCGGCGTAGGGCAGCTCGCTGCCCGGGGTGTGCGGCGCCCCTCGTCGGAGGGGCAGCCGCGTACGCGGCTCGCGTCTCGCCGGCGCTGAGCCGCGCACCCGGCTCCCACTTCACTGGCGTTGAGCCGCGTCCCGGCTCGCGTCTCGCCGGCGCTGAGCCGCGCACCCGGCTCACACCTCACCGCACTCACACCTCACCGCACGCGAGCCGCCCACCGCCCCCGCCGGGACCGCACCGCCCCCGCCGGGACCGCACCGCCCCCGAGTCGTTCAGCTCACCGGTGCCTTCGTCCTCAGTACCGTGAGGAACTCGCGCATCCAGGCCGGGTGGTCCGGCCAGGCGCGGGCAGATACGAGGGTGCCGTCGACCACCGCCTCCGCGTCCTGGAAGGTCGCTCCGGCGGCCTGCATGTCCAGTTCCAGTGCCGGGTAGGCGGTGACGCGGCGGCCGCGCAGGGCGTCGGCGGCGGCCGTGAGGAGGGGACCGTGGCAGATCTGCGCCACGGGCTTGTCGGCGTCGAAGAAGGACTTGAGGATCTTGCGGAGTTCGGGGTCGTTGCGGAGGTACTCGGGCGCGCGGCCGCCCGGGATCACCACGGCGGCGTACTGACCGGGGTCGACCTCCGAGAACGCGAGGTCGGCGGGCCAGGTGTAGCCGGGCTTCTCCGTGTACGTGTCGAAGCCGGGTTCGAAGTCGTGGACCACGAAGCGGAGCTGCTTGCGGGTGGGGGCCGCGATATGGACCTCGTAGCCCTCCTCACGCAGGCGCTGGTAGGGGTACAGGACCTCCAGTGATTCCGCCGCGTCGCCGGTGACCATCAGAATCTTCGGTGTCATGTCGGTGCCGCTCCCTTCGGTGGAGCTTCGGTGGAGCTTCAGCGGGGCCCAGCGGGTCTCGGCGGGTCCCAGCGGGACTTCGGAGGGGCTACAGCTCTATTCCGCCTCTGCCCCACCACCGTCGTCAACGTGGTGCCGTGGGAGAGGGTTACCGGAGGACTGCACGTTCCCGTCCCTTTCGTCCCTGTGCATACTGTCAAAGTTCCACCCCCGGTTTTGTACACATACGGCTCATGACGGGCCCCGGGTAGGGAGCGATAGCCTGGTGGCGTGATCAGCGCGATATCTCGCGGGGGCCCAGTTGCCCCTGCCTCGCGCCCGGAGCGCACGGACGACATCCGTGACCGGGCGGCGATCGCTGGTCTTCATGGGCGGGACGGAGCGGCGACCGCGGCAAGCACCAGCGGAAACGCGGGCGCAAGCGGAATCGCGAGCGTGCTCCGCAGGCCGCGGACACCCCGGGGACGGACGACGCGGAGATCAGCGTCACAGTCGCCGCAGGTGCCGAGAATGGCCGATACCACCCCGCTCATCTCTCCATGCGGCATAGCGTCGGACCAGACCGGACACCCCGCGTCACGGCGTTACGTCGGAGAAGAGACCGTACTTCCTTCTACGTCACGCAACGGCGCGCGACAGGAGCCAGAGGACAATGCAGACCAAGCTGGACGAAGCCAAGGCCGAGCTGCTCGAGAGGGCTGCCCGGGTAGCTGAGAACAGCCCGGTCGGGGGGCACCTACCGACTGGGACGACGAGCGAGGGCACTCCGGACAAGGACACCGTGCTCGCGTTCCTCCAGCGCTACTACCTGCACACCGCCCCGGAGGACCTGACCGACCGCGACCCGGTCGATGTCTTCGGAGCCGCCTTCTCCCACTACCGACTGGCCGAGAACCGCCCTCAGGGCACGGCCAACGTCCGAGTGCACACGCCCACCGTCGAGGAGAACGGCTGGACCTGCAGCCACTCCGTCGTCGAGGTCGTGACCGACGACATGCCCTTCCTCGTCGACTCGGTCACCAACGAGCTGTCCCGGCAGGGCCGCGGCATCCACCTCGTCATCCACCCGCAGTTCGTCGTACGGCGCGATCTGACCGGCGAGCTCATCGAGGTGCTGCCCGGCCGGCCCACCATCGAGGATCTGCCGCACGACGCGCACGTCGAGTCCTGGATCCACGTCGAGATCGACCGTGAGACCGACCGTGCCGACCTGAAGCAGATCACCGCCGATCTGCTGCGCGTCCTGTCCGACGTCCGCGAGGCCGTCGAGGACTGGGAGAAGATGCGCGACGCCGCGCTGCGCATCGCGGAGGAACTGCCCACCGAGCCGACCGCCGACGACCTGCGCGACCTGGAGGTCGAGGAGGCCCGTGAGCTGCTGCGCTGGCTCTCGGACGACCACTTCACCTTCCTGGGCTTCCGCGAGTACGAGCTGCGCGACGACGACTCGCTGGCCGCCGTCCCCGGCACCGGACTCGGCATCCTGCGCTCCGACCCGCAGCACGGCGGTGACGACAGCCACCCGGTCAGCCCGTCCTTCGAGCGGCTGCCCGCCGACGCCCGCGCCAAGGCCCGTGAGCACAAGCTGCTCGTCCTCACCAAGGCCAACAGCCGCGCCACCGTGCACCGGCCGTCCTACCTCGACTACATCGGTGTGAAGAAGTTCGACGCCGAGGGCAACGTCATCGGCGAGCGGCGCTTCCTGGGCCTGTTCTCCTCGGCCGCGTACACCGAGTCCGTGCGCCGCGTCCCCGTGGTCCGCCGCAAGGTCGAGGAGGTCCTCAAGGGCGCGGGCTTCTCGCCCAACAGCCACGACGGCCGCGACCTGCTCCAGATCCTGGAGACCTACCCCCGCGACGAGCTCTTCCAGACGCCCGCCGACGAACTGCGCTCCATCGTCACCAGCGTCCTCTACCTCCAGGAGCGGCGCCGGCTGCGCCTCTACCTGCGCCAGGACGAGTACGGCCGCTACTACTCGGCCCTCGTCTACCTCCCGCGCGACCGCTACACCACCGGGGTGCGCCTCAGGATCATCGACATCCTGAAGGAGGAGCTGAACGGCACCAGCGTCGACTTCACCGCCTGGAACACCGAGTCGATCCTCTCCCGGCTGCACTTCGTGGTCCGCGTCCCGCAGGGCACCGAGCTGGCGCAGCTCAGCGACGCCGACAAGGACAGGCTCGAGGTGCGGCTCGTCGAGGCCGCCCGCTCCTGGGCCGACGGTTTCGCCGAGGCGCTGAACGCCGAGTGCGGCGAGGAGCGCGCGGCCGAGCTGCTGCGCCGCTACGGCAGCGCCTTCCCCGAGGGCTACAAGGCCGACCACACCCCGCGCGCCGCGGTCGCCGACCTGGTCCACCTGGAGAAGCTCACCCGCGACCGGAGCAAGGACTTCGCGCTCAGCCTGTACGAGCCGGTCGGTGCCGGTCCCGGCGAGCGCCGCTTCAAGATCTACCGCACCGGCGAGCAGGTCTCCCTGTCCGCGGTCCTGCCGGCCCTCAACCGCATGGGCGTCGAGGTCACCGACGAGCGCCCGTACGAGCTGCGCTGCTCGGACCGTACGACGGCCTGGATCTACGACTTCGGGCTGCGCCTGCCCAAGGGGCTCAACGGCAACGGGGACTACCTCGGTGACGACGGCCGCGAGCGCTTCCAGGAGGCCTTCGCCGCCACCTGGACCGGCCAGGCCGAGAACGACGGCTTCAACGCCCTCGTACTGAGCGCCGGGCTGTCCTGGCGGCAGGCGATGGTGCTGCGCGCGTACGCGAAGTACCTGCGCCAGGCGGGCTCCACCTTCAGCCAGGACTACATGGAGGACACCCTCCGGAACAATGTCCACACCACGCGGCTGCTTGTCTCGCTCTTCGAGGCGCGGATGTCGCCGGACCGGCAGAGCGCCGGTCTTGAGCTGACCGACGCGCTGATGGAGGAGCTGGACGCCGCTCTCGACCAGGTGGCCAGCCTGGACGAGGACCGGATCCTGCGTTCCTTCCTCACCCTCATCAAGGCGACCCTGCGCACCAACTTCTTCCAGGAGGCGCTGGGCGGCAAGCCGCACGAGTACGTCTCCATGAAGTTCGACCCGCAGGCCATCCCGGACCTGCCGGCGCCGCGACCGGCGTACGAGATCTGGGTGTACTCGCCGAAGGTGGAGGGCGTGCACCTGCGCTTCGGCAAGGTCGCGCGCGGTGGTCTGCGCTGGTCCGACCGGCGGGAGGACTTCCGGACGGAGATCCTGGGCCTGGTCAAGGCGCAGATGGTGAAGAACACCGTCATCGTGCCCGTCGGCGCCAAGGGCGGCTTCGTCGCCAAGCAGCTGCCCGACCCGTCCGTGGACCGTGACGCCTGGCTCGCGGAGGGCATCCGCAGCTACCGGACCTTCATCTCGGCGCTGCTCGACATCACCGACAACCTGGTCGCCGGTGACGTCGTGCCCCCGGTGGACGTGGTCCGGCACGACGGGGAGGACACCTATCTCGTCGTCGCCGCCGACAAGGGCACCGCGACCTTCTCGGACATCGCCAACGAGGTCGCCGAGAGCTACAACTTCTGGCTCGGGGACGCCTTCGCCTCCGGCGGCTCGGCCGGATACGACCACAAGAAGATGGGCATCACCGCGCGCGGTGCCTGGGAGTCCGTGAAGCGGCACTTCCGGGAGCTGGGCGTCAACACCCAGACCGAGGACTTCACCGTCGTCGGCGTCGGTGACATGTCCGGTGACGTGTTCGGCAACGGCATGCTGCTCTCCGAGCACATCCGCGTGGTCGCCGCCTTCGACCACCGGCACATCTTCCTCGACCCGACCCCGGACGCGGAGACCTCGTACGCCGAGCGCCGTCGCCTCTTCGAGCTGCCGCGCTCGTCCTGGGCCGACTACAACACCGAGCTGATCTCGGCCGGTGGCGGAGTCTTCCCGCGGACCGCCAAGGCGATCCCGGTCAACGCGCACGTCCGCGAGGCCCTCGGCATCGAGGCCGGCGTCACCAAGATGACCCCGGCCGACCTGATGAAGGCGATCCTGCAGGCGCCGGTCGACCTGCTGTGGAACGGCGGCATCGGTACGTACGTCAAGGCGTCCACCGAGTCGCACGCGGACGTCGGGGACAAGGCCAACGACGCCATCCGCGTCGACGGCGCCGACCTGCGCGTCAAGGTCGTCGGCGAGGGCGGCAACCTCGGTCTGACCCAGCTGGGCCGGATCGAGTTCGCCCAGCACGGCGGCAAGATCAACACCGACGCCATCGACAACAGCGCGGGCGTGGACACCTCCGACCACGAGGTGAACATCAAGATCCTGCTCAACGCGGTCGTGACCAACGGCGATCTGACGGTCAAGCAGCGCAACAAGCTGCTCGCCGAGATGACCGACGAGGTCGGCGCGCTGGTCCTGCGCAACAACTACGCGCAGAACGTGGCGATCGCCAACGCGCTGGCCCAGTCGCCGAGCATGCTCCACGCCCAGCAGCGCTTCCTGCGCTTCCTGGTCAGGGAGGGTCACCTCGACCGGGCGCTGGAGTTCCTGCCCAACGAGCGGCAGATCCGTGAGCGGCTCAACGCCGGGCAGGGCCTGACCGGTCCGGAGACGGCCGTGCTCCTCGCGTACACGAAGATCACCGTCGCCGACGAGCTGCTCGCCACCTCGCTGCCCGACGACCCGCACCTGCAGAAGCTGTTGTTCGCGTACTTCCCCACCGCGCTGCGCGAGAAGTTCCGCGAGCAGATCGAGGCGCACGCGCTGAGCCGTGAGATCGTGACGACCGTCCTGGTCAACGACACGGTCAACACGGGTGGTACGAGCTTCCTGCACCGCCTCCGTGAGGAGACGGGCGCGTCCCTGGAGGAGATCGTCCGGGCGCAGACCGCGGCCCGTGCGATCTTCGAGTCGAGCAAGGTGTGGGACGCGGTGGAGGCGCTCGACAATGTCGTCGCCGCCGACGTCCAGACCCGGATCCGGCTGCACTCGCGCCGTCTCGTCGAGCGCGGCACGCGCTGGCTGCTCAACAACCGGCCGCAGCCGCTCCAGCTCGCCGAGAACATCTCCTTCTTCCGTGAGGGGGTCGCGCAGGTCTGGGGCGAGCTGCCCAAGCTGCTGCGCGGTGCGGACCTGGAGTGGTACCAGCAGATCTTCGAGGAGCTGACCGGCGCCGGCGTCCCCGAGGAGCTCGCCACGCACGTGGCCGGGTTCTCCTCGGCCTTCCCGACGCTGGACATCGTCGCCGTGGCCGACCGCATGGGCAAGAACCCGATGTCCGTCGCCGAGGTCTACTACGACCTCGCCGACCGCCTGAACATCACCCAGCTCATGGACCGCATCATCGAGCTCCCGCGTGCCGACCGCTGGCAGTCCATGGCCCGCGCCTCGATCCGCGAGGACCTGTACGCGGCCCACGCGGCGCTCACCGCGGACGTGCTCGCCGTCGGCAACGGCACCTCGACCCCGGAGCAGCGCTTCAAGGCCTGGGAGGAGAAGAACGCGGCGATCCTGGGCCGCGCCCGCACCACCCTGGAGGAGATCCAGACCTCGGACTCGTTCGACCTGGCGAACCTGTCGGTGGCGATGCGCACGATGCGGACGCTCCTGCGGACGCACTCGTAGGTCGCCTCTGAGTGGCCTTTTTCACTCGATCGGATGTACGTCGATGGGGGCAGTCCCGGCCGCGGTGGCCGGGGCTGCCCCTGTTCGTGCGGGCAGGCGCAAACGCCCTGGCCGCCCTCTTGCCTCGCTCTTGCAGATCTCTCGGGAAAACCGGAACTGGAATTTACCTATTGCTGATAAAAGGGACAATTGTGACCGTGAACCTCTCCGAGGGGCGGGCCCGTGCAGGCCGACAGGCCCCCGCACCGCCCCAGCCCGCACCAGCCGCCACTCCTCCCGGGGCGATCGAAAGGACCCGGCGGATCGTCCTCGAAGTGGTGAAGTTCGGAGCCGTCGGCGGTAGCGGTATCGCAGTCAACTTCCTGGTCTTCAACCTTCTCCTGCACGGCCTGAAGTGGGCCCCCATGGCCGCCACGGTCATCGCCAGCTGTGTCGCCATGGGCAGCAACTACCTCGGCTTCCGCTTCTTCGCGTATCGTGACCGGGCCTCGCGCAGCCGACGCCAGATCGCCCTGTTCTTCGCTTTCAGCGGCATCGGCGTCATCATGGAGAGCGCACTGTTCTACATCGGCTACCACGGTCTGGGCATGGACACCCCGCTCGGCTCCAACCTGGCCAAGGCGTTGTCGATCGTGCTGGCCTCGGCGTTCCGTTTCCTGGTGTACCGCACCTGGGTGTTCGAACAGGTGAAGCACAGCCGCTAGACAGTCGCTCGCAACCCTTTGCCTGTGATCGGCATCTACCTAGGTGATACGCAAATGGACTAGATCGCCTAGGTTGAACCATCAGGAATGTCTAGCATTAATAGGATGAGTGTGGATCACCCCCGCCCGCCAGCAGAAACAGCAGCCGTGCCCGCCGTGTCCGTGGTCGTGATCGTCTACAACGACGCGTCCCGGCTGACGACGGCCGTGCGCTCCGTTCTCGACCAGACCTTGCGCGGTGTCGAGGTCGTCATCGTCGACGACCGCAGCACGGACGGCTCGTACGACGTGGCACAGCGACTGGCCGCCGCGCACCCGGACCGCGTCCGGGCCTTCAGGCTGCCCGAGAACAGCGGCGGCTGCGGCGCCCCCCGCAACCACGGCATCCAGCAGGCCCGCGGCGACTACGTCCTCTTCCTCGACAGTGACGACGTCCTGGAGCGCAACGCCTGCCGCAACATGCTGGAGGCTGCCGAGTCCACCGGCGCCGACCTCGTCTCCGGCCTGTGCGTGCGTGTGCACGTCGACTCGCGCACCGGCAAGGAGGTCAAGTGGTACCCCTGGCTGTACGACCGCACGCGCACCCTGGAGTCCATCTCCGAGCTGCCCGACCTGCTGGTCTTCGACACGCTGTCGACGAACAAGTGCTATCGCAGGCAGTTCCTGCTCGATGAGGGCCTTCAGTTCCCGGTCGGGATCCACTACGAGGACCTGCTGTTCTCCGCGCAGGCCTACGTGGCCGCCCGCCGCATCACGCTCATCCCCAACCGGGTGTACGAGTGGCGGATCGTGGACAAGCCGAAGACGGCCGTGAAGTCCATCAGCAACCGGCGTGACGAGATCGCCAACTTCACGCACCGCATGGAGATCCACCGCCGGGTCGACCAGCTCCTCGCCGATCATGGCCTGCTGGAGCTGAAGTTCGCCAAGGACGTCAAGTGGCTCAAGCACGACCTGGTGCTGCACCTGCGCGAGCTGCCCTTCCGTGACGAGACCTACCGCCAGGAGTTCGCGCAGATCGCGCGGACCTACCTGGAGTCGATCGACCGCGTCGCCTTCGACGAGATCGAGCCGATCCACGCCATCTGCGCGTACCTCCTCCACGAGGCCGACTGGGACAACCTGCTGCCCGCCGTGGACACGCTCAGCAACCGCGACAAGATCTCCTCGCCGCTCGTCGAGCACGAGGGGCGCGTGTACTGGTGTGCCGAGCACATCGAGCACGACGCCTTCGCCCGGCACGTCCTGGACGTCACCGAGCTCGGCTACCACACCAAGCCGGTCGAGAAGATGTTCCTGCGCAACGCGCTGACCGGATACGCGGAGACCGACGGCACCGTCCGGCTGGCCGGGCGCATCACCAACCCGCTCGGCGTGATCCCGCCCGACGCCCGGCTCTCCGCGCAGCTGGAGTTCTACGCCCGCCGGCCGGGCGTGCGCTTCCAGACCTTCCGCTTCCCGGTGGCCACCGTGCGGCACGAGGGCGCGGTCATCGCCTGGGAGGCCTCGGCCGACCTCGCCAAGGGCCTGCGCCCGCTCGGCATCGTGGACGCGGTGTGGGACGTACGCCTCCACCTCGCCGTCGCCGGTGAGGGCGAAGGAGCCAGGACGGTCCGCACCGCGACCCGGCTCACGGCCTCCGAGCCCGAGCTGGCCCAGGGGCACCTGCCCGTGCGGCCCCGCCTCACCCGGCTGGTCGCCGACCGCATCGAGCCCGAGGTCTCCTCCCGCGGCCACCTCTCCTTCCGGCTCGTCCCGGACAAGAAGGCCAACGAACTCGTCCAGCGCGGTGTGCAGGGCCCGACCGGGCGGCTCGCCAAGACCGGCTACCGCAAGGTCAAGGCGCTGCGCAAGGAACTCGCCTCCGGTGACACCAAGCTCCGCGTCTACCACGACGTGTTCAGCCGCCTGCCCGTCAAGAAGGGCCTCGTCGTCTTCGAGAGCCACCTGGGCCGGCAGTACAGCGACAGCCCCAAGGCCATCTACGAGGAGATGCGCCGCCAGGGCATCGAGTTCGAGGCCGTGTGGGCCTACGCGGACAGTCCCCAGGGCTTCCCGGACGACGCCACCCTCGTACGCCGCTGGTCGCTGCCGTACCTCAAGGCGCTCGCCCAGGCCGAGTACTGGGTCGACAACCAGAGCTACCCGCTGAAGGTCACCAAGCGGCCCGAGACGACGTACATCCAGACCTGGCACGGTTCGGCGCTCAAGCGGATGGGCTTCGACGAGCCGGAGTGGAAGCTCAAGTCCCGTGAGGAGCAGGCCGAGCAGCAGCGCACCCTCGACCGCTTCGACCGCTTCCTGATCCGCTCCGAGCACGACGTGCGCACTCTCGCGCGGGCGTTCCGGCTCCAGGAACGGACGCTGCTGCGGGTGGGCTACCCGCGCAACGACGCGCTCGTCCAGGCCAAGGAGCGCGAGGAGGCCACCGGGCAGCGGGAGCGCGGCGCACTGGCGGCCGAGTTCGGCATCCCGGAGGACAAGCAGATCCTGCTGTACGCGCCGACCTTCCGGCAGCGCGGCGGCAAGCGCCGGTTCGAGCTGCCCTTCGACGTGGAGCGCTTCGCCGACACCTTCGGCGACCGCTATGTCCTCCTGGTCCGCTCGCACTACCTCAACCACGTCGTGCTGCCGCCCTCCGTGCGCGGCCGGATCATCGACGTGACGAACTACCACGACATGACCCCCCTGCTGGCGCTCGCCGACGGTCTGATCACCGACTACTCGTCCGTGATGTTCGACTACTCCCTTCTCGACCGCCCGATGTTCTTCTTCACGTACGACTACGACGAGTACGTGCACGAGGGCCGCGGAACCTACTTCGACCTGCTGGAGAGGGCCCCCGGCCCGGTCGTCCGCACCGAGGACGAGCTGCACGCGGTCCTCGACTCGCTGGAGGAGCAGAAGGTCAAGTACGCGGCCCCGCGCGAGCGGTTCGTCGCCGACTTCGGCGAGTTCGACCAGGGCAACGCCGCGCAGAGCATCGTCGACCAGTTCTTCTCCCAGTGGAGGCGCGCGTGACCGCGTACAGCGAGCGGGACGTCTTCTTCGTCTCCAACAGCGTCGACGAGCTCGGCGGCGTGACCAGCTGGTCGCACCAGATGGCCCGGCTGTTCACCGAACGCGGCCACCGCGTCCACGTCATCGGCATCACCGCGCCCGCGGTCGTCCAGGAGCTCGGCGAACTCCCGTACCCCACCACGACGTTGTACGACGTCCACCCGCCGCGCGTGGGCTCCGCGCGCGGCATCAAGGGGCGGCTCAACGTCGCCGAGCGCAGGCTGCGCGCCGAACGGGCGGCGGGCATGCGCGAGCAGGCCGCCAAGCTGACCCGGCTGTTCCGGGCCGCGCGCCCCGGCGCCGTCGTGATCGTCACGCAGGTGTGGGCGATGGAGTGGGTGGAACTCGCCGACACCACCGGCCTGACCGTCATCGGCATGAGCCACGAGTCCTTCGCGTACTCGAAGGCGACCTCGCGCTTCGGGCGGGTGCAGAAGCACTACAAGGACGTCGACCGGATGCTCGCGCTCACCCGCGAGGACGCCGACCTGTGGATCCGCCAGGGCCTCGACAACGCGTCCTTCATGCCGAACCCGATCCCCTTCATGCCCGAGGTGCCCTCCTCGCGCACCGAGAACGTCGTCGTCAGCGTCGGCCGGCTCTCGGACCAGAAGGGCATCGACATGCTCCTCGACACCTGGGCCGAGGTGGCGCCCCGCCATCCCGACTGGACCTTGCGGATCTTCGGCTCCGGCGAGGACGAGGAGATGCTCAAGAAGCAGTGCACCGCCCTCGGCCTCGACGACTCCGTCGAGTGGATGGGCCGCACCAGCGACGTACCGGGCGCCCTGCGCGGCGGCTCCGTCTTCGTCCTGTCCTCCCGCGGCGAGGGCTTCCCCCTCGCCCTCATGGAGGCCATGGCGACCGCCCTCCCGTGTGCCGCCTTCGACTGCGCTCCCGGCGTGCACGAGATCATCCAGGACGGCGAGGACGGTCTCCTCGCGGCCCTGGGCAACACCGGCGAACTGGCCCGTCGTCTCGACATCCTGATGTCCGACAAGGACCTGCGCGACCGCATCGGCGAGGCGGCCCGCGTCAACATCCAGCGCTACACGACGGACGAGATCGTCCGCAGGTGGGAAGAGCTCTTCACCTTCCTGGAGAGGTGAGCGGAGGCGCCCCGAAGGGGCGCGGGGAACTGCGCGACCGGCCACGACGAACTCGCGGCCGACATCGAGCAGTTCCCCGCGCCCCTGCTTCGTCCCGCCTACTTCCCCGTGAACTTCTCGTACTCCGCGAGCACATCCTCCGTGGGCCCGTCCATGCGAAGCTCCCCCCGCTCCAGCCAGAGCACGCGGTCGCAGGTGTCCCGGATCGACTTGTTGTTGTGGCTCACCAGGAACACGGTGCCCGCATGCTTGCGCAGCTCCCGGATCCGCTCCTCGGAGCGCTTCTGGAAGGAGCGATCCCCCGTGGCGAGGGCCTCGTCGATCATCAGCACGTCGTGGTCCTTGGCCGCCGCGATGGAGAACCGCAGCCGCGCCGCCATCCCGGAGGAGTACGTCCGCATCGGGAGGGTGATGAAGTCGCCCTTCTCGTTGATGCCGGAGAAGTCGACGATCTCCTGGTAGCGCTCCCTGACCTGCTCGCGGGACATGCCCATGGCGAGCCCGCCGAGGTAGACGTTCCGCTCACCCGTGAGGTCGCTCATCAGGGCCGCGTTGACGCCCAGCAGCGAGGGCTGACCGTCGGTGTAGATCTTGCCGTTCTCCACGGGGAGGAGGCCGGCGACCGCCTTGAGCAGGGTGGACTTGCCCGAGCCGTTGGTGCCGATCAGCCCGATGGCCTCGCCCCGGTAGGCGGTGAAGGACACGTCCTTGACGGCGTGCACCTTGCGTACGCCCGCGGCCTGCTCGGCCTGCTTGCGCCGCAGCATGCGGTTGAGCGCGGCGGTGGCGCTGCCCCGCCCCGCACCGGTGCCGTTGACCCGGTAGACGATGTCCACGTGGTCGGCGACGACGGTGGGGACGAGCGCGTCGGCGCTGCCGGCCGCACCCTGGGGCCGGGCGTCCTGCGTGAGGGTGTCAGCCATGTCAGCCACGTCCGTACGTCTCCTCGGCCTTCCAGAAGTAGATGAAGCCGCCGACCCCGGCGAGCAGCGCCCAGCCGGTCGCCAGCGCCCACACGTGGTGCGGCAGCTGGTGGGCGTGGAAGCTGTCGATCAGCGCGTAGCGCGTCAGGTCGATGTAGACGGCGGCCGGGTTGCTCTCCAGCGCGACCATCGCCCAGTGCGGCATGTGGCTGTGCTTGAGCGTCGAGGCGATGCTCCACATGACACCGGAGACGTACATCCAGGTGCGCAGCACGAACGGCATGAGCTGTGCGATGTCCGGCGTCTTGGCGCCCATCCGCGCCATGACCATCGCCACGCCCGCGTTGAAGACGAACTGCAGCGTCAGGATGGGCACGACGAGCAGCCACGACGCGCTCACCGGAACGCCGAAGCAGAGCAGGATGACGACCAGCGCGGCCATCGAGAACAGCAGCTGCTGGAGCTGCTGGATGGCGTACGACACCGGCAGTGCGGCCCGCGGGAAGTGCAGGGCGCGGACCAGGCCGAGGCTGCCGGAGATCGCCCGGGTGCCCGCCATGATCGAGCTCTGTGTGAAGGTCCAGATGAAGACGCCGGTGACCAGGAACGGCACGAAGTCCGGCACACCGTGCTTGGTGCCGAGCAGCACACCGAAGATGAAGTAGTAGACCGCCGCGTTCAGCAGCGGGTTCGCCACCTGCCAGACCTGGCCGAGCTTCGCCTGGCTGTACTGGGCGGTGAGCTTGGCGGTGGCGAAGGCGGTGATGAAGTGACGCCGTGCCCAGAGCTGGCGGACGTACTCCGGCAGGGTCGGGCGGGCGCCGCTGACGGTGAGGCCGTACCGGGCGGCGAGCGCCGCGGGATCGTCGGTGGGGGGAACCGACGTCGGCGGTGTGTGGAGGACCTGGCTCACATCCGCTGCTTTCGCTCGGGGGGTGGGATGCGCGGGCCGTCCTTGACGTTTCTTACTGCCGCTTTGCCAGCTTCTTACGTCGGGACGGGACCGTATCGTCGCAACGCGAGACTATGGCTTTTCGACGTCGGAACGCAACCGTTTCGTCGTCACGCCCTATGCTGGGAGGCATGACGACGAACGCCGACACCACGAGTGCCGCCGCGCATGCGGGGAGTGCTGCCGGGAAGGCCCCGCGTCGTAGGGCACCGGCGGGGGCGGCCGTGCTGCGCGAGGACGTGACCGAGGCGATCAGGGCCGCCGTCTTCGAGGAGCTCGCGGCCGTCGGCTACGCCCGGATGTCCATCGAGGGCATCGCGCGCCGCGCCGGCGTCGGCAAGACGGCGGTGTACCGGCGGTGGCGTTCGAAACTGCACCTGGTGCTCGACCTGGTCTCCGCCATCGCGGTCCAGGGACTGCCCGCCCCCGACACGGGCTCCCTGGAGGGCGACCTGCGCCTGCTGTACGAGGTCACCTCCCGTGCGCTGCGCCACCCCGTGGCCGGCCAGATCATCCCGGACCTCCAGGCGGAGGCGGCCCGCAACCCCGACATCGCGGACGCCATGCAGAAGGCGCTGCGGGAAGGCCAGCAGGGAGTGGCGAGCGGGATCGTCGCGGCGGCGGCCGCGCGGGGCGAGGTACGCGAGGGGATCGACCAGGAACTCGCGCTCGACCTCATGTCGGGCCCGCTGTACTGGCGGGCGGTGGTGGTCCGCGGGCCCAAGCTGCCGAAGGGGTACCTGGCGAGCCTGGCCCGGGCTACGGCGGCGGCGCTGCGGGCGTTGTGAGAGCGCCCGCGACCGCGGCGACGACGGGGTTGAACGGCAACGGGACGCGGTCGAACGGCGACAGGTAGTGGGCTGCACCGCACCAGGTCACCGTGCTGCCGATCACGGCCACGCTGACACTCGTGGTCGTCGGCGCCGGGCTGCTGCCCGAGGCTCGGCGACTTCCTCTGGATGATCTCCCACTACGTCTACGGCTTCCTCGGACTGCTCACCGACCAGGGCGCGCCGAGGGCGTCTCCCGCGGCGGAGCCGAGAACGGTGCCGAGGGCGCGTTCTTGAGGGCGGGTCATGGGGTCAGCCTGGTGCGGGGGCGTCCGGGGCGCAGCCGCGGAGGGTGTGGGCGATGACGTGTTCCAGATCCCTGTCCAGGGTTTCGCCGGGCAGGGTGACGCTGACCGCGAGCCGCGCGAAGCCGTTGAGGGTGCTGAAGATCGGGATGGCGATGGTTTCCATGGGTCCTTCGCGGACCTCGCCCCGGCGCTGGGCCTGCGTGATGAGTTCCGCTGCCAGACCCCCCATGCTCTGGGCGGCCTTGACCAGGGCCTCGGACGCCTCCGGGTCGTGCTTGACGGCGAACATGAGGTCGAGGAGTTCCGCGTTGGCGGTGGCGAAGCCCACGTAGGTGCGGGCCAGGGCGCCGAGCCGGTCGGCGAAGGACTCGCCCGCGGTCTCCTGCGAGGCGGTCAGGGTGGCCAGGAGCCGTTCGAAGCCGACCAGGGCCAGCGCGTCCAGCAAGGCCTGCTTGTCCTTGAAGTGCCGGCTCGGGGCCGCGTGGCTGACGCCCAGGTCGCGGGCCAGTTCGCGCAGCGACAGGGCGCCGGGGCCCTTCTCCTCGAGTGTCTCCTCGGCGCGGGTCAGCAGTGCGGCGCGCAGGTCTCCATGGTGGTAGCGGCGAGGGCGGGTCTGCATGCCCGACAGTCTATCCGGTATGTAACCGGCGACTACATTGTTGGCGCTGTCAGCTTTGTTGGCATCGCCATCATTGTTGTCGTTGACATCATTGTTGTCGGCGTCTACATTCGGACTATGGCTACCAAGCACTCGGCTGACCGGAACAGCAAGTGGAACGAGGGCGGCATCGGTGACCAGCGCGGCCGTACGGCCGTGGTCACCGGCGCCAACAGCGGGCTCGGCATCGCCACCGTCGACGCCCTCGCCCGGGCCGGCGCCCATGTCGTCCTCGCCGTACGGGACCCGGAGCGCGGCGAGGCCGCCGCCCGCACCGTCAACGGAAGCGTGGAGGTGCGCCGACTGGATCTCGCGGACCTCGCGTCCGTACGCGAGTTCGCCGCGTCCTGGCGGGGCGAACTCGATCTGCTGATCAACAACGCGGGCGTCATGAACATCCCCGAGGCCGGCACGAAGGACGGCTTCGAGATGCAGTTCGGGACCAACCACCTCGGGCACTTCGCCCTGACGAACCTGCTGCTGCCGCACCTGACCGACCGGGTGGTCACCGTGTCCTCGGGGGCGCACAAGATGCCCGGTACCCCCCGCATCCACTTCGAGAACCTGAACCTGACCGGCGAGTACTCGCCCGTCGCCGCCTACAGCCAGTCCAAGCTCGCCAATCTGCTGTTCACCCTGGAACTCCAGAGCAGGCTGGCCGCCGCGGGTTCGTCCGTACGGGCCCTCGCCGCGCACCCCGGCTGGGCCGCCACCGGCCTCCAGGGGCGGGACGCCAGCGTGCTGCGGCGCACACTGATGGCGGTGGGCAACCGGTTCATCGCCCAGGACAGCAAGGCCGGCGCCCTGCCCACGCTGTACGCCGCGACGCAGGACCTGCCCGGCGCCAGCTACGTGGGGCCCGACGGGCTCGGCGAGATGCGCGGCGCGCCGACACTGGTCGGACGCTCGGCCGCGGCCAGCGACCCGGTGTCCGCGGTCCGCCTGTGGGCGGCCTCCGAGGAACTGACCGGCGTCACCTTTCCCCGGCTGGAATCCGAGCAGAGCCGGAGCCGGACCCCGCAGACCGTCTCCGTCTAGGTCCTGTCCGCCGGACAGCACCTGGACGGACAGCACCTGGACGGAGAGGACCTGGACGGAGAGGACCTGGACGGAGAGGACCTGGGCCGACGAGACCTGGGCCTACAGAACCTCGGCCTACAGAGGACCTACGAGCGCGCCGCGCCGGGGTGCAGCCGTACCCACCCCGCCCATGCCGACGTGATCATGTCCTGGACGTCGTACTTCGCCTTCCAGTCCAGTTCCACCGCGATGCGGTCGGCGGAGGCGACGACGCGCGCCGGGTCGCCGGGGCGGCGCGGTGTGGTCACCGCCGGACGGTCGTAGCCGGTGATCGCGTTGATCCGGTCGATCATCTCGCGGACCGAAACGCCTTCCCCGCGGCCGATGTTGAGGGTCAGGTCCCGCCCGGGCGACGCCTCGAGGGCGCGGGCCGCGGCCACGTGGGCCTCCGCCAGGTCCACCACGTGGATGTAGTCCCGTACACACGTCCCGTCGGGCGTCGGGTAGTCGTCACCGAAGATGCGCGGCGGCGCGTCCTGCGTGAGCTTCTCGAAGACCATGGGGACGAGGTTGAAGACACCGACGTCGGCGAGTTCGGGGGTCGCCGCCCCCGCCACGTTGAAGTAGCGCAGCGACGCCGTGGACAGGCCCGTGGCGCGGCCCGTCGCGCGGACCAGCCACTCGCCCGCCAGCTTCGTCTCGCCGTACGGGCTCATGGGTGCGCACGGGGTCTCCTCCGTCACCAGATTGACGTCCGGCATGCCGTAGACCGCGGCGGAGGACGAGAACACGAAGGAGCCGACGGACGCCGCCGTCACCACCTCCAGGAGAACCCGCAGGCCCTCGACGTTCTCGCGGTAGTAGTGCAGCGGGAGGTCGACGGACTCGCCGACCTGCTTCTTCGCCGCGAGGTGGACCACGCCGGTGATCGCGTGCTCCTCGATCGTGCGGGCCAGCAGCTCGGCGTCCAGCGTCGAGCCGACCACCAGCGGTACGTCGGCGGGGACCCGCTCGGCGATGCCCGTGGACAGGTCGTCGTAGACCACGGCCTGCTCGCCCGCGTCCCGCATCGCGCGCACCACGTGCGCCCCGATGTAGCCGGCGCCGCCGGTGATCAGCCAGGTCATGAACGGTCGTCCCCTCGGGAGTGAGATCAGTGAGATCGGTGTGAATCAGTGTGAATCGGTGCGAGATCGGTGCTGTGAGACGGGAGAGCGGCGCCGGTGAGATCGCCGGGACGCTCGCGTATCAGTGAAGCAGGCGCTTGAGCCGGCGGCGCACCACGTCGGCCATCCCTCGCAGTCCGGGCGCCAGACGCAGCGCCAGCGCCCCCGCGTGGGTGCGGTAGGGCTGCACCAGCAGGATGCCGTAGCGCAGGTTCGGGACCGCGCGGCGGCGCAGCAGGCCCCCGCCGCCGACCGCGTGCGCGGTGACGTCCCGGCTCGAACCGTCACGGTAGTGAACCCGCAGCCGCAGGTCCCAGGTGCCCGAACCCAGCGCGGACAGGTCCACCGGCAGCTCGCCCGACCAGGTGGACCGGCCCGCGTCCTGCGTCAGCTCGACCGGCAGGCTCAGCCCGATCCGCCCCTCGTCCCGGTGCGCGAACTCCACGTCCGCGGAGGCCGGACCGGCCTCCGCGAGCCGTCCGTACAGGTCGTGCAGGCGCAGCCGCAGCCGGGCCGCACGCGCGTGGGGACGCAGTTCGGCGTCGATCGCGGCGGGCAGCATGTGCGCGGGGCGTTCCAGGTAGTGGTCCAGCGTGACCTGGGGGAGGTCGTCCGACCAGACGGGCGTGCCGTCGGCGGTGCGGGCGTACGGCGGGCGCAACCGGGCCGGGCGGGCGGCGAGTTCCTTGAGGCGCGGCAGGTCGCGGGGCTCTTCGGAGGCGAGCACGACACGGGCGATCAGCCGGCCCGGGGCGGTCGGGTTGACGGTGAAGTCGCCGGCGTCGAACGTCGACAGGTACGCGCGCGTGAGCTGCCACCAGGCCCGCCGGTAGTCGGCGTCGCGCAGCTCCAACTCGCGGGCGTACATGCGCAGTTCATGGTCGAGGAACTTGGCGTTGGCGGCCCGGGCGAGTTGCTTCTCACCGGCGCCGAGCAGGATCTCGTACGCCGTGTGGTGCGCCTCGGTGCGGGAGCGCCAGTTCTCGATGTCCGCGCGGTCCAGCGAGATCGACAACTGCTGGGCGTCGCGCCGCACATGCCACACGTACACCGTGTCGGGGATCAGTGCGACGCGCGGCCCGGCGGCCAGCACGCGCGCGGTGAACACGAAGTCCTCGTAGGGGTGACGGCCCTCGGGGAAGCGGATCGCGTGTTCACGAAGGAAGTCGGTTCGGTACAGCTTGTTGACGCACAGCGTGTCGTGGACCAGACGGGGCCGCTGCGACGGGTGGGGGATCAGCGCGGGCTTCACGTAGAGATCGCGCTCCCAGGGAACCTCGCGGCCCGAGGGCAGTTCGCGGCGTACGCACAGTCCCGCCGCGACCTCCGTGCGCTGTGCCCGCGCCGCTTCGAGCAGTGCGTCCACGGCGCCCGGCGGCAGCACGTCGTCGCTGTCCAGGAACATCACGTACGGGGCGGTGGCCGCGTCGATGCCGTCGTTGCGGGGGCTGCCGCAGCCGCCGCTGTTCTCCGAGCGGCGTATGACCTTCACGCGCGGCTCATCGGCGGCGAGGCGGTCGAGGAGGTCGGCGCTGCCGTCGGTCGAGCGGTCGTCGACGGCGAGCACCTCCCGGACGGCCGGGCCCTGAGCGAGTGCCGAACGCACCGCGTCCGTCACGTGGTCGGCGTCGTTGTAACCGATGACGACGACACAGACCTGCGAGTGGTGAGGTTTCATAGAATCCACGGGCCAAAATCGTAGGGCTTGACAGTAATTTTCCGTTAAGAGGTACTTAGTGGCCGGTCCGGAAGACGACAGGAATCGGGTGAGGGTTCCGTTTCTGTGTGTCGTCTTTCAGTCGATCCACCATGAGCGCGGGAAGTCCGGAGTGCCAGAGCCGGGTGAAGGACAGCACCGCCGCGGCGGCCAGCAGACCGTTGCGGATGAGCATGAGCAAACAGCCCGTCCAGGTGCTGTCGATGACCTCCCCGTACAGGGCAGGGTAGGCGATGGAGCTGACTGCCGTCGCCGCGACGACGAGCGCGGCCACCGGGCGCTGTGTGGTGTGCCGCGAGGTCAGGCACACGGCGGCCAGGCCGAGCAGCCACACCATGTACTGGGGGCTGATCACCCGGCTCGTCACCGTGAACATCAGCACAGCGGCGAGCGCGGCGTCGTAGGGGGTCGCCGCCGTCCAGTGCCGCGCGCGCACCCGCCACAGCAGCAGGAGCGCGAAGGAGACGGCCGTCAGGGCGAGCGAGAGGGTCGCGACGGTCTGGACGTAGGGGCCCACGAACTCCATCGCGCCGTACTGGTAGCGCACGGTGCCCGGCCAGCCCGCGTGGCGCGCGAAGCCGAGCACCGTGCCGCCCAGCGACTCGATCTGCACGCCCCGGCCGCCCTGCTGGCGCAGGAAGTCGAAGGGGTTGCTGAACGCCGTCGCGAGGACGGCGAGCAGGGTGACCCCCGTGAGCACCGCCGCCGTCCAGGCCTCCCGGGTCGTACGGCCCCGGGGTGTGCCGATGAGGGCGAGCGCGGGCCAGACCTTCACCAGGGCGCCGAGTGCGGCGAACGCGCCGCCCGCGCGCGGGGAGCGCTTCAGTACCAGCAGGGAGACGACGGCGAACGCCGTGACCTGTACGTCGTAGCGGGCGAGCGGGATGTGCAGCAGCAACGGCAGGCCCAGCGTCCACAGTGCCGCGCCGCGCAGGCTGCGGCCGGGTCTGCTGCCCGCGCGCGCCAGGGCCAGCACGATCACGGCGTCCGCGACGAGCGTCAGGGCCACGAAGGCGTGCGGGTACGTCAGGCCCGGCAGCAGCCCGGGCGAGAGCAGTACGGGGCCCGCGCCCGGCGGGTACTGCCACAGCCGGTCGCCCGCCGGATAGGCACCGTGCGACAGGGTCTCGTACCAGCGGAAGTAGAGGTGGCTCACCTCGCGGGAGACCCCGCCGCCGCCCAGCACGGAGAGGTCGTCGTGCGCGAGCAGCCACAGCATCAGGGCGCGGGTCGCCACCCAGGCGGCGGCGAGGGGGAACAGGCGGGATCGGCCTCGGGGGCTCAGGTATGCGCTCATCAAGGCCGGATCGTAAGCTCTCGGATGCCTCAAGAGAGCTGATACGCCATCAAGGCTAGTGAAGGTTAGTTAATAGTAAGAATTTGGACATGGGGGTAAGGGTGTTAATGAAACGGTCTGGCGCCGGCCGTCAGGAGGCTCCGGAGGTCTCGGAGGTCCCGGCCGAGCCCGTGGCGCGCGTCGTCGCCGTGGTGCTGCCCGTGGTCGTCATGCTCGCGCTCGGGCTCTGGAGGCTCGACCGCGGGGGCATGTGGCGCGACGAGGCGGCCACCTATCAGGTCGCGCGGCGCTCGGTTCCGCAGATCTGGCATCTGTTGCACCACGTCGACGCGGTGCACGGCCTGTACTACCTCTTCATGCATCTCGTCCTCGTCCCCGCCCCCGGCGAGGTCGCCCTGCGCCTGCCCTCGGTCGTCGGCGCCGCCGCGGCCACGGGTCTCGTCGCCGCCCTGGGGACCCGTCTGTGCAACCCTCGCGTCGGCCTCTGGGCGGGACTGCTGTACGCGGTCACCCCCCTGACCGGGCACTTCGCCCAGGAGGGCCGGTCGTACGCCCTGGTCGCGGCCGGGGCGACGGGGGCGACCCTGCTCCTCGTGCGGGCCCTGCGCAGGGGCAGGGGCTGGTGGGCGTACGGCGTGACCGTCGCCGTGACCTGCCTGCTGCACGAGTTCGCCGTACTCCTCCTGCTCGCGCACGGCACGACCCTGGCGCTGGCGCGGATGCCGTGGCGGGTGTGGTGGCGATGGGGTGTCGCGGCGGGGGCCGCGGTGCTCGTCCTGTCGCCGCTCGCGCTCGTCTCCCACCGGCAATCGGCGCAGGTGGCATGGCTGGCGATGCCGAACCGGAAGAGCGTGGACCACCTGATCCACGCGTTCCTCGGTCAGGCCCAACTGGTGTTCGTGCCCTACCTGTTCCTGATCGCCCTCGCCCTGTGGCGCCCGGTCCCGCGACGCGGCGAGGCGACCCTCCTGGCGGTCGCCCTGCCGCTGCTGCTGGTCCCGCCGACGGTCCTGATCGCGGTCTCCCGCTTCCGGCCGCTGTACGACGAGCGGTATGTGCTGTACGCGCTGGCGGGGGCGCCGCTGCTGGCGGCGGCGGGGGCGGAGCGGCTGACCGGGTGGGTGTCACGGCTGCCGGGCGCCGCGGCTCCCCGCCTCGTCACCCTCGCCGGTGTCCTCGCCGTCTCCCTCGTCCTCACCGTCCAGTTCCCCCTGCTTCGCAAGGACCGGGACCCGGCCCGTCGTCCCGACAACCTCGCCGCCGTCTCCGCCGTCGCCGGTCGTGAACTACGGCCCGGCGATCCGGTGTTGTACCTGCCGTCGCTCGCACGTCGCTCGGCGCTGGCCTATCCGGAGGGCTTCGGCGGGGTGCGCGACGTCGCCCTGAAGACGTCCGCCATGGCGTCCGGGACGCTGTACGGGACGGAAGTGGGCCCGCGCGAACTGCGCAGCCGGCTCGGCCGGCTCGACCGGGTGTGGCTGATCTGTGAACCGTTCGTGTTCCGGCCGAACTGGCATCCGGACACCTCGGTCGCGACCGAGGAAACCAAACGCGCCGTACTCACCCAGGAATTCACCCTGCGCGAGCAGATCGTCCGCAGGGGCGTCACCCTTCGCCTGTACGTACGCCACGGCTAGGGCCTGTCGGGGTCAGGCCTGGGTCGCGGGGTCGAGCGCCGCCGCGTCCAACGCCGCCGTGAGCCGGTCGAGCCGCGCCTGCAGCTCCCGGATCTCCTCGAGCTTCGCGCCCGTGGCCGCGGCGATCCGGCGCGGCACGAGCAGCGCACGCTCGCGCAGGGCCGTGCCCTCGTCCGTGAGATGGACGTGAACGGAGCGCTCGTCCACCGCGCTGCGCTCCCGCCGCACCAGACCCGCCGCCTCCAGCCGCTTGAGCAGCGGGGACAGCGTCCCGGAGTCGAGCCGCAGATGCTCGCCGACCTTCTTCACTGGCAGCTCGCCGTGCTCCCACAGCACCAGCATCACCAGGTACTGGGGGTAGGTGAGCCCGAGGTCCTTGAGGATCACCCGGTAGACGCCCCCGAAGGCGCGCGAGGCGGCGTTCAGGGAGAAGCAGATCTGCTGGTCGAGACGGAGGTAGTCCCCGTCGGACGGAGCCTGGGGGCTCGGGGTCGGCATGGCGGTCATGACTCCAGGATAGCTCTTGCCCGCCATTAAGTTGTGCACAATTGAATTGCGTGCTCTAATTGAGGACGTAAGGCGGTCGGACTGGCCGCCCCGGCAAGACCTTGACTTGAGAGGGATGGTCTCCATGGACGCGCTCTACACCGCTGTCGCCACCGCCACCCACGGCCGCGAGGGCCGCGCCGTCAGCTCCGACGGCAAGCTCGACCTCCAGCTGGCCGTCCCGGTGGAGATGGGCGGCAGTGGCCAGGGCACCAACCCCGAGCAGCTGTTCGCCGCCGGCTACGCCGCCTGTTTCGCCAGCGCGCTCGGCCTCGTCGGCCGCGCCGCGAAGGTCGACGTCAGCGAGGCCGCGGTGACCGGCGAGGTCGGCATCGGCAAGCAGGGCGAGGGCTTCGGCCTGGCCGTCACGCTCCGCGTCGAGCTCCCCGACTCCGTGGACGAGGCCACCGGCCGCAAGCTGGTCGAGCAGGCCCACCAGGTCTGCCCCTACTCCAACGCCACCCGCGGCAACATCCCGGTCGAGCTCGTCATCGAGTAGCTCGGGAGAGTTCCGTGAGGTCGTGAAACGCGCCCTGCGCCCCGTGCCCCTTCAGGGGTGCGGGGAACTGCGCGTTCGGCCCCCACCGCCCGCGGTCAGCGAACACCCCTTGACGCACGCCCCCACCCGGGCCAGCACCTCACCGGTCTGAGAACTCCAGGCCACCACCGTCGCCTCCGCCGGCACCCGGCGCTCCCGGGTCAGCAACAGCCACCGCACGTGATACCGCCGCACCACCGCCGAGCGCCCGGCGCGCGTCGACGCGGGGTCGAGGTACCCCCGGACGGCCGTGAGCCGCCGTACCCGCTCCCGTTCGTCCAGTCCCGCGTCCGGCCACACGGGCGCGGCCAGGTTCGGGCCGTAGCCCGGGATCAGACGGGCGGCGTAGTACCCGTCGGCGATCACCACCTCGCCGGGCTTGATGTGCTGCGCCGCCCAGTCGTACGACGGCCAGCGCGGCGGCTGGTCGAAACTCACCGGATCGAGTGAACGCGGTACGACGGCACCGGCCTGCACCGTGAGGAAACCGACGCAGGCGCCGACGGCCGCCACCACCCCCAGCGTCCGCCGCCACACCGGCCACGGCCGCGCCGCCGCCAGCTCGACCGCGAGCGCGAACTGCGGCGCCACGAGCGCGAGTCCCAGGATCCTGCCGTAGGTGTAGTGCCCGCTGACCCAGCCGTACGCCACCGCCAGGCAGTCCAGCGCGAACATCAGCACCAGGGGGTCCCGCCAGGAGCGCCGCGTGCGCAGCCACAGTGCCGGTACCCCGATCAGCGCCAGCCAGAAGTGCCCGGGCACCCCCTCGTACAGCCGCCGGTGCATCGCGTCCATGCTGTGGTCCCCGGGCAGCGTGAGGACGTCGAAGTACGGCCAGAGGTGGGCGGTCAGCAGCGCCGCCGCCCCCGTGACCGCCCACCGGACCGCCACGGCGGCCCGCCATCCCCGCTGCCACCCGGCCACGAACGCCACCGCCCCGAGCGCCGCCGCCGACGCGGTGATCGGATGGACGAGCAGGATCAGTCCGTACAGGACGCCGAGCCCCTTGTACCCGGACAGGCTCCGCAGCCCGCTCGGCCCGACGTACCGGACCGGGCCGCCGATCCCTCCCGCGAGCGTGCCCGTGAGCGCCCAGGCCCAGAAGGTGAGTCCGATGGCGAACGTCGACGGGTAGCCGAGGTTCCCCGTCATCGACATCAGCCCGAGGTAGCCGCTCGACCAGGCCCGCTCGGTGCCCCACAGCAGCACCATCGCGAGCAGCGCGCACACCGGTGCCCAGGGGCGGCGGGGCGCCAGGACGCGGACGAAGCGGCCGATCCCCGTCAGCAGCACCAGCAGGTTCAGCGGCGCGGAGAGCCGGACCACCTCCCAGCCCGCGAGGCCCGTCAGCCGGGCGAAGGCGCCCTGCGCCACGGTGTACGGCGAGTAGAAGGGGCTGCCCTCGCCCGGCAGGTCCGCCGTCGGATGGGCCGGATGCAGGAGGTTCGCCTTGAGGCGCTCGACGACCGCCGCGTGCTGGCCGAAGTCGCAGCACATCGGCACCCGCCAGGAGGCGAGACACAGCACCAGCCAGAACAGTCCGCCGAAGACCTGATAGGGCGTGGGGCGCCGGGCGGCGCCGCCGCGCAGCGCGGTCGCGCCACGGGCGGTCCGCCGGACGGGGAGGTCGACCTCGGTCTGAGCTGTTCGGGTCATTTGTCGTATATGCCCACCGAAGTCGACGGCTTTGCCGAACTTCACCTCATCGAGCGACTCCGGCGTCCAGCCCGGCGCCCGTACCGGAGTTCGCTCCGGTCTTCAGCCCCGCGTCCGTCCGAAGAGGGCCCGGCACCGTGTCGAGACCCCGCACCCGCGGCCGTACGACCTGTTCCAGCAGCAGCGGAAGTCCCACCACCGGCAGCACCCACGCCAGCACGATCAGCCGGGCGCCGTAGATGTTGATGTCGGGGTGCCCGGCCTGGTTGAGGACGCCGGTGAGCGCGCCCGCGACCAGGAACACCCCGAAGGCCGGACGCTGCCGCAGCGCGCCCCAGGCCCCGGCCAGCAGGGCCGTCAGGAAGAACGGCTCCCGGAGCTCGCGGCGCAGCCACTCCACCCAGAAGTTGACCTCCAGGTCCAGGAACTCCGGCCACGGGCGGCTGCGGTCGGGCCGGGAGAAGTGGGCCGTGAGCAGGTCCTGGAGGGACTCCGACTCGGACGGGTAGCCCAGCACCTTCGCCGCGAGCAGGGTGACGGCGACCCCGCAGGCCGCCACCACCCCCACCTCCCGCAGCGGCCGCGCGAGCCTGCGCAGCGGCTGCCGGGCCCCTCCGCGCCGGATGCCGAGCACCGCGCAGGCGCCCGCCAGGCACAGCCCGAGGAACAGGGCCTGCGAGTGCTTGACGGCGAAGAGTGCGGCCAGGGACCCGCCGACCAGCGCGGTCGCCGCCCGCGTCCGGCCCTCCAGAGCGAGTGCGCAGCCCCACAGCGCGGCCAGCGTCAGGGTCAGCAGCAGGCCCTCGGTCATGGGCCGCATGGCGGTCGTTCCGCACGGCAGGACGTAGAAGAGGGCCTCTCCGGTCAGGGCCGCGACGGTGGGGGCGCGCAGGGTGCGCAGCACCAGGAAGGCGAGTACGCCCCCGGTGACCGTGATGAGCACACTCGACGTCCACAGGCCCCACTTCACGCCGAGAACGGTGATGAAGGGGACCAGGAAGACCGGGTAGCCGGGGCGCGCCTCGAAGATCCGCATGAAGCGCGGCGGCATGAACGGCACGGTGTGGCCCGCAGTCTGCCCGGCGCTCAGCCGCTTCGAAACCCACCCCCACTGGTCGCGCCGGCACTCCTCGGCGACCTGCCCGGCGGGGCTCGGCTCACGGAAGTGGACGACGTTGACACTCTGGTTGCGGCGCGCGATGGACGCCCGGCCGGCGCAGGCGTAGTCGATGGTGGCCGCGGCCGCCTCGTGCTTGCTCGCGCCGCGCAGACTCAGGGCGTACGAGAGGTAGTTCTTGGTGTCGGGGGTGTCGCGGCCGGTGACGTTCGCGAGCTGGAGCAGGGCGAAGACGGCGGCCAGGACGACCACCCAGAACCGGGGCGGGCGCGGCTTCACGAGCAGACCGACGACGCTCATGAGGGTCCTCACGACGACGTGAGGACGTCGTGTCCCGCCTGCGCGGGCACCACCGCCACCGGCGCCGGGTGCTCGACGCGCTCGCCGAGCATCAGCGTCCGTACCACCCGCTCGGCCGCCCGCCCGTCGTCGAACGCGCAGAACCGCGCCCGGAACCCGGCCCGCAGCCGTGCCGACTCCTCGTCCCGCCAGGACCCGGACGCGAACATCCACGCCAGCTCCCGGTAGGAGCCGGCCACATGGCCCGGCGCGTCGGCCGTGATGTCGAAATACGCGCCCCGGCTCGCGGCGTACGCGCCCCAGTCGTCCGCGTGGATCACGATCGGCCGGTCCAGGTTGGCGTAGTCGAACATCAGGGCCGAGTAGTCCGTGACCAGCACGTCGGAGGCGAGCATCAGGTCCTCGACGTGCGGCTCGTCGGTCGCGTCGAGCACGACCCCGCGCCGGTGCAGCTCGGACAGGCCCATCCCGCGCGAGGGGCCGTCCGTGAGCGAAGGGTGCAGCCGTACGAGGAGGGTGTGGCCCTCGCCGAGGTCGTCGGCGAACCGGGCGAGGTCGATCCGGTCGACGAGCCCGCCGCGGACGTAGTCGCGGCGCGTCGGCGCGTACAGCACCACCCGGTGGCCGGCCGGGATGCCGAGGCGGGCGCGGACCGCCGCACCGTCCTCGGGCCGGGCCCGTACGAGGACGTCGTTGCGGGGGCTGCCGGTGCGCAGCGAGGTGAAGTGGCAGGGGTAGGCGCGGTCCCAGACCAGTTCGGAGTGACGGTTGGCGACCAGGCTGTAGTCCCAGCGGTCGGCGCGGCGCAGCATCTGCGGCACGTCGAAGCCGTGCCGGGCGCCGGGCTTGTCGCGCAGGTCGGCTCCCATGTACTTCAGCGGGGTGCCCTGGTGGGTGTGCACATGGACGCTGCCCGCGCGCTTGACCAGGGTGCCGGGCCAGTTGACGTTGTTGATCAGGTAGGTGGCGCGGGCGGTGACCCGGCGGTAGCCGAGGGTGTCCGGCAGGACGTACTCGACGCCGGGCGGCAGCAGCGGCACCTCGTCCTCGCGCACCACCCACACCCCCCGGACGTGCGGGGCGAGTTCGCGCGCCGCGTGGTAGATCGCGCCCGGGTCGCCGAGCACTCCGCGGTGCGAGAACGCCGAGTACACCGCGAGGTCCGGGTCCAGCGGCCGGTGTTCGTACGCCGCGGACCAGCCGCTCTTGACCCGGGTGGCCGCCGCCCCGCGCACCTGGAGCCCGCGCCGCCCGAGTTCCGCGCCGAGCCGGCCGGACTGGCGCCGGGCGAGGTAGGCCACGTAACCGCCCTGAAGGACGCGCAGTTCGCGCGGCACCGGGCCGCCGCCCTTGTGCTTGCGGAAGAGAGCGGCCGTACGCCGGAAGAACTCGCCCTTGTCGGACGCGGGCAGCCGGTCCGGCTTGGCGAGGATGTCCAGACAGTGCTCGCCCATCTTGCGGTGCAGGAACGGGCGCCAGCTCGACAGCTGCGGGCGGGAGTCGACGAAGGCGAAGACCCGCTCGTACTGGTCGTGGATGTCGAAGTGCTTGCGGCTGGTGGTGGAAAGGATGTTGCCCTGGCGGCGCTGCCGGTAGTTCAGGCAGATCCGGTCCAGGGTGGCGATCCGCTCCGCGCTGAGCATGACCGGGAAGGTCCAGGGAGTGTCCTCGTAGTAGCCGGGCGGGAAGGTGAAGCCCTCCCGCTCGACGAACGCGCGGCGGTAGACCTTGTTCCACACGACCATCAACAGGTCTAGGATCTCCGGGTGTTCGGCGGCCGTGAAGCAGCCGTCGCCGCCCCCGGCCAGCAGCTGCGCGAGGACGTTGCGGCGCGTACCGCCCCACCAGTAGGTGCGCGCGTAGTCGAAGACCAGTACATCGGGGTCGGCCGTCTCGTCGAGGCGGTCGGCCATGGCGCGCAGGGCGCCCGGCGTGAGGGTGTCGTCGCTGTCGAGGAAGAAGAGGAAGTCCCCCGTCGCGTACGGCATTCCGGCGTTGCGGGCGCGGCCGAGGCCCACGTTCCGCGGCAGGTGCAGCACCCGCAGGCGCGGTTCGCGGGCCGCGTACTCGTCGAGGATCGCGCCGCAGCCGTCCGGCGAGCAGTCGTCGACCGCGATCACCTCGATGTCGGTGTACGACTGATCCAGGACGGAGTCGAGGCACTCGCGCAGAAAGCCCTGCACCTTGAAGACGGGGACGATGACGCTGAAGCGGGGCACGTCAGCTCCTTACGAGGGTGGAGGCGGCGGGGGCCGGAAGGCGCTCGGCGAGGGGGATCACCGGGGGGATCGCTTCGGGCGGCTGGCCCAGCAGCACTCTGCGGACGACCCGCTCGGCGGCCTGCCCGTCGTCGAACTGGCAGAAGCGCTCACGGAACGCGGCCCGCAGGGCCCGCGAGGAGTCGTCGGCGTAGGAGCGGTCACGGAAGGCCCCCGCGAGCTCCTCCGGGGTGCGCACCACCGGGCCCGGCGGTGTCTCCATCAGGTCGAAGTAGACGCCCCGCGTCTCCCGGTAGACCTCCCAGTCGTCCGCGTACACGACGATCGGGCGGTCGAGGTTGGCGTAGTCGAACATGATCGACGAGTAGTCCGTGATCAGCGCGTCGGCGGCCAGACAGACGTCCTCCGAGGACCGGTGCCGGGTCACGTCGATGATCCGGCCGCTGCTTCTGCCCCTGCCCTCGTCGTAGAAGTAGTGGGCGCGCAGGAGCACGACGAACTCGTCGCCGATCTCCTCGCAGAAGGCCTCCAGGTCGAGCCGGGACTCGAAGCCGGTGCTGTAGTCGCGGTGCGTGGGCGCGTAGAGGAGGGCGGTCCTGCCCTCGGGGACGCCCAGCCGGGCGCGGACGCGGGCCACGTCCTCGGCGGTCGCCGTGTAGTAGACGTCGTTGCGCGGATAGCCGTACTCCAGGGCCTCGTACGTGCCCGGGAAGGCCCGCTCCCACATCTGGGTGGAGTGCCGGTTGGAGGAGAGGTTGTAGTCCCAGCGGTCCATCCGGGCCAGCAGCTTGGCGAAGCTGCCGGTCGCGGCGGCCACGATCGGATACGTCGACTGGTCGACGCCCATCGTCTTCAGCGGCGTGCCGTGCTGGGTCTGGAGGTGCACGCTGCCCGGCCGCTTGACGACATCGTCCGCGAAATTGGCGTTGTTGACCAGGTACTTGGCGCGAGCCAGCACCTCCCAGGCGCGCGGGCTGCCGATCACCGCGTGGTCGACACCGTCCGGCATCTGGTCCGCCACGTCGGCCTCGACCAGGAACACCGAGCGCAGATGGGGGGCGAGTTCGAGGGCCTTGGCGTGGATCGCGGCCGGACTGCAGGCGTAACCGCGGCCCCAGTAGGCGCAGTACACGGCGAGGTTCTCGTCGAGGGGGAGGCGCAGCCGCGCGGCGTACAGCGCGCGGGTGCTCAGCCGACGGGGGCGCGGCAGCTGCCGGCCGGCCCTCGTCATCCGCCGGCTGACGCCGCGCAGCGCGCGGAACGCGCTGTACGCCCCGGCCGCCAGGAGCCGGTACTGCAACCCGATCCGGCCCGGCGGCGGCCGGAACCCGGCAGGCCGGTGGCGCCGGTAGAGCCGGCCCGCCCGCCGGAAGAAGGCCCGGCGCCGGTGCAGCGGAAGCCGCTTCGGATGGGCGGCCGACTTCAGCACCGCCGCGAAGAGGTCACCGAACAGTGCCCGCGACCGCTCCACGGACAGCCCCTCCTCGGCCGCCCGGGTCAGCACCAGGTCGATCTGGTCGAGGAGCTGGAACTGGTGCTCGCCCGGCGTGTTCAAGCGGCTGCCCTGCCGCCGCAGTCGATGCCGTACGACGACCTGGCGCAGCACCGCCACCTGTCCGGCGGCGACCGTCACCAGGCCGCCCCAGCCGAGATCCGTGAAGTGCCCCGGGGGGAAGGCGAGGCGGCGTTCCCGCAGGAACGCCCGGCGGTAGGCCGCGCTCCATGCGGGAAGGCCCGCCCCGGTCAGCAGCGGCGCCCGGTCCGGGGTGAACACCCCCGCCGGGGTCTTCGGGAGCGATGGTGTGCTGGTCTCGACGTCCCACCAGTGGACGCGTTCGTGCCCGAAGTAGAGGACGTCCACGTCCTCGGGCTCCTCCTGGAGTTTGTGGTCCAGGGCGGCCAGCGCGCCCGGCACCAGGACGTCGTCGCCGTCGAGGAAGAGCAGATACGTGCCGCTCGCCGCCCCCATCGCGGTGTTGCGCGCCCCGCTCAGCCCGTCCGCGGGCGGTGAGTGGACCGGGGCGACCCGGGAGTCCCGCGCGGCGTACCCGGCGGCGACCTCGCCCGCCGGGGAGTCCGGCCCGTCGCAGACCGGGATCAGCTCGAAGTCGCCGAAGGACTGGTCGAGGACCGAGTCCAGTGCGAGGGCCAGTCGCCCGGCGACTCCATGAGTGGGGACGAGGATGCTGAAGCGGGGCATTCTGCTCTTTCTCTGCTTACTTCTCTGGGCTTACTTCTCTGGTTGCTTCTCGGGCTACTGCTGGGGTGCCGGTGGGTGTCAGCGCCAGGGCCGCCCGGCGGGGCGCCAGGTGACGGGTCTCGTCGGGGTGGGCCGGGAGGGGCTGGAGGACATGCCTGCTCCGGTTCAGAGGGTCTCGGCGACAGGGACGGGGGTGCCGGGGACGGGGGTGCCGGGCGCGGGCACCGTGGCCAGGGGAGTCCGGGGACGGGCGGCGGCGGCCGACGGGACCGGGTGGCGCTCCGCGGGCGACAGGACCCGCGGCAGCCCGGCGCTCTCGCCCAGTACGACATGGCGTACGACCCGCTCGGCGGCGCGCCCGTCCTCGTACGGGCAGAACCGCTCGCGGAACGCGGTCCGCAGCTGCGTCGAACGGGAACCGCGCCAGTGACCGGTCGCGAAGATGTCGATCAGCTCGTCCTCGCTGCGCGCGACCGCGCCCGGCGGAAAGTCCCGCAGGTCGAAGTAGGTGCCCCGGGAGGCCTGGTACGCCTCCCAGTCGTCCGCGTGGATCACGATCGGCCGGTCCAGGACCGCATAGTCGAACATCAGGGAGGAGTAGTCGGTGACCAGCGCGTCCGAGGCCAGGCAGAGGTTCTCGATGCTCGGGTGGTCGGAGACGTCGATGAGCCGGGCCCCGGAGCGGGTGCTCAGCGCGGCGGCGTACGAGTGGTGGGCGCGGGTCAGGACGACGAACCGGGGGCCGAGCCGGCGCAGGACGCGCTCCAGGTCGAGGGCGAGGCGCTGGGTGCGGCGGTAGTCGCGGTAGGTCGGCGCGTACAGGACGGCGACCGTGCCCTCGGGGATGCCGAGGGACTGGCGCAGCCGGGTGACGTCCGTCGAGGACGCCCGCTGGAACACGTCGTTGCGGGGGAGGCCGTACTCCAGCGTCGTGTACGCGGCGGGGAAGACGCGCTCCCAGATCAGGGTGGAGTGGCGGTTGCCCGACAGGCAGTAGTCCCACTTGTCGGCGCTGCGCAGCAGCTCGGCGAAGTCGGTGTCACGGGCGGCCGCCGGGCGGTCCTGGAGGTCGAGGCCCATGTACTTGAGCGGGGTGCCGTGCTGAGTCTGGATCATGATCTGGCCGGGGCGCTTGACCAGCCGGCGGTCGAAGTTGACGTTGTTGACGAGGTACTTGGAGCGGGCGAGTGCCGTCCAGTACGCGGTCGTTCCGGGCCGCAGACGGCGCGTCGAGGCCGGGATCGTGTGGTGGTGCTCGGGGTGCGCGATCCACGCCGTACGGATGTGCGGGGCGAACTCACGGAACGCGGACTCCAGGGCGCCCGGGTTGCAGCCATGGCCGCGCCCCCAGTAGCTGGAGAAGACGGCGCGGTCGGCGCGCAGCGGCAGGCGCAGCTGGACGCGGTAGTGGAACTGGAGGGCGCCGCCGCGGACCTTGCGCAGCAGTCCCTTGACGCCGCGCAGGGCCTTCTTGTGGGTACTCGTGGCCAGGCCGAGCAGGCGGTACGTGCGGTGGTTGCCGAGCCGGACCAGGGCGTGCCGGAGGCGGGTGCGGGGGCGGACGGGGGCGCCCGGGACGCGGTAACGGCGGTAGTGGGTGCGGGCCTTGCGCAGGAACTCGGCGCGGCTGCCGCGCGGCAGCCGGCCCCGCTTGGTGAACACCGTGGAGAGGTGGTCGACCATGCGGCGGAACAGGACCGGACGCCATCGCGCCAGCTCCGGGTGCGCGTCGAGGTGCGCGAAGACACGGTCGTACTGCTCGAAGATGTCGAAGTGCTTGCGGCTGCTGGTGCCGAGGATGTTGCCCTGGCGGCGCTGGCGGTAGTGCACACAGACCCGGTCGAGGGTGGCGATCGTCTCGGCGGAGATCAGCGCCGGGTAGGTCCAGGGGGTGTCCTCGTAGTAGCCGGGCGGGAAGGAGAGGCCCTCGCGCTCGACGAACTCCCTTCGGTACGCCTTGTTCCACACCACCATCAGGACTCTGAGCAGCCCCGGCCGGTCGTCGAGCCGGAAGGGCGCGGGGCCTCGCTCGCTGAGCTGCTCCGCGAAGTGGTTGCGGACGATGTCCCCGTTCCAGTAGGTGCGCGCGTAGTCGTAGACCAGGACGTCCGGTTCGGCGGTCTCCTTCAGCCGGTCGGCGATTGCGCGCAGGGAGCCCGGGGTGAGGGTGTCGTCGCCGTCCAGGAAGACCAGGTAGTCGCCGGTGGCGTGTTCGAGGCCCGCGTTGCGGGCGCGGCCGAGGCCCACGTTCCCCGGCAGGCGGACGGGGCGGACCCGGGAGTCGCGGGCGGCGAACTCGTCGATGATCGCGCCGCAGGCGTCGGGCGAGCAGTCGTCGACGGCGATCAGTTCGAGGTCCGGACAGGACTGCTCCAGAACGGATTCGAGGCATTCGTGCAGGTACGCCTGAACCTTGTACGCGGGGACGATGACACTGAACCTGGGCAAGGGACATCCATGGGTCGGCGCGGGCATACTGCCCGGCAACGGCCGAAGGGGTGACTTGGTTACGCCAGACGTGGCATACGGGGGATTCCGGGTGAACGCCGAGGGGCGAACCGGTGTCCGGCTCGCCCCTGATATGGTTATTTGTCCGGCTACTTCACCGCGCCTGCCATCACCCCGGACACGAACTGACGTTGGAACGCGAAGAACACTGCCAGTGGGATGATCATCGAGATGAAGGCGCCGGGCGCCAGCACGTCGATGTTGTTGCCGAACTGGCGTACCTGGGTCTGGAGTGCGACCGTGATCGGCTGGCTGCCCGAGTCGGAGAACACCAGCGCGACCAGCATGTCGTTCCACACCCACAGGAACTGGAAGATGCCGAGGGAGGCGATCGCGGGACCGCCGAGCGGCATCACGACCCGCAGGAACAGGCGCAGTTCACCCGCGCCGTCGAGCCGGGCCGCCTCCAGCAGCTCCCGGGGGATCTCCGCGAAGAAGTTCCGCAGCAGGAACACCGCGAAGGGCAGACCGAAGCCCACGTGGAAGAGGATCACCCCGAAGATCGTGCCGAAGATGCCGATCCTGCCGAAGAGTTCGGCGATCGGGATCAGCGCCACCTGCACGGGGACGACCAGCAGACCGACCACCGCCAGGAACCACCAGTCGCGGCCCGGGAACTCCATCCAGGCGAAGGCATAGCCCGCGAGCGCGCCGATGACGACGACGAGGACGGTCGCCGGGACGGTGATCAGCACCGTGTTCCCCAGCGAACTGGTGATGTCACCGTTCTCCAGGAGCTTCTGGTAACTGTCCACGGTGAGCTGGGAGGGCTGGCTGAAGACCTTCCACCAGCCGGACGCGCTCATGTCCTGCGGTGTGCGCAGCGAGGACAGCAGCAGCCCGATCGTCGGCACCAGCCAGAACAGGCCGACGAGGAGGAGGAAGACCCGGACGATCCCGCCGCTGACACCGCTCGCGAGCCGGGAGCCGAGCGACTGCCCGGCCTTGACGCCGGTGACGGGCGCGGTCTTCGTGAGACCGCCGGCCTGGGTGGTCATCGCCGTACCTCCCGCCGCAGACGACGCACGTTGAACCACACCACCGGGATCACGAGCAGCAGCAGGAACACGGCGATCGCGCTCGCGATCCCCGGCTGGTCCTCGGAGAAGCCCTTCCGGTACAGCTCCAGGGCCAGCACGTTCGCGTCGTCCTGGGACGAGCCCGGCGGGATGATGAAGACCAGGTCGAAGACCTTCAGCACGTTGATCATCAGCGTGACCAGGACGACGGCGAGGACGGGCGCGAGCAGCGGCACGGTGACTCTTCGCAGCACCTGCCACTCGTTCGCCCCGTCCACCCGCGCCGCTTCGAGGAGTTCACGCGGCACGCCCGCGAGCCCCGCCGCGATGAGCACCATGGCGAAGCCGGCCCACATCCAGACGTACGCTCCGATCACGGCCGGGGTGACGAGCGACGGGCCGAGCCAGTCGACGCCGTTGTAGGGCTCGCGGAAGTTGCTCGCCGGGAGCCGGAGTTGAGCCCCGTCGGCCTTGTCGGAGAGGGTGAAGGTGCCGTCGCCCCGCACCTTCGCCGAATCGACGACCTTGCCGTCCTTCACCGCCTCGATCTTCATGCCCACGTAGCCGAGTTCGCCCGGGTCGACCTGGCCGAGCCTGCCGACGCCCTTGCCCCGGGTGAAGTCCTGCCAGGCGGTGCCGGTGACCTTGCCGGGCTCGGACGGTGCCTGTACGGCCTTCTTCGCGCCGCCCGGCATCTTGTCGGGGGCGACTCCGACGAGGGGAAGGGTGACGGACTGCCCGGCGTGCACGGCCTGTTGGGTGAGGAACCCGCCCTTCTCCGGACGGAGCGGCGACTGCCGTCCCGGGTGGGCGTTCGGGAACGCCGACGACTCGGCGAAGGTGTCGTGCACCCCCACCCAGACTGCGTTCGCGACCCCCTTGTGCGGGTCCTGGTCGTACACCAGCCGGAAGATGATCCCCGCGGCGAGCATCGAGATCGCCATCGGCATGAAGACCACCAGCTTGAACGCCGTGCCCCAGCGGACCCGTTCGGTGAGGACCGCGAACACGAGACCGAGCGCGGTCGCGACGGTGGGCGCGAACACGACCCAGATGACGTTGTTCTTGAGGGCGGTGCGGATGCCGTCGTCGGTGAACAGCGCCTTGTAGTTGTCGACCCCGGCGAAACCGTCGCCGGACTGGTTGAGGAAGCTGCGGATCAGCGAGTACCCGATCGGGTAGACCACGAGCGCGCCGAGCAGCACGAGACAGGGCAGCAGGAACAGCACCGCCACGGCCCTGCGGGTGCCGGTCACGCTCTTGCGCGTACGGGCCGGAGGAACCGGTGGGGTTCCTCCGGCCGTTGCCGACGTCATCGCCGGATCAGCTTCCGCTGCCGTACGCCGCCGCCGCGTCCTTCTCCAGCGTCGCCTGGGTGCCCGCGACGTCGGTCGGGTTCTTCAGGAAGTCCTGGAGGTCCTTCCACTCACCCTTGCCGGGCGTGCCGCCGAAGGCCTGCGGGGCCTGGTCGGACATGTCGAAGCGGAAGTCGTCGCCCGACGCGATCAGGGACTTGGCGATCTTCTGCTGCACCGCGTTCGGGTACGCCGAGTTCGGCACGTTCTTGTTGGGGGAGAGGTAGCCGCCGAGCTTGGCCTGGATCGTCGCCGCGTCCGGGGAGGCCAAGAAGGTGGCCAGGGCCTGCGCCGCCTTGGAGTCCTTCAGGATGACGGCCGCGTCGCCGCCGGAGACCACGGGCGCCGCGCTGCCCACGGCCGGGAACGGGAACACCTTCGCGTCCGTGCCCACCTTGGCCTTGGTCTCGCCGATGTTGACCTGCGCGAAGTCGCCCTCGAAGACCATGCCCGCCTTGGGCTGGTCCCCGCCGGTGAAGGTCTGGGTGACCGAGGCCGGGAACTCCGTCTGCAGGGCGCCGTTCGCGCCGCCCGCGACGTAGTTCTTCTTGCCCCAGATCCCGGCGAGGGTGGTGAGGGCCTGCTTGACGGACGGATCCGTCCACTTGATCTTGTGCTGGCTCAGCTGGTCGTACTTCTCCGGGCCCGCCTGGGAGAGATACACGTTCTCGAACCAGTCGGTGAGGGTCCAGCCGTCGGCGCCGCCGACGGAGAACGGGGTGACACCGGAGTCGTAGACCGTCTGCGCGGTGGTCAGCAGGTCCTGCCAGGTCTGGGGCTCCTTCGCGCCCGCGTTCTCGAAGACCTTGGCGTTGTACCAGATCAGCGACTTGTTGGCCGCCTTGTAGTACACGCCGTACTGCTTGCCGCCCACCTTGCCGATGTCCTGCCAGCCCTGCGAGTAGTTCTTGGCGAGCTCGGCCAGGGCCTCGGGGCCGAGGGGTTTGGCCCACTTCTTGTCGACGGCCTGTTTGATGGCGCCGGGCTGCGGGAGCAGCGCGACGTCCGGCGGCTGGCCGCCCGCGATCTTCGAACCGAGGAAGTTGATGATCGGGTCCTGGGCCGCCACGAAGGTCACCTTCGCGCCGGTGCGCTTCTCGAACTCCGCTAGGACCTTCTTGAAGTTCTTCTGCTCCTCGCCGGTCCAGACGGCGGAGACTTCGAGGCTCTCGCCGTTGAGCTTGGGGAGGGTGACGGTGCCGCCGCCACTACTGGCGCTGCTCGTACCGCCGTTGTCGTTCTTGTCCTTGCTGCCACCGCCACACGCGGTGAGGGCGAGCGCGACGACGACGGCGGCTGCGGCGGCCTGTGCGGCCCTGGGTGACCTGCGGTTCTGAGCGGCTCTGGATGACCTGTGCGTCGAGTGATTGGGCGACCTGTGTGTACGAAGACCTCTGTGCATCACTGCCCCGTTCTCGTTCCTCGTCGAACGTCCGGCGCTGTCCCGTGCGCTCTGGTCTACGCCCGGGGCATCGAGGGCGGCAAGAGCGCCTGCGCTGTCAAGTGGGTGATCGTGATTGGGTCGTGACGTGGGCGGCTGTGCGAACGCGGTGCAGACTCTGTGCGGCGGCGGGCGGGGCGAGGGGACGGCGGCCGGTGGGCCATGGGGAGAAGGGGGACGGGAATTTGGGCGAGGGTGGGCTCGACGGCCGGCTCGTGTCGGCGGTCCGGGCGGGGGATGCCGAGGCGGTGCGCGCCCTGCTGGAACAGGGCGCGGATCCCGAGGCGGTGGACGCCCACGGGCTGCCGGTGCTGTGCGTGGCCGCGGCGGCGTACGACGCGCCGGTCGCCGAGGCGTTGGTGACGTCCGGCGCCGACCCCGATCGGCTGCTGCCGGAAGGGGACACGCCCCTGAGGCGCGCCGTCGACGGCGGCTCTCCCGCGGTCGTCTCGGCGTTGCTCGGTGAGGATCCCCTGAAGCGCCTTTCCGAGGCCGCCCGGGCAGGGCTGCTCGCCCTGGCCCGGGGCTGGCACGAGACGGGCGCGGTCGAGGAACTGCGGCGCAGGAGCGGCGCGCCGGGCCCCGCCGGGATCGTGCGGGTCCAGGACGACGAGTACAACTGGGTCGAGCAGGTCTCTCTGGGCGGACTCGTCGTACGAGCCGGGCACGGCGCCGTCCTGACCTCGCTGGAGTGGGCCTTCCGCATCCTGCCGCCCGTCGACGAACTGATCGACCGCGCCGTGCGGCGGCCCGACGAGAACCATGTGGGCTGGTCGACGGGCCGTCACGTCCTCTGCGGACGCCACAGCCCCGAGGCCTGGGCGGCCGTGCTGGCCCATCGCCACCACCCCGATCCGGCCCACCGCTCGTTCGCGGCCGACTACCTGGCGGGCAGGACGCTGTTCTCCAGTGGCAGTGGCTCGGACTACTACGCGAAGAAGGCGGGGCCGATCCTGGCCGCCTGGGCGACCGAGGAAACGGACGGCGAGGTGCTCGCGCGGGTGCTCTACGTCTTCAGCCACCACGACCACCCCGGCCAGGAGGCCATCGCGCTCCGCCACGCCGGCCATCCGCACCCTCGCGTACGCCGCCGGGCGTCCGACATCCTCTGCGGGCAGGACGCCCCGCACCCGCCCGCGGTCAGGACCGCGCTGCTCACCCTCGCGCGGGATCCCGACCCCGACGTGTGCGTCAGCGCGTGCGAGGTGGTCGCCCAGTGGGGCGACCTCGCCCCGGAGATCGCCCAGGCGCTGTTCGCCCTGGTCCAGGGACCGGACGCCGGATTCCGGGCCGACGCCGCGGGCGTACTGGCCGCGTCCCGGGACCGCACGGCAGCCGTCGCGGACGCCTTGGCGGCGTTGCTCGACGACGCCGACCTGCGGGTACGCCTGGCGGCGGCCTCCGGCCTGGCCCGCCGCGACGATCCGCGCACCGAGGAGGCGATCGAGCGGGTGGGGCCGCTCGGCCCTGACTTCGAGTACGACCGCCATGCCGAGGCGCTCTGGCGGTGGAAGTGGCACAAGGAGGACTCGAACGCCGGGTGATGGCCGGTCAGCCGGGCGGCGTGGGGTGCACAGTGCCGTCGAGGGGGCCGTCGGTTCATGTGCGCAGCACCAGGCCTGATCCCAAGGGCGTGCCCTACAGCAACGACGGCATCTCCACTGCCGCCACCGATCTCGCCGCTCGCTCCAGCGCGCTGGCCAGCAGGGCCAGGTCTGTGGGGCCGTTGCCGAGTTCGCGGACGGGGCGGCGGGCCGGGGGGTCGCCCATGCGGTGCCATTCGAGGGGGACGACCGTGGGGCGGAGGGTGGCCGTGCGGGGGATGCGGCCCGTGACCCGGCCGGCCTGGAAGGGGGTGAGGCGACCGTCGGGTGTGGACAGACGGCCCCGGCCGGGGGCGGGTTCGTCCGCGCCGGGGGACACCGGGTCGAGGGAGATACGGAGTGAGGCGGCGCGGCCCAGTTCGGTGGTCGCCGTGCGGCCGTCGTCCGCGGCGGCCGCCACAAGGTGTACGCCGAGACGGTCACCCTCGCGGGCGACGGCCTCCAGAGCCCGTACGACCGAACCGGCCGCCGGCCGTCCCGGGGAACCCAGCGCGGGGGAGAGCAGTGCGTCCAGGTCGTCGATGATGACGACGAGACGGGCCAACGGTGGGCCCGGATCCGTCCGTTCGCGGGCAGCCGCCGGGCGCAGCCGCAGCGTCGAACTGGGGGGCGCGTCGAGATCCGCGGCGCCGGAGGCGGAGGGAGAGGCGGCGCCGGGCTTCGCTCCTGGGGTGGGTTTGGGGGTGCGCTGGGCGACCATCCGGCCCGACACCTCGCCACGCGTGTGCCACTCCGCGAAGCCGAGCCGGCCCAGGAGCTCGGCCCGCCGCTTCAGCTCAGCACTGAGTGACTGGGCGAACTCCCGCATCCGTACGGGGTCGTTGGCGGTGAGGTGGGTGGTGACATGGGGCAGGTCCGTGCAGACCCGCAGCCCCTCCGCTCCTTGGCCCGCGCCGTGGCCCCCGGTGCTGTCCCGGCCGTCCATCAGCACGATCCCGAGCCGGTCGGGGCGCTCCGCGGCGGCCAGGGACGCGGCGACCGCGCGCAGCAGCTCCGTACGACCGCTGCCGGGCGGGCCCTCGATCAGCAGGTGCGGGCCCTCGGTGGGGAGCTCCACGGCGACCGGGCCGCGCGGGCCGGCGCCGAGGACGGCCCGGCCGCGGCCGCCGAGCGCCTCCGTGTCGTCCGCCGCGTCCGCCCAACGGGCCATGAGCGACGCCGGGGTGGCCCGGGCCAGTCCCAACTCGTCCAGCAGACGGGCCGCTTGAGGGAGCGGCGCGGACACGCGCGCGTGGCGGTCGGCGTGCGCCCCGTCCGTACGGAGGGGGGCGAGGGCGCGCGCGAAACGCTCCGCCCAGGCCAGTGACACCGCGTCCACGGCGGCGACCGTGCCGTGCCCCACGGGCCCGTCGGACCCCACCCGCATCAGCCGCAGCGCCGTCGCCACGTCCCCGCTGAGCAGCGCGACCGCCCCGCACTCGCGGAACGCCGGTGACGCCTCGCAGGCCGCCTGGTACGTCTCCGTCACCGGGGACGCGGGTGACGCCGACACGGTCTCGGCCAGACACACCACATGTATGCCTGCGAGCGAGCCCTCGTGCGTCAGCCGCAGCACCGCCTCCCGTACGTCGGCGCCCCCGGGGTCCCCGTCCACGACGAGCACGGTGAACGGCCCCTCGAAGTCCCGGTCCGCGCCCGTCGGGTCCTCGTCGCGGGCCCAGGACGGGCGCCGTGCGCCGCCCCGCGCGTCCACGGGGACGCGATCGGCCCTGTCGTACGCACCCCGGGTGCCGCCCGTGTCCGTCAGCTGGTCCTCCAGGCGGCGCAGGAGCTCGTCCGTGCGGGCCGTCGCCTGTTCACGGTCGTAGGCGAGGAGGAGTCGGCAGTCCTGGCCGTGGGTGGGGCGCAGATGCGGGAGCCAGCCGAGCCAGGACCACTCGGCGGTGCGCTCCTGCACCGTGCGGGAGCGGTCCGCGCTGATCAGGACGATGTCGAGGGCGTCGGGGGAGTGCAGTGCGGCGAGCTGGGCGACCACCGAGCGGGCCAGCCCGGCCAGCCGTGCCCGCGGCCCCGCCAGGCCCAGCGAGCCGACCTCCCGCAGGCCCGCGGTCACCGGCACCGCAGGCACCAGCCCCGAACCGTCGGCCGCCGCCCGGTCCGCCGTGCCCAGCCGCACCGCCAGCGTCTCCGGGTGGCCCGGGCCGCGCTCCCACAGCCGCGGCCCCGGACCCAGCGCGGTGAGCAGCAGCGTCGCGGGATCGGGCCAGCTCTCCGGGGCCTGCGTGGTCAGGGAGGCCGTCAGGAACGCCGCCGCCCCGTCGTCCCCGTCCGTGTCGTACGGATCCCCCGGTCCGGTGCCCGACAGCTCACCCCGGCCGCCGGCCAGCCGACGCGCCCACGCGCCGAACCCGCCCCGCCTGCGCACCCCCGGCGGCACGTCGGTGCCCCGCGTGGGCGTGCCTTTGCGGGTGTCCGGCTCGGGGCCGGCCGCGGCTCGGGGCGTGGCTTCGCCCGCCGACGTGCCGGGGCCGGACGGCCGCGCGGGCCCGCTCTCGATGCGGGGCGCCCGGCCCTGCTCGGGCACGACCGGGCCGTGCTCCTGCGCTCCGGGGACACCACCCGCCGCACCCCACTCCGCCGATCCGAAGCCGTGATGTGTGTCACCGACGGGCGGCACGGGCAGCGCGCCGGCACTGGACCCCACACGCGCGTGGGGCACGACAGGAGCGGAAGGACCGGCGGGAGCGGCGGAGGACGACGAGGGGCCGGGGCCGGTGGGCGGCTTCGGGCGGGTGGCCGTGCCGGTGAGGGTGGTGACCCTGACGTGGCCCTCCCCGTCCGGCGTCGTGCCCACCGGATCCGCGCCACCGGGAGGAGCCAGTCGCAGGGCGGACTCGCCGACGCGCAGCAGCGCGCCCTGCCCGAAGCGGACCGGGCGGGTGCCGACGGAGGCGCCGTCCAGCGTCGTGCCGTTCGTGGAGCCCAGGTCGGCGACCGAGACACGGCCCTCGGGCGTGACCGTGACCGCGCAGTGCAGGCGGGAGACGTCGGGGTCGTCCAGCGGGACGTCCGCGTCGGCGGAGCGGCCGATGTCGATCCGGCCGCCGTGCAGCAGATGGACGCCGCCCGCGTCGGGACCCGCGACGACATGGAGCTGGGCCGCGACCCCGTCCACGTCAGGACCGGGTTCGGCGGGGGAGCCCAGGGACAGCACGGCGCCGTCCGTCAGGGGCGGCTCGCCCAGCGTGCAGCGCTGGCCGTCGAGGCGCTCGGCGCCCGCGTACAGCACGACGGGACCTCCGCCGAGCTCTCGGCCACGGTCGTGCTGGCCTGCGCCCTCACCGCCGACCGCCGAGGCCAGACCCGCCGCCACCGCTGCCAGCGCCGTCCCGGCGGGAGCGGTGACCAGCACATCGCAGGCCGCGGCTCGCCCCCGCGGCTCCGAGGGCGAGCCCAGCGGGTCTACGACGGTCAGCCGGATCTGCATCGCCGCCAGCGGTCCCTTCCGCGCAGGCACCCGCGAGGAGGGCGAGGCTGCGCCGCGGTCCCCCACCGCAGATTTCCCCCACCGCACACGGGCACGTCGGCCAGTACTGAAGGCATCCTCGCACCTGTCACTGACAACACGCCCGCCACCCACCGGCAAGTGATCTTGATTGGTCGGCTCTGCCCGTAAAAGTGCCTGACCAGTGCCCGACCGGTGCCCGCTTGAGATCGGTCACGTCGCCCCCGCGGGCGCCGTCCGGCAACCAACCGCCGAATACGAGCGTCTTTCCATCGAACATGCGCGGGAACGCGTACGTAAGCGCTTATGCGAAGCACAGGCGCATATGGGAAGCAGTGAGAACCACAGGAAGACGACAGTCCAGTGCCAGGTGTCCCGGCACTACAGTGGAGCGGAAACCGCCGCAGCAGGTTGACGACGGCGGACGGACCAGGCAAGCAAGCAACAGGGAGCGCATGACGTGCGGCCGGTAGGGAGCAAGTACCTCCTTGAGGAGCCGCTTGGGCGCGGCGCCACAGGCACCGTCTGGCGTGCCCGCCAGCGGGAGACCGCGGGCGCCGAGGCGGCCGTCGCCGGCCAGCCCGGCGAGACCGTGGCGATCAAGGTCCTCAAGGAAGAGCTCGCCAACGACGCGGACATCGTGATGCGGTTCCTCCGGGAGCGCTCCGTCCTGCTGCGCCTGACCCACCCGAACATCGTGCGGGTACGGGACCTCGTCGTCGAGGGCGACCTGCTCGCCCTGGTCATGGATCTGGTCGACGGCCCGGACCTCCACCGCTACCTGCGCGAGAACGGCCCGTTCTCGCCCGTCGCCGCGGCCCTCCTCACCGCCCAGGTCGCCGACGCGCTCGCCGCCAGCCACGCCGACGGCGTCGTGCACCGCGACCTGAAGCCCGCGAACGTCCTGCTCAAGCAGGACGGCGGCCAGATGCACCCGATGCTCACCGACTTCGGCATCGCCCGGCTCGCCGACTCCCCGGGCCTCACCCGGACCCACGAGTTCGTCGGCACGCCCGCGTACGTCGCGCCGGAGTCCGCCGAGGGGCGCCCGCAGACGTCCGCCGTCGACATCTACGGCGCGGGGATCCTGCTGTACGAGCTGGTCACCGGGCGTCCCCCGTTCGCCGGCGAGTCCGCCCTCGAAGTGCTGCACCAGCACCTGAGCGCCGAGCCGCGCCGCCCCTCCACGGTCCCGGACCCCCTGTGGACCGTCATAGAGCGCTGTCTGCGCAAGAACCCGGACGAGCGGCCCAGCGCCGAGAACCTGGCCCGCGGGCTGCGCACCGTCGCCCAGGGCATCGGTGTGCACGCCAACTCCGCGCAGATCGCCGCCGCGGAGGGCGTGGGCGCGCTCCTCGCCCCCGACCCGGCGCCGGCCGCGGTGCCGGGTGTGCCCGGTGCGGCCGACCCCACGCAGGTGCTGCGGCACAACGCCCCGGGGGCCTACGACCCGAACGGCGCGACCAGCGTCCTGCCGCACACCGGCGCCCCCGGCGTGCCCGGCGCCGCCGACCCCACCGCCGTACTGCCGCACCGCGGCGCGGCCGACCCGACCGCGGTCATGCCGCCGGTGCCCCAGAACCAGCCGGGACAGCCTGGACAGCCGGGGCAGGGCGAGGACCCGCACCCCTGGCAGAACCAGCTGCGCGCGGCCCGGGACCGCAACGAACAGACCCAGGTCCAGTACCTCGACCCCGACCAGGACCCGCTGCGCCGCCGTCCGCAGCGGCAGGTCGCGCGGCCCCAGCAACAGCAGCGCCCGCCGCAGGGACAGCAGCCGCCGCCCGGATACGGGTATCCGCAGCAGCAACAGCCGCAGCAGTACGCGCCTCAGCACCAGCCCCAGCAGCAGCCGCAGCGCCGTCAGCGGCAGCAGCAGGGGTACGCCCCCGCGCCTCAGCAGCCGCAGCCTCAGCGGTACGCGCCGCAGCAGCCCGAGGCGCCGGCGCCCCGGCAGTCGCGCGAGCCGCGGCAGCGCAGCGCCAACCCGATGAAGATCCCGGGACTCGGCTGCCTCAAGGGCTGCCTGTTCACGATCGTCATCCTGTTCGTCGCCGGATGGCTGGTCTGGGAGTTCAGCCCGCTCCAGCATTGGATCGGGACCACCAAGGGTTACTGGGGTCTGCTGAAGGACGGGTTCCACACGGCGACCAAGTGGATCGGGGATCTCGGCGGCGGTTCCGGTAATTAGCTCCCGCTGATTCCCTTTTGATTCCTGGCGAATCCCTCGCGGTTCCCTCGCGACTCTGGGGATTTGTCGACACCTGACGGGTGATTTCCGTCTCTGGAGTGAAGGTTGGCTCTTCGGACGCGTACTTTTAGCGGCAACACGCGTCAGTAGGAGCAGTCTTGGCACGGAAGATCGGGAGCCGGTACACCGCCCACCAGATTCTGGGGCGGGGCAGCGCCGGCACGGTGTGGCTCGGCGAGGGACCTGAGGGGCCCGTCGCCATCAAGCTGCTGCGCGAGGACCTCGCGTCCGACCAGGAGCTGGTGGGCCGCTTCGTACAGGAGCGCACGGCTCTGCTCGGGCTCGATCACCCGCATGTCGTGGCGGTACGGGACCTCGTCGTCGACGGCAATGACCTCGCGCTCGTCATGGACCTCGTACGGGGCACGGATCTGCGTACCCGGCTCGACCGGGAACGGCGGCTGGCGCCCGAGGCCGCGGTCGCGATCGTGGCCGACGTCGCGGACGGGCTGGCGGCGGCGCACGCGGCCGGGGTCGTGCACCGGGACGTGAAGCCGGAGAACGTGCTGCTGGACATGCAGGGTCCGCTGGGCCCGGGGGGCTCGCACCCCGCGCTGCTCACGGACTTCGGTGTGGCCAAACTCATCGACTCGCCGCGGCGGACGCGGGCCACGAAGATCATCGGGACGCCGGACTATCTCGCGCCCGAGATCATCGAAGGGCTGCCGCCGCGGGCCGCCGTCGACATCTACGCGCTGGCGACGGTGCTGTACGAGCTCCTTGCCGGGTTCACGCCCTTCGGGGGCGGGCATCCCGGGGCGGTGCTGCGGCGGCACGTGACGGAGACGGTCGTACCGCTTCCCGGTATCCCCGAGGAGCTGTGGCAGCTGCTCGTGCAGTGCCTGGCCAAGGCGCCGGCGTCGCGGTTGCGGGCCTCCGAGCTGGGGGCGCGGTTGCGGGAGCAGCTGCCGTTGCTGGCGGGGATGCCGCCGCTGGACGTCGACGAACCGGACGGGGAGTCGGCGGAGGACGCCCCCGAGGGGGGCGAGACTGCGGAGCCGACGGTGCCGGCTTCGCGGGTGCGGCGGGGGGCGGTGCCGTTGGTGCCGGGGGCTGCGCCGGACTCCAACCGGGACACGCATACGTCGATGCGGGTGCCGGGGCCGGACGAGCTGGCGGGTGGGGCGCGCGGGACGGCTCGGGTGCCGCGGGCGGCGGGGGCGCCTCGGCCGGGGTCGGCTCGGCACCGGGCGTCGGCGCGGCGACGTCGGATCACGTTGGGGGTGGCGGGGGTCGTTCTTGCCGCCGCGGTGGGGGTCGGTACGTGGCTGGCCACGTCGGGGGACGATGCGGGGGCGACGCCGCACGACACGAAGAACTCGGCCCCGGCGTCTCCCTAGCCCCTGGACCCCGGGTGGGGGTTCTCGGCTGCGGGCCGGTGGGGGTTGGTCGCGCAGTTCCCCGCGCCCCTGGAGGGGCGGGGCTTCGCCCCGGGCCCCGGCTGGTTGGGTCTTTGGCTGCGGGCCGGTGGGGGTTGGTCGCGCAGTTCCCCGCGCCCCTGGAGGGCTGGGGCTTCGCCCCGAGCCCCCGGGTCCCGGCTGGTGGTTGTTTGGCTGTGGGCCGGTGGGGGTTGGTCGCGCAGTTCCCCGCGCCCCTGGAGGGCTGGGGCATCGCCCCGAGCCCCCCGGTCGGTGGGGACCGGCACGGGCCCCGGGCGTGCGTTTCGGTTCGTTCGGGGATTGAGGGCGAGGTCGTCAGGCCGACGGGGGCCGGGGGCGGAGCCCCCGGGGAGGGCTTGCGCCGCCCCCGTCGGACGAGGGGCAAGCCTCGCTTGCGGCAGCCGTTACGCTGGAGGCGTGGCAGTCGTCGATGTATCCGAAGAGCTCAAGTCCCTCTCCTCGACCATGGAGTCGATCGAGGCCGTCCTGGACCTCGACAAGCTGAGGGCAGATGTCGCCGTGCTCGAGGAGCAGGCGGCCGCGCCGTCCCTGTGGGACGACCCGGACGAGGCGCAGAAGATCACCAGCAAGCTGAGCCACCTCCAGGCGGAGGTCAGGAAGGCCGAGGCGCTGCGCGGGCGTATCGACGATCTGAGCGTGCTCTTCGAGATGGCCGAGGAGGAGGACGACCCGGACACCCGTGCCGAGGCCGAGTCCGAGCTCGTCGCCGTCAAGAAGGCGCTGGACGAGATGGAGGTCCGGACGCTGCTCTCCGGGGAGTACGACTCCCGTGAGGCCGTCGTCACCATCCGTGCCGAGGCCGGCGGCGTCGACGCCTCCGACTTCGCCGAGAAGCTCCAGCGCATGTACCTGCGCTGGGCCGAGCGCCACGGGTACAAGACAGAGCTCTACGAGACCTCGTACGCGGAAGAGGCGGGCATCAAGTCCACCACCTTCGCCGTCCACGTCCCGTACGCGTACGGGACGCTCTCCGTGGAGCAGGGCACCCACCGCCTCGTGCGCATCTCGCCGTTCGACAACCAGGGGCGCCGCCAGACGTCCTTCGCGGGTGTCGAGATCCTGCCCGTCGTCGAGCAGACCGATCACATCGAGATCGACGAGTCCGAGCTGCGCGTCGACGTGTACCGGTCGTCCGGCCCCGGCGGCCAGGGCGTCAACACCACCGACTCCGCGGTGCGCCTCACCCACCTCCCCACCGGCATCGTCGTCTCCTGCCAGAACGAGCGGTCGCAGATCCAGAACAAGGCGAGCGCGATGAACGTGCTCCAGGCCAAGCTGCTCGAGCGGCGCCGCCAGGAGGAGCAGGCCAAGATGAACGCCCTGAAGGGCGACGGCGGCAACTCCTGGGGAAACCAGATGCGTTCGTACGTCCTGCACCCCTACCAGATGGTCAAGGATCTGCGGACCGAGTTCGAAGTCGGTAACCCCGAGGCCGTTTTCGGCGGGGAGATCGACGGATTCATCGAGGCCGGAATTCGCTGGCGCAAGCAGCAGGAGAAGTAGTTCGAGGTATCAACATCACCTCGATGCCTCTTTGTCGACAAGGCAACTGCCGCCCATCGGGCGGCAGTTGCCTTGTGTGTGGGGGAATTCTGGGTTTTACGTCACAGTCACATGTCCGCACGGCAGGCAAATGTCACTGATCCGGACATCGCGTACGCAACGACCTTGACGTTGCTGTGAAAACTGGGAATGGTGACGCGTGGCATGCGTATCTCCGGGGCGCATGTGAACCGGGGGGCTGAGCGAGCCACCTGTGACGCCGTGGCCCCGGGCGCTGCTCCATTGACGATCAGCTACTGGGGGTAGCAAGCAAATGACCAAGAAGACGCGGATCCGCGTGGCACGCATAGCAGCCGGTGTGGTGATCGCCGCCGGTGCTTCGCTGACTGCCGCGGGTGCCGCCTCGGCGCTCGACATCAACGTCGGTGTCACGATCGACGGAGACCCGAGCGCCACCCCGACCGTCACGGGTATTCCCACCGACCCGCCCAGCACCCCGACCGACCCGACGACGGACCCGGGCACGCCGACGGACCCGGGTACGCCCACCATCCCGAGCACGCCGACCGACCCGGCCACGCCCACCACGCCGCCGACGGACGAGCCCACCGACCCCACCGAGAACCCCACCGAGCCCACCGACCCGACGGACAGCCCGACGGACGGTTCCGGCACCGGCACCGGTGGCAATGACAGCAACCCCGACGGCGGCTCCAAGCCCGTCGAGCAGGGCAAGGGTTCCTCCGGTCTGACCGACACCGGCGCGAACACCTCGTCCGACACCTCCGCCCAGGGCAAGAAGGGGCAGCTGGCCGAGACGGGCGCCGGCGAGACCGCGTTCCTGCTGGTCGGCGCCGCCACGATGATCGCGGGCGGTATCGGCTTCCGTCTGCTGCCGCGCCTCGCGAACGGCCGCGGCGCCGCTGCCTGACGCAGCTGAGCGCAGCACAAGAGGGGCCCGGAGCAGCGTGCTCCGGGCCCCTCTCGCGTCAGGCACATCAAGGATGCTTCACGGCGTGACCACCTCGGAGGGCGACCGCCATGGTGACCACCTCGGACGATGACCGTCATGGGGACCGTCCCAGATGGTGACTGTGGTCACATCGCCGCTCTCACGAGACTCATACCGTCTGGTGCGCCAGCAGTGCCACCGCCGCGATCAGCACGGCGAGCAGCGCGATCAGCGCCATCGGGTTCAGCCCCGCGAAGGGGCTCTCCTGCTGCAACCGCTCCCGGTTCGCGCGGCAGACCGCGCAGCGGCCTTCGCTGACGGGCGCCGCGCAGTTCGCGCACACCAATCGGTCGTACGTCATGCGCTTGCCCTCCTTGCGCCGTCCTCCGCCGCTTACATAACGCTGCGGGGAACGCAACCGTTCCCCTTCCACTGTGCCAGGTTCCGCGGGAAACGGCGCGGCTCGCCTTATCCTGCCCTGTGCTCGGCGGGTTAGGCGGGGAAACGGGCGCTTCCGCAGGGGCGGCCGGGGTCAGGACCGCGGCCGCGGGTGGGCCGGGTGGGCGGGGAGTGATCGCGCTGTTCCTCGCACCCTGAGGGGCGCGACCCAGGGGTCCGTACGAAGGCCCGTACAAAGGCCCGTACAAAAGCCCGTACAAAAGGGCCCCGCAAAAGACCTGTACAAAAACGCACAAGCCCCGCACAACCCCCGCGCAACCCTGACCGGCGACTGCGCTCGTGCACCCGGTTCGCGTATGGTCACGCTCACCTACCCCCGGCGACCCGTGGTGCATCCGTGATCCGATTCGACAGTGTCTCCAAGGTCTACCCCAAGCAGACCCGCCCCGCTCTCAGGGATGTCACCCTGGAGGTCGAGCGTGGTGAGTTCGTGTTCCTCGTGGGGTCCTCCGGCTCCGGAAAGTCCACCTTTCTGCGGCTGATCCTCCGCGAGGAGCGGACCAGCCAAGGTCAGGTGCACGTCCTGGGCAAGGACCTCGCACGCCTCTCCAACTGGAAGGTGCCGCAGATGCGCCGCCAGCTGGGAACCGTGTTCCAGGACTTCCGCCTGCTGCCGAACAAGACGGTCTCCGAGAACGTCGCCTTCGCGCAGGAGGTCATCGGCAAGTCCCGCGGCGAGATCCGCAAGTCCGTGCCCCAGGTGCTCGACCTCGTCGGGCTCGGCGGCAAGGAGGACCGGATGCCCGGGGAGCTGTCCGGTGGTGAGCAGCAGCGCGTGGCCATCGCGAGAGCATTCGTGAACCGGCCCAAGCTCCTCATCGCGGACGAACCGACCGGCAACCTCGACCCGCAGACCTCCGTCGGCATCATGAAGCTGCTCGACCGCATCAACCGGACGGGCACCACTGTGCTGATGGCGACGCACGACCAGAACATCGTGGACCAGATGCGCAAGCGCGTCATCGAGCTGGAGCAGGGCCGCCTCGTCCGCGACCAGGCGCGCGGCGTCTACGGCTACCAGCACTGACGACGGTCCACGGAAAGGCTTAGCAGACGCCATGCGCGCCCAGTTCGTTCTGTCGGAGATCGGTGTCGGTCTCCGTCGCAATCTGACGATGACCTTCGCGGTCGTCGTCTCGGTCGCCCTCTCCCTCGCCCTGTTCGGCGGTTCGCTGCTGATGAGCGACCAGGTGAGCACCATGAAGGGCTACTGGTACGACAAGGTCAACGTCTCGATCTTCCTCTGCAACAAGAGTGACGCGGAGTCCGACCCCAACTGCGCCAAGGGGGCCGTGACCACCGAGCAGAAGGACCAGATCCTCAGCGACCTCAAGAAGATGAACGTCGTCGAGAAGGTCTCGTACGAGTCGGCGGACCAGGCGTACAAGCACTACAAGGAGCAGTTCGGCGACTCCCCGCTGGCCAGCTCCCTCACGCCGGACCAGATGCAGGAGTCCTACCGCATCAAGCTGAAGGACCCGCAGAAGTACCAGGTCATCGCGACCGCCTTCGACGGCCGTGACGGCGTGCAGTCCGTGCAGGACCAGAAGGGCATCCTGGACAACCTCTTCGGCCTGCTCAACGGCATGAACTGGGCCGCGCGCGCGGTGATGGCGATGATGCTCGTCGTCGCCCTGATGCTGATCGTCAACACGGTGCGCGTCTCGGCGTTCAGCCGACGCAGGGAAACCGGCATCATGCGGCTCGTGGGCGCCTCCGGGTTCTACATCCAGGCGCCGTTCATCATGGAAGCCGCGGTCGCCGGACTGATCGGCGGAGGTGTCGCCTGCGGATTCCTGTTGGTCGCGCGGTACTTCATCATCGATCACGGCCTCGCACTGTCCCAGAAGCTGAATCTGATCAACTTCATCGGCTGGGACGCCGTGCTCACCAAGCTGCCGCTCATCCTCGCGACGAGTCTGCTGATGCCCGCGCTTGCGGCGTTCTTCGCGTTGCGCAAGTACCTGAAGGTGTGACGCATGCCAAGGGGGCCGTACTGCCAACCGGCGGTACGGCCCCTTGCGTTGTCCTAGACTCACCGCCATGTCAGGCCGAGACCTGTTCTGTCAGCCCCGCCGCGCAGGCCGCGGGGCCGCCCTGACATTGCTTTTCGCGAGTGTCCTCGTCGCGGGGGCCGCGACCGGGTCCTTCGGTGATCCCGACCGGAAATCCCCGTCTCCTTCGGCGCGTTCGACCCCGGCGGCGCACCGCGAGACGGTCACCGACGCCGCCGCCGAGGCGATGGCCGACGGCAAGTCCCCCATGGAGGCCGCCGAGCGGGCCGTCAGCCGCAGCGGGGACCGCTGGGGCGCCGTCTACTCCCAGGGCGAGTACGAGGAGTTCGAGGAGGCCCTCGACGGCCAGTACACGGGCGTGGGGCTGTGGGCCCGGCGCGAGCGTGACGGCCGTATCGAGGTGACCCAGGTGCAGAGCGGCTCGCCCGCGGCCGCCGCCGGGATCCGCACGGGCGACCGGCTGCGCAGCGTCGACGGCGAGAAGGTGGACGGCCGGCCGGTCACCGAGGTCGTCTCGTTACTGCGCGGGGACGCGGACGACGCCGCCGCCGGTACGAAGGTCTCCCTCGGCCTGGAGCGCGGCACACGCGCGTGGAGCGAGACGCTGCGCCGGGCGAGGCTGTCCACGGACTCCGTGACCGTCCACAAGCTTCCCGGCGACGTCACCGTGATCAAGGTCGCCGCCTTCACCAAGGGCGTCGGGGACGCCGTCCGGACCGCCGTCGGGCAGACCCCCGAGCATGCCGGGGTGGTCCTCGACCTGCGAGGCAACTCCGGCGGGCTGGTCACCGAGGCCGTCACCGCCGCCTCCGCCTTCCTCGACGGCGGCCTCGTCGCCACCTATGACGTCAACGGCGCGCAGCGCTCCCTGCACGCCGATCCCGGCGGCGACACCACCAGACCCCTGGTCGCGCTCGTCGACGGCGGCACGATGAGCGCGGCCGAGCTGCTCACCGGGGCCCTCCAGGATCGCGGCCGTGCGGTCGTCGTGGGCTCCAGGACCTTCGGCAAGGGCTCGATCCAGATGCCGAGCCGGCTGCCCGACGGCTCCGTCGCCGAGCTGACCGTCGGCCACTACCGCACCCCCGCCGGGCACGCCGTCGACGGGCGGGGCATCACCCCCGACCTGGAGGTGGACGCGGAGGCCCTGGAGCGGGCGGAGACCGTACTCAGCGGTCTCGGCGACCCTTCGTAGTCACCGGTTCGGCTCGGCTCGGTGCTCTTGTAATCGGCTTTCCTCCGGACCCCCCTGTAGTGCGAAAATGGTCAGCACTATGAGTAAGGGAATGTACGTACCGAAGGAGTCCCAGCCCAAGCAGGGCGGAGGGGCCGCGAAGGCCAAGGACGGCAAGCGCAAGATCGTCGCGCAGAACAAGAAGGCACGGCACGACTACGCGATCATCGACACCTACGAGGCCGGACTCGTGCTCACCGGCACCGAGGTGAAGTCGCTGCGCCAGGGACGCGCCTCGCTGACCGACGGCTTCGTCCAGATCGACGGGAACGAGGCGTGGCTGCACAACGCCCACATTCCCGAGTACAGCCAGGGCACCTGGACCAACCACACGGTGCGCCGCAAGCGCAAGCTGCTCCTGCACCGCGAGGAGATCGACAAGCTGGCGTCGAAGTCGGAGGAGACGGGTCACACGATCGTGCCCCTCGCCCTGTACTTCAAGGACGGCCGGGCCAAGGCCGAGATCGCGCTCGCCCGCGGTAAGAAGGAGTACGACAAGCGGCAGACCCTGCGCGAGAAGCAGGACCGCCGGGAGTCGGACCGTGCGATCGCGGCGGCGAAGCGGAAGCAGCGGGGCGAGTAGCCGTCGGGAAGCCCCCAGGTGTCCGCCGGGAATACGGTGGCATCGGCGTGCGTTGGTCACGTACGATGGGATCTGCACCTCACAGCGGGTGCGCAACCCTCTTCGGAGGGGCTTGAAAAAACAACATGGGGATGATCGGTTTCGACAGCGGCTGTCGAAGCAGGGGAAGCGTGTCGAGGAAGCGACAATGATCTCGTTAACCATATGTCGCAACCAATAATCGCCAATTCCAAGAGCGATTCCCAGTCCTTCGCCCTCGCTGCCTAATAAGCAGTGAGTGAAGGACCCTTAATGGGTGTCAGCCCGGGGGTGTTCCCGACCCGGACCCTGGCATAATCTAGGGAACTAAACCATCGAGCCCGGTCACGGGGTTCGATGGGAAATCAAACAGTGACTGGGCCCGTCGGCGACTTGTTCGCGTGATCACCGGGGCCGAGAAAATCGCAGCGAACTGCACACGGAGAAGCCCTGATTCCGCACCGGTGGACGCGGGTTCGATTCCCGCCATCTCCACGATCAGGAGGTCCTTCCAGACCTCCACATCCCATGTGGGCAAAGGCCCCGTCGCTTTCGGGCGGCGGGGCCTTCGTCATGTACGCCTCCCGTCCCGGTCATCCCTGCCTGTGGTGATCGCCGCGCCCGGCCGAGTCCGACCCCGCGTACACACCCGGGCCACCTCCCCCGCGGTGGTCGGCCCTCTCAGGGGCGCCTGCCGCTCGCTGCAAAGGCAAGGAAGCGATGACAAAGCTCGTGTCGTTCCCCTCCGGAGGGGCGGGAGAGGACCTCGACTGGTTCGCCACCGCCGCCCTCTTCGACGAGGTGGCCGCCTTCGTTCTCCGGCATGTGACGGACGAGCACGCGCAGCGTGCTGTCACCGCAGGTGCCGCATCGGGTCACGTGTTCATCGGTGACCTTCCCGAACCTGATCAGACGAACGTTCTGACCGCACTGCGCGACGATTTCCCCGGCCATGTGGATTTCGTGATCTATCCACCGGAGGTGGTCTCCAGAATGGACGACGCGGAGATATTCGTCGCACGTGCCAAGTCGCTCGCGCGGACGGCGGGTAGAAGCATCGCCCTGCGCGACGCTTCCGCAGCCGTGTCGAAAGGGAAGGACCGAGGGATTCCCCGGCGCTTCACCGAGTTCGGTTTCGGTGCCTCGTGGGTGATGGGTTTCTTCCACCAGGACTGGACCTACGACGGGCCCACGGCCGCCGACGTCGTCGCGAAACACCTCGCAGTAGAGGCCGACGAGGTGGCCCTGGCGGTCCGCCGCGACGCCCGGACGCTCCTCGACAACCTCCCTTCGGAGACGCTCGAGGTGCTGTGGACGGCCGGAGCGCAGTACATGGCGAGCTTCGTGGGGACCTCGGGAGCGGAGTGGACGCGGACGGTCATCGGCCTGTGCGATGCCAGGCTGGCCGGGAAGGCGGACGTACACCCGCTCACCGGGGCCGACACGGAGGACGGCTGGGCGTGCCGGGACGCCGTCGTCGCCGAGATCGAGACGGCGCAGTTCCTGGCCGCCGAGGTGCGCGAGGCGCTCGTCGACTGCGCTCGCCACTGCACTCCGGACCTGGCGTTCCGGGTGCTGCTCAGCACCGTGGTCAACGACGCCTCTGACCGGTCATTGTCTCCGGAGCAGTACACGAGGATGGAGAGCATCGGATCGGCCCTCTTCTACGGCGAGTTCGTGGTGGACTCCGTCGAGTTCCTGGTCGAGCGGGAGCCACCGCCGCTGGTGACGACGCGACCGCCGGCCGACAACTGAACGGAGTACATCGTCAAATGGCCCGTCAATCGTGATCCACGACGAACCCCGGCACCTTCTCGTCCGCGCCCGGGGCGAGCCGTCTCCGTTGTACGAGCCGGAGGATCCCAGGGACTACGAGGACCTCGGCGCCTTCACCCGTAACACCCCGCTGAACGATGACGGCCCGGCCCTCCCGGCGGATCTGGCGCACGCGCTGCGCTCCTGGTCGTTGTCCCGCCCGTCGGACGGTTTCCCGTCCCGCCGGCACATGCGGGAGTACGTCGAACGGGGCCTGGAGGCCGCCCGGGCGGTGGCGAGACACCTGGACTGCGCATGGGTGGTGCGCTACTGGGACGAGGGGCAGGCCAGGGCGAAGTTCGTGTGCTGGGGATGCGGACGCCTGGACTGGGCCCTCGACGAGCACGGCGAGCCCCCGCACCCGCTCCACATCGTGGTCGAAGGCGAGTTCACGTGGTATCCGCTCCGCGCGCAGGGGTTCGGAGACTTCGCTCCGGACGGCCCCGTCGGCAGTCTCCATCTGTCCGAGGAGCTGGTGGCCGGTCTGTACGCGTGGTCGAAGAGCATCGACGCCACGGTGAACCTGTATCTGCGGGACCGGGAGGAGGGCAAGTACGACGACGAGTGGCAGCGGCAGTTCCGCGAGGGGAGGGAACTGGCGAGACGCGTCGCGCACGAGCTCGGCCCTGCCCGGAAGGTGACCTACAGAGGTCTGGCGAACGGTGGTCCGGCCGCCATGACGTCGGTCACCTGGCAAGGCGACCAGGAGGTGTGAAAGTCCGCTGAACGCGACGGGTGAAATGCGGTTCGTATATGCCGTGAGAGGCCCGAAAGGGCGGAGGGGACGACTGTGACGGGCAGGCAGGAGCCGTACTACGTGGACTACGACAGGGACTTCGGGCTCAGTGGGCTGACCGAGGCGTTCGCCCTCTCACCCGCTCCGGAGAACACCGGCGCGGCACTCGGACTCGTCACGGAGAAGCTCGACGCGTACGACCTCGAATGCCTCGTGGACAGCGTCGACCATCTCAGCGCGGATGAGCGCGGCATCCTCGGCTATGACGCCAGCCACGACGGTTGGGGGTACGCCGACGATCTGCGCGAGGACGTGCGCGCGTTGGTCGAGTCGCCGCTGACGGACGAGGCGATCCGGGCCGTGTGGCGAGCTGCCGCCGGGGGCGTGTGGGATCCCGCGGCGTACGGCATGAGCGCCCGCGACTGGCTGCGGCGCGTCGACGAGACCTGCGCCGCACGCCCGCCCCGGAAAATCCCCGGGCGGCGCCCAGCACCTTCTTCGTGGTGGGGCGCCCGGCCGCCGACGGCCGACGGGATACGTGACGACGTCGTCGCGGAGATACGGTCCTGTCGCGAGCGGTCGGCCGGTTCCCTCCCTTCCCCCGACACCCTGTCGGCCCTCGAAGAGGTGGCCGCCCGCGTTCATCCCGATCTCGGCTTCCGGCTCTTGCTGCGCGTACTGAAGGCGCACTCCGTGCGGATCGAGAAGGCGCGGTACGACCGGTTCCAAGCGCTCGGTGAGAGGTTCGGCCACCCCGCTCCGCTCATTGACTTCGGTCTCGACATCGCGTGGCCGCCCCTCGACACCGCCCGCCGCGACGCCACCTGGGACTTCGGGCTCTCCCACCTCGCCGGGCAGGCACATCAGGACTGGCGTGAAGACCGGCAGGAGGTCCGGAAGGCAGCCGAGGGCGACGACATCGGGCAGACCCCGGGCTCCGCGGCGGCCGTCCTCCTGGAGGACGCGCTCCGTCTGCTGCGGTCCGCACTGCCCGACGCCGCGGTCACCGCCCTGTGGGCCGGCGCCTCCGACAGGTCGGGGCGCACCGACGGGCGGGACTGGCTTCGGCTGATCGCGGACGTGTGCCGGGAGCGGCTGAGGGAGGCCGCTCCCGCGTACACCCCTGTTGTGGCGCCCGCCCGCACCGAACTCGCCGACACGGTGCTGCGGGAAGTCCGGGAGACGGCGTCCGCGGTGACGGACAGGATCATCAGCCCGCACTGGCATCCTGTTCCCGTCACGGACGTCATGGACGCGCTGGAACACGTGGTCACCCGGATCGATCCCGACCTCGGGTTCCGGTTGTTCCTCCGCGTCCTGAACACGCTGTTCGTGCCGCTCACGCAGGAGCAGTACGACCGGTACGAGGCGATCGGCGAGCGGTTCGGGTACGGCGAGTACCACGTCTCCGACGTGGATTACCTGGTCGAGGCCGGCTGACCCGCCTCGTCACGGCTCCTCAGGAGGTCAGCGTGCGCGGTGCGGTGCTCGCGCGTTCCGTCAGCCGGGGTGCGAGGAGCGTGGCCTCGGGTACGTCGGTGCCGCCCAGCTTCTTCATCAGCAGCTCCACCGCTCGCGCGCCCACCTCGGTGGACGGGATGGGGACGGAGGTGACGGGGACGCGGACGTTCTCGGCGAGCTCGTCCGGGCAGATCGCGGTGACGGAGAGGTCGACGGGAACGCGCAGACCGAGCTGCGCGAAGGCGTCGATCAGTGGTTCCAGGAGCGGCTCGTTGTGCACGACGACGCCGGTGAGCGCCGGCTGTTCGCGCAGGAGCTGTTCGGCGACCCGGCGGGCTGCGGCGGGCGAGGCCTCGCAGGGGTGGACGGAGGACGCGAGGCCATTGCGGTCGGCGGCGGCGGTGAATCCCTCCACCACGCGCTGGGCGAAGGCCGTCCCCCGTACGTACACCTCGGGCGGCGATCCGACCAGCGCCACGACCCGGTGCCCGAGCCCCGCCAGCCGCTCGACGCACAGCTCGCCCGCCGCCTTGAAGTCCAGGTCGATGCAGGTCAGCCCGGCGGGCCGGGCGGGGAACCCGATGAGGACGGAGGCGCGGTCCAGGGCGCGCAGCAGCGGCAGCCTGGGGTCGTGCAGCTGGATGTCCATCACGATCAGGGCGTCCACGAGCGCGGTGTCCGCGACCCGCCGCAGCCCCTCCTCGCCCTCCTCCTGCGTCAGCAGCAGGACGTCGTGATCGTGTTGCCGCGCCGCCGTCACCACCGACACCGCGAACTGCATCACCACCGGCACGTGGATGCCCGCCCGCAGCGGCACCACCAGCGCCAGGACCTTGGACCGGCTGCTGGCCAGCGCCCGTGCCCCCGCGTGCGGGCGGTAGCCGAGCTCGCGGATGCTGGCCTCGATGCGCTGCCGGGTCTCCTCGGAGATGGGGCGCTTGCCGCTGAGGGCGTAGGAGACGGTGCTGGGGGAGACCCCGGCGTGCCGCGCCACATCGGTGATCTTCACCATGAGGCCGGCTCCACCGTGAGGAACCCGGTCCCCGCCCGCGCCCGCGCGGTCCGCTTCCCGGAGGCCAGCCCCCAGGGCGCCGAGGGATGGCCGTTCTTGACGAGCGGGCCGAAGCGCTCGCCGAGGCCGTAGACCTGGGTGCCGACCCCGAGGTTCAGCTGCTCGCGCAGACAGTGGGCGCCGGCCGCGTCCCGCATGATGCCCATGCCCTTGGGGCCGCTGGTGGTGAGGACACGGCCGTGGGCGAGGAAGTCGACGTGCCAGGGGGTGGTGCGGGCGACCCGGACGGACAGGGTGCCCGAGGTGAGGGTCGCGTGCTCGTCGTCGTGCTCCACGGTGGGGGTGCTGTGCTTTTCCGGGGGGTGTCCACCGGACCCCCGGACACTCCGGTGGAGTGCGAAGCGGGGGCCGCGCGGTTCCTCGCCCTGGAAGTGCGTGAACGTCGCGCCGATGACGTCCGGCATCGGCGCGTGCGGGCTGATCGTCACGACCGGTCCCTTCAGCAGGTCGCCGCGGTGGCGGATGGGCTGGGTCGGCGCGTGGATCTCCAAGGTGCCGTCGGTCACGCTCACGTCGAGGACCTCGACCGGGTGGGCCGCGGTGACGCCTTCGCGCAGCAGCCAGTAGCCGTCGGTGAACTTCAAGCCCACACCCCTTACTTGACCGCGCCCACGGCGATGCCGCGGGTCAGTGTCCGCTGGAAGACGAGGAAGAAGACGATCGCGGGGAGCACGCCCAGGAGGGCCGCCGCGTTGGTCATGGTCGCGTCCATCAGGCGCTGGCCCTGGAGGACGCCGAGCGCCACGGACACCGTCTGGTTGTCGTTGGAGATCAGCATGACCAGCGGCAGCAGGAACTCGTTCCAGGTCCAGATGAAGAAGAAGACCAGGAGGACGCCGATGGTGGGGCGGCTGACGGGGAGCACGATCCGCCACAGCACCTGCCACTTGTCCGCCCCGTCGATCCGGGCGGCCTCGATGATCTCGCGCGGGAACTGCCCGAGGACGGAGGACAGGAGATACGTGCCGAAGGCCGCCTGGACGACGCTGAACACGATGATCACGCTGAGCCGGGTGTCGTAGAGGCCCGCCTGCTTGCTCAGGTAGTAGACCGGGTAGACCAGCGCCTCCTGCGGCAGCATGTTCGCCAGCACGAAGAAGGCGAGTACCCAGGTGCGGCCCTTGATCCGGCCGATGCCGATCGCGTACGCGTTCAGGACGGACAGCACGGCGGCGCCGACCGCCACCGAGCCGGAGATCAGGACCGAGTTGACCAGCTTCTGGCCGTAGTCGACGCGCTGCCAGAAGTCCCTGAGGCCGCCGAGGTAGAGGCCGTGGGGCAGGCTGAGGGGCCCGTGCGACGCGTACTCGGCGGGGGACTTGACCGCGTTGACCGCGACGATGCCGAACGGCAGCACCATGAAGAGGGCCGCGATGATCAGGGCCACGAGGACGGGATAACGGCGTACGGCGGTCATGCGCGGAGTCCTTCCTCGGCGTCCTCGGCGCGGGTCTGGAGCTTCAGGCCGATCAGGGCGAGTACGAGGATGAGCACGGTCAGCACGGTGGAGATCGCGGCGCCGTAGCCGACCTGGGTCTTCTCGAAGAAGGTGGTGAAGGAGAAGTAGGACGGCACGTCGCTCGCGCCGCCGGGACCTCCCCTGGTGAGGACGTACACCGCGCCGAACACCTTGAGCGCGGCGATCGTGCACCAGAGGAGGACGACGTGGACCTCCGGGCGGATCTGCGGCAGCGTGATGTGCCAGAAGCGGCGCCACCAGCCCGCGCCGTCCAGCTCCGCCGCCTCGTACAGCTGCGGGTCGACGCGTCGCAGCCCCGCCATGAAGACGACCAGCGGGAAGCCGATCTGCACCCACACCATCACGCCCATGACGCTGTAGAGGGCGAGGTCGGGGTCGCCGAGCCAGTCCCGCTGGAGCGAGCCGAGGCCCACCGCCTTCAGCAGTGCGTTCAGGGAGCCGTCGTCGGGGGCGAGGATCCAGCTCCAGACGATGCCGGCGACGGCGATGGGCAGGACCTGGGGGAGGTAGAAGCAGGCACGCAGGACGGCGGCGATCTTCGTACCGAAGTGCTTGCCGACGAAGTCGAAGAGGGCGGCGGCCAGCACGAGCCCGAGGACCGTCGGTACGACGGCCATGGCGACGACCATGAAGAGGCTGTGCCGGAAGGACGCCCAGAACTCGGAGTCGTCCAACAGCTCGCGGTAGTTGGCGAGCCCCGACCACTTCGGGGAGCCGACGCCCTGCCAGTCGGTGAAGCTCACGCCGGTGTTCATCAGGAACGGGACGACGATCACCGCGAGGAAGGCGAGGACGCCGGGGAGCAGGAAGAGGGCGTAGGAGGTGTGGGGGCGGTGCGGGCGGCCCGTACGGCTGCGGTGCCGCCGGACCACCTGGCCGCCCCGTTCGGCGGTGGCAGTCATGTCTTCGGCGCGCCCTTGTCGTACGCCGTCCGCAGCGCGCTCAGATAGGCGTCCGGTTCCTCGCTCCCCGTGATCAGCTTCTGGGTCTCGGAGACGAGGACGTCGTAGAAGCCGGCGACCGGCCAGTCCGGGTAGAAGGCCAGACCGTCCTTGCCGGAGAGCGTGTTGAAGTCGGCGATCAGGGTCTTGGCCCGAGGGTCGGTGATGGCGGCGGTGTCGGCGGCCACCGGGACCCCGCCCTTGTCGCCCAGCAGGTTCTGGATCTTCCGCGACATGGTGATGTCGATGAAGTCGTAGGCGAGGTTCTTGTTCCTGGCACCCTTGGGGACGACCCAGAGGTTGCCGCCGGAGCCGAGGGTGAGGTCGCTGCCCGGCCAGAGGAAGGTGCCCCAGTCGAACTTGTTCTCCGTCTTGAAGCGCCCGTACCACCAGCTGCCGCTGAACAGGATCGGGCTCTTGCCCCGGATGAAGGAGACGCCCGCGTCCTCGGCCTTGAGCGAGGTGGACTTCTTGCTGATGTAGCCCTTCTTCACCCAGTCGGCGAAGGTCGTGGCGGCGTACGTCCAGGCGGCGTCGTGGAAGTCCGTGCTGCCCTTGTAGAGCTCGTACTTGTCGACCCACGAGCGGTCGGCCTTGGAGAGGGCGAGCTGGTACAGGTACTGCTGCGCCATGTACTCGGCGCCCGCGTTCGCCAGCGGGGTGATGCCCTTCGACACGAACGTGTCCATGGCGGCGGTGAGTTCGTCGAGGGTGGTGGGCTCCGCGATGCCGTACTTCTTGAAGAGGTCCTTGTTGTAGAACACCATCGTGTACTCGGCGTAGTTGGGCACGCCGTACCACTTGCCCGAGCCCATGACCCCGTTGGTGTCGTACTGGCTGGTGGTGCGCACACCCGCGCTGAGCTTCTTGTCCCAGCCGCGCTTGGTCGCCTCGGCGGTCAGATCGGTGAGAAGCCCCTGCTTGGAGAGCAGCCCGGCCGTCGCGTTGCCCTTGTTGTACTCCATGATGTCGGGCGCGTCGTTCGAGTTGAGGGCCATCGGGGCCGTCTTCTGGATCTGCTCGAAGCCCTTCTCCTCGAACTTCACCTTGACGCCGGGATGCTTCGCCTCGAACTCCCTGATGGCCTCGTTCCAGGCCACGCCCATCGCGCTGTCCGGCCCTTCGTAGTGCCACAGCTTCAGCGTCTTGCCGTCCGAGGAACCGCTGTCCGAGCCGCCGCAGGACGCCAGCAGCAGGGAGCCCGCCAGAGCCACCGCCGCCGTTGCCACCGCACGCCTTCGTGTCGTCAACATCCATTGCCTCCGAGGGAGTTGGATGGGTTTCGGGACCGTCACGCAGCGTTCGTCGAATCGTTTCGATGCGTGACGTCGAAGCGCTTCGACGGGGGAAGGTATGTGGGGGGCCTGGGCGCGTCAATGGGGTGCGCCGGAATTGGGGCCGAGGGGTTGGCGGCGGTTCGGCGGGTCGGACGACCGGTGCGCGTCCCGTGTCCTTGACGTGCACGCGGGGATGATCGTGTACGCGGCTGTCACCGGGCCCCGAGCCGGGCCCCGAGCCGGGCCCTGAGCCGGGAGAGGGCCGGTGAGATCGCGAGGGAGATCGCGAGCGCGCTGGCCGCCGCCGCGACCGGCACCCCGTACCCCGCCGTCGCCGAGATGTGTTCGACCACCCAGCCGCCGGTCGCCGAGCCGCAGGCGATCCCGCCGAGCAGGCCCGTCACCGCGAGGGTCATGCCCTCGTTCAACCGGGCCTCGGGAGTGCGCTGCTGGACGAGGGTCATGCCGGTGACCATGGTGGGCGCGGTCGCGGCTCCGGCGAGCAGCAGTGCGCCCGCGAGGGCCGGGAGCGAGGCGGTCAGGAAGGCCGCGAGCAGGGGGAGGGTCATGAGGGCCGTCATGGCGGCCAGGCACAGCGGGTGGCGCCGCGCGGCCGGACCGGCCGGCTTCCGCGCCCCGTACAGCAGCCCCGCCACGCACGACCCGGCCGCCTGGAGGGCGAGCACCGCGCCCGCCGCCGACCGATGCCCGTGTGCGTCCGCGAAGGCGATCGTGACGACCTCCATCGAGCCGAAGACGGCACCGGTGGCGAGGAAACAGAGGAGCAGGGGCGGCATTCCGGCGGCCAGGAGGGGGGACTTGGAGGGCGTACGGGGCTGGGGCGGCGGTTCCGTCGAACGCTGGGCGGCGAAGATCAGCACGCCGGTCATCATCAGCACGCCGGCCACCAGCGTGCCCGCCTCCGGGAAGAACGTCCCGCACAGGAAGGCCGCGCACACCGGGCCCAGCATGAAGCACAGCTCGTCCGCGGCCTGTTCGAAGGAGTTCGCGGTGTGCGCGGCGGCCGGGTCGTCCCGGAGGAGGTGGGCCCAGCGGGCGCGCGACATGCCGCCCGTGTTGGGGGTGGTGGCCGTGGCGGCGTACGCGGCGAACAGGGTCCAGTCCGGCGTCCCGAAGTGCACGCACAGCAGCAGCGCGATGCTTCCCAGCAGGGCGAAGGCCGTGGCCGGCACCGCGATCCGGGCCTGACCGTGCCGGTCGACGAGCCGTGCGGTCCAGGGGGCGACCAGCGCGGTCGCCGCGAGGCCGGTCGCCGTCACGGCACCGGCGAGGGCGTACGAGCCGCGCGAGCCCGCGATCATGATCACCGCGCTGACGCTGAACATCCCCATGGGGAGCCGGGCGAGCAGGTTCCCGACGGTGAAGGCGCGGGTGCCGGGGATGGTGAAGAGGCGGTGGTACGGGGTTGTCCGGCGGCGCGGGGCCTTCTGACGGCGTGGGTGGAAGTCGGCGAACACCAGGCTGTCGCCGGTGGCGGTGAGCAGGGGCGGGCACGCCTGCTCGGAGGGCTGTTGCGGCATGGGCCAACCGTCGCCGGGTGCGGGGTGGACGGTCCAACACCTACTCCGTGGCCATTGACGCACCTGCGTTGTAAGTTCGCGCGATGGCCGCTCCTCTCCACCACCATCTCGACCCCCGTCTCCTCCGCGCCTTCCTCGCCGTCGCCGAGGAGCTGCACTTCACACGGGCCGCCGCCCGGCTGTACGTCGCCCAACAGGCCCTCAGCCGTGACATCCGGCGACTGGAGCGCGAACTCGGGGCGGAGTTGTTCGTAAGGACGACCCGGCAGGTGGCCCTGACAGCCGACGGTGAGCGGCTGGTGCCGTACGCGCGGCGGGTGCTGGAGGCGCAGGACGCGCTGCTGTCCGCGTTCGCGGGGGACGGCCCGGAGCGGCCGCTGCTCGTCGACGTCAACTCCCCGGGCCTCGTCTCCGGCCGCGTCCTGGAGCGGGCCCGTGCGCTCGCGCCCGACTGCGAGCTGATGGCCCGCTTCGAGAGCGGGCTCACCGGCGCGGCGGGGGAGATCCTCGCGGGGCGTCTGGACGCGTCGTTCGGCCGGTTCGCGGGACTCGATCCGGCGATCCGGGCCCGGCTCGAACAGCAGCCCGTACGGTATGAGCCGATGGCCGTCGTGCTGCCCGAGGACCATCACCTCGCCGGCCTGGACGCGGTGCCGCTCGACGCGCTCGCGGGCGAGACCGTGTACGCCGGGGCGGGGAATCCGCGGACGCGGGAGTGGACCGACTTGGCGTTCCACCTTTTCGAGGGTCGCGGTATCGCGCTGGCGCCGCCCGCGCCGGTGGCCGTCGGAGCCGATGAGTTCCGGCGGGTCATGGCCAAGAAGCGGAACCCTGTCCTTGCTGTGGTGGATTTTCCGGCCATGCCTGAAACCGTAAGGAAACCTCTTGTTGGACCCGTTCCGTTGTCACCCGTGTCACTGGTGTGGCGAAAGGGGCTGGTGCACCCCGGGATCGATGCTCTTCGACGCGCCGCCGGCGAGCTGGCTGCCGAGGAGGGGTGGCTGCGGCGTCCTGCGGACGGTTGGATTCCGGCCAGTGATGAGCTGGTGATGGCGGGGCAGGATTGACACATAACCACACGGGTCTTCCGCATGCGCTACATTCATGGTCCGGGTGCAGTGTGGTAAAGGGGGGCGCTCGGGGCGGGTGGGGGCTCGTTCCGGACGACATATACGTAATGCCCGGAGTCGTGCGCGCACCCGAAATCTGTCCCTGGGGGGATGTGCGTGCACGTGGATAAGTGGCGGAAAGACGCCCAACCTGATCACCAAGATGTCGATCAGGCGCAGGGGCGTGGGGCCGGGGAGCCGGCTGCGCCGACGGGGTCCGGAGAGTCGGTGGTGTGGCCCGAGGCCGCCCGTGCGACCTCGACGTGGCCGCAGATCGCGGGCGGCGCCACCGTGGGGCTCGCCGCGGAAGCGGAATCTGACACCGATGTCGAACGCGGTGTCGAAAGAGAGCCTGGAGCTGGCATGGAAGGCCGATCGGGCGCCGATACGAGAACTGGGGCGGAACGAGGAGCGGGCGCGGAGGGTGCGTTCGGCGCGGGCGGGTTGCCGGGTGCGGGCCGTTCATCCGGCTCCGGGGATATATCCGGTATGAGCCGTTCATCCGGTCCTGAAGGTCTGTCCGGTGCGGGTTGTTCGTCCGGTTCTGAAGGTCTGTCCGGTGCGGGCCGTTCATCCGGTGTCGGTCGTCGGTCGGGCGTTGAACAACGCTTCGGTATGGACCGTCGGGTGAGCGCGGACGACGACGCGGGCGCCGACCGCCTCGGCGCGGAGCGTCACGACGACGCGAACCATGAAGAAGAGGCCGACCTGCGGGCCGGGGCGGGCCGTCGTGCCGGGGTTTCCGGCGGGGCGCTCGGATCGGACGGCCTTGCCGGGGTGCCCAAGCAGCCCGCCGGACCCGACTCCGGCGCCGTGCCCAAGCAGCCCGCCGGGCCGCGCGACCGCAGCGCACCGGATCAACTCGCCGGGGTACCCGACCAGCCCGCCGGACCCGACTCCGGTGCCGTGCCCAAGCAGCCCGCCGGGCCGCGCGACCGCAGCGCACCGGATCAACTCGCCGGGGTACCCGACCAGCCCGCCGGTCCGCGTGACCGCGCCGGAGCCGGTCGCCGCGTCGGCGAGGACGATCGGCCGGCCACGGGTGGCTGGCCGGATGCGCGCAGGCGACCCGACATCCTCGGCCGACCCGACACCCTCGGCCGATCCGGCACGCCCAGCCGATCCGGCACGCCCGGCCGATCCGACACGCCCGGCCGACCCGAGAGGGGTGGCTGGCCGGTCGCGGACCGCAGGCCGGACACGCTCGGCGGGTTCGCGGGGGAAGGCCGGCCGTCCGTGGGCCGTGGTGCCGACACGCCTGGCGGGCCCGCAGCCACGCCCTGGGAGCGGCCCGGTGAGCCGGGACACACCCACGATCCGCACGAGGTGACGGTCCAACTCGACGGAGTCGGACGGCGGAAGACGGAGGACTGGCTGGTCCAGCAGGCCAAGGACGCCCCGGGCGCCCAGGACGGCTCGGACGGCCCGGTGTTCGTCGACGAGTCCGGCCGCCGCAGCCGCAGATTCCGCCGGCTCGGCATCCTCGTCGGCATCGCCTGCGCGGTGTACGCCGTCGTCATCGTCGCCACGCTCCTGTCCGGCAACTCCAACGCGCCCTGGTTGCCGGTGCCCGGCCAGCAGGACGACACGCCGGCCGGGAAGGTCGAGACCTCGCCGCTGCCCACCGACTCGGTGTCGCCGTCCGGTTCGAGCAGCGCCGCGCCCGGCGCGAGCGCCTCGGTGAGCGACGGTACGGCCCCGGCACCGGGCGTCAGCCCGACACCGGGCGCCTCCGCGAGCGCCTCCGACCCGGGCACGTCCGCGGACCCGAAGCCCTCGACGTCCGTCACCACCAGGCCGAAGCCGAGCACCAGCACCACCAAGGACCCCATCACGCCGCCGTCCGTCCCGGTGTCCGACTTGCCCGACCCCAGCCCCTCGGAGGACGGCGCCGCCTCGCCGAGCCCCTCGGAGAGCACGGTCGGCGCCGGCGGCACCGGCACGGTCGCCGACAGCCCCGTAGAACCGGGCCCCATCGCGTCCGAGCCCGGCATCACCAGCTCCTCGTCCCCGGAGAACCCGGTGAGCCCGGCGACCCCGCACAACTTGGAGAACATCCTCTGATGGCATCCCGCACCCACGCGCACGGGCCCGCTCCCCGTGCGCGGCGTCCGGCACCCGATGTCCGGCGCCGACGGCTGCCCATGCGCTGGCTGCTGCCCTCGCTGCTCCTCGTCGCCATGCTGGCGATGCTGATGCTGCGCGGCTATGTGCACAGCGAGATCCTCGCCGACCACCGCATCCAGCCCGAGGCCGCCACCGACAAGGTGCCGGACAAGATCCTCGACGGCGGCCCGGTCATCGACACCCGCGGTGGCCGCACGAACAGCCTGAACATCCCCGACCACCGGCTCGTCCTCACCTTCGACGACGGCCCGGACCCCACCTGGACACCCAAGGTCCTCGACGTTCTGAAGAAGCACCACGCCCACGCCGTCTTCTTCGTCACCGGCACCATGACCTCGCGCTATCCGGAGCTGGTGAAGCGCATCGTCGAGGAGGGCCACGAGGTCGGCCTGCACACCTTCAACCACCCCGACCTCTCCTTCCAGTCCACGAAGCGCATCGACTGGGAGCTCTCCCAGAACCAGCTGGCGCTGGCCGGCGCGGCGGGCATCCGTACCTCCCTCTTCCGGCCCCCGTACTCGTCCTTCGCGGACGCCATGGACAACAAGTCCTGGCCGGTGACGGAGTACATCGGCACGCGCGGTTACATCACCGTGGTCAACAACACCGACAGCGAGGACTGGCAGAAGCCGGGCGTCGACCGGATCATCCGCAACGCCACCCCCAAGAGCGGCAAGGGCGCGATCGTCCTGATGCACGACTCCGGCGGCGACCGCCACCAGACCGTGCAGGCGCTGGACAAGTTCCTGCCGGAGCTTCAGGAGCGCGGGTACCGGTTCCAGAACCTCACCGAGGCCCTCGACGCACCCAGCGCGCACACCCAGGTCACCGGCCTCGAACTGTGGAAGGGCAAGGCCTGGATCTACCTGGTGCGGGCCTCCGACGCCGTCACCGACGTCCTGGTCGTCGGCATCGCGATCATCGGCGTGCTCGTCTTCACCCGCTTCGGCATGATGCTCCTGCTCTCCGCCCTGCACGCCCGCCGGGTGCGGCGCAAGGACTTCCGCTGGGGTCCGGCGCCGGTCACCGAACCGGTGTCGGTGCTCGTGCCGGCGTACAACGAGGCCAAGTGCATCGAGAACACGGTCCGTTCCCTGATGGCGAGCGAACACCCCATCGAAGTGCTCGTCGTCGACGACGGTTCGAGCGACGGCACGGCGCGGATCGTCGAGGACCTGCTGCTGCCGAACGTCCGTGTCGTGCGCCAGCACAACGCGGGCAAGCCCGCGGCCCTCAACCGGGGCCTGGCCAACGCCCGTCACGACATCGTCGTGATGATGGACGGCGACACGGTCTTCGAACCGGCCACCGTCCGCGAACTCGTCCAGCCCTTCGCCGACCCGAGCGTCGGCGCGGTCGCGGGCAACGCGAAGGTCGGCAACCGCGACTCCCTCATCGGGGCCTGGCAGCACATCGAGTACGTGATGGGCTTCAACCTCGACCGCCGGATGTACGACATCCTCGGCTGCATGCCGACCATCCCCGGCGCGGTCGGCGCCTTCCGCCGCTCCGCGCTGGAGAGGGCCGGCGGCATGAGCGACGACACGCTCGCCGAGGACACCGACATCACGATGGCCCTGCACCGCGACGGCTGGCGGGTCGTCTACGCGGAGAAGGCACGCGCGTGGACGGAGGCGCCGGAGTCCGTCCAGCAGCTCTGGTCGCAGCGCTACCGCTGGTCGTACGGCACGATGCAGGCGATCTGGAAGCACCGCAGAGCGCTCGTCGAACGGGGCCCGTCGGGCCGCTTCGGCCGGGTGGGCCTGCCGCTGGTCTCGCTGTTCATGGTCCTGGCCCCGCTGCTGGCCCCGCTGATCGACGTCTTCCTGCTGTACGGGCTCGTCTTCGGCCCGACGCAGAAGACGGTCCTCGCGTGGCTGGGCGTCCTCGCCATCCAGGCCGCCTGCGCGGCGTACGCCTTCCGGCTGGACCGTGAGCGCATGAGGTATCTCATCTCACTCCCGCTCCAGCAGATCCTCTACAGGCAGTTGATGTACATGGTCCTCCTCCAGTCCTGGATCACGGCGCTCACCGGAGGCCGGCTGCGCTGGCAGAAGCTGCGGCGCACGGGCGTCGTGGAGGCACCGGGATCGATCCCGCGGCAGCGGGCGGCACAGAGCGGGAACGATCGGAGGCCGGTCGCGTGACCACGCACGAGTACACGGCGGGTGCGACGCCGCCTCTGGGATCGGCCCGGGTCCACCCCGGACCGACACCGTCGCCGGTATCCGCGCCGACAACCGCGCCGGGATCAGCCGCGGATTCGGCCCCGCGGTCCGCTTCCGCGCCCAAGAAGCCCGGCCGCGACCGCTACCTGGACCTGCTGCGCTCGATCGCCCTGGTCCGTGTGGTCGTCTACCACCTCTTCGGCTGGGCATGGCTGACGGTCGTCTTCCCCTCCATGGGCGTGATGTTCGCGCTGGCGGGCTCGCTGATGGCCCGCTCGCTCAGCCGCCCGCCCCTCGGTGTGATCCGCGGCCGCGTCCGCCGCCTCCTGCCGCCCCTGTGGGCGTTCAGCGCGGTGGCCCTCGCGCTGATGTTCGCGGGTGGCTGGAACGTGGTGAAGGACCCCGACAACGGCGGCACCTGGGGCCTCGTCAAGCTGATCGACTACGTCATTCCGTTCGGCGCCCCGCCCTTCCCCTGGCACGTCGGCTCCAAGTCCGGCCTGCTGGAGGACACCTGGGCGGTCCAGGCGGCCGGCCCGCTCTGGTACCTGCGCGCCTATCTGTGGTTCGTGATCGCCTCGCCCCTGCTGCTGTGGGCCTTCCGCAGGGTCCCCTGGGCGACGCTGCTGGCCCCCCTCGCCCTGACGGCGGTCCTCGGCACCGGCCTGGTCACCATCCCCGGCGAGACGGGCAACGCGATCTCCGACTTCACGGTCTACGGCGGCTGCTGGGTCCTGGGCTTCGCCCACCACGAGGGCGTCCTGCAACGCGTCCCCCGCTATCTGGCGATCTCCTGCTCGGCCCTGCTCATGGCCTTCGGCCTGTGGTGGGCCTCGGGACACCTGGGCCCCGACGGCTGGGACCTGAACGACATCCCGCTCGCCCAGGCGGCCTGGTCCTTCGGCTTCGTCGTCATCCTGCTCCAGTACTCGCCGTCCTGGCAGGAGCTTCCCGGCCGGCTGGCCCGCTGGGACAAGCTGATCACGCTGTCCAACAACCGGGCCGTCACGATCTACCTCTGGCACAACATGCTGATCATGGCCACGGTCCCGATCATCGACCAGGCCTACAACCTCCCGTTCATGCAGAGCGACAGCGCGGTGGCCGCGCTCGACTCCTCGTACATGGTGTGGATGTTCCTCCTGGTCTGGCCCCTCATCGGCCTGACGATCCTGGCCTTCGGCTGGATCGAGGACATCGCCGCCAAGCGCAGCCCGAGGCTGTGGCCCAACGGCGCGAAGAGTGTGAAGACCGCGAAGAGCGCGAAGAGCGCGAAGAGGAAGAAGGGCGCCTCGCGGGGGAACCACCGGGTCTAGACGCAGGCAGGGGGCGACGGCACCCCGGACGTCCCCACCCGGACGTCCTCACCGTCGCCCCCTCCCCCTCGTGAGAGCAACGTTCCTTTCCGGTCACTCACAGCCACAGCCTCGAAACGCGTCCTCCCTACCTTCGGGACTCAGTCAGTCGTTGTACGACACCTGGGCACCGCACCGGAGAACCGTGGAGGCGTCATGACAGCCCCTAGTACAGCCCCCGCACCGAGCAGGGAAGGCCGCTGGATCCAGGAGTGGGATCCGGAGGACGAGACCTTCTGGAAGGAGACGGGTGAGAAGGTCGCCCGGCGGAATCTGCTCTTCTCCGTGCTCTGCGAGCACATCGGGTTCTCGATCTGGACCCTGTGGTCGGTGATGGTGCTCTTCATGGGCCCCGAGTACGGGCTCACCCCGGCCGACAAGTTCATGCTCACCTCGATGGTGACGCTGGTCGGAGCCGTGGTGCGGGTGCCGTACACCTTCGCGGTGGCGATCTTCGGCGGCCGGAACTGGACCGTCGTCTCGGCGAGCCTGCTGCTCGTCCCGAGCGTCGCCGCGTTCGCGGTGATGAAGCCGGGGACCTCCTTCGACACCTTCCTGCTGGTGGGGCTGCTCGCCGGCATCGGCGGCGGCAACTTCGCCTCCAGCATGACCAACATCAACGCCTTCTTCCCGCTGAAGAAGAAGGGCTGGGCGCTCGGTCTCAACGCGGGCGGGGGAAACATCGGCGTGCCCGTCATCCAGCTCGTGGCGCTCGCGATCATCGGCGCGAGCGGGGGGCCGAGGGTCCTGCTGGGGATCTACATTCCGCTGATCGTCGTCGCCGCCGTGCTCGCCGCCGTCTACATGGACAACATCGCGTCGGTGAAGAACGACACCGGCGCCGCCGGGGACGCCGCGAAGGACGCCCACACCTGGATCATGTCCTTCCTCTACATCGGCACCTTCGGGTCGTTCATCGGCTACAGCTTCGCCTTCGGGCAGGTGCTCCAGAACCAGTTCGGCCGCACTCCGCTGCAGGCGGCCTACGTCACCTTCATCGGCCCGCTGCTCGGCTCGCTGATCCGGCCCGTGGGCGGCCGGCTCGCCGACCGCTACGGCGGCGCGCGCATCACGCTGTGGAACTTCGTCGCCATGGCCGGCGCGTCCGGTGTCATCGTCGTCGCCTCCACCCAGAAGTCGCTTCCCCTGTTCACGATCGCGTTCATCGCGCTGTTCGTGCTCACCGGGCTCGGCAACGGCTCGACGTACAAGATGATCCCGGGCATCTTCCAGGCCAAGGCCGCCGCGAAGGGCCTGGCAGGGGAGGAGGCGGCCTCCTACGGGCGGCGGCTGTCCGGGGCCTCCATGGGCCTCATCGGCGCGGTGGGCGCACTCGGCGGCGTCGGCATCAACCTCGCCTTCCGGCAGTCCTTCCTGTCCTACGGCTCCGGCACCGGCGCCTTCGTGGCCTTCCTCGCCTTCTACGCGGTGTGCTTCCTGGTGACTTGGGCCGTATACCTTCGCGGCCCCGCCACCCAGACCCGTACGGCCACTGCCGCAGAGGCGAAGCCGCAGCTCAGCCATGTCGACGTCTGACGTAACACGGGTGACATCAAGGGGTACCGAGCCTGTCACGGGGCGTTGACAGGCTCGGTCGGCCGTGACCGCACGTAGATCCCCAGCGTGAGACGAGAGCCATGGACGACGAACAGCAGCGACCGGCCGGCCAGGACCGCGGCTCCCTCGCGGGGTTCACCGTGGGCGTGACGGCCGCGCGTCGGGCCGACGAACTCGGGGCTTTGCTCCAGCGACGCGGCGCCGCCGTCCAGCACGCGCCCGCCCTGCGCATCGTGCCGCTCGCCGACGACAGCGAACTCCTCGCCGCCACCAAGGAGCTGATCGACCAGGCGCCCGACATCGTGGTCGCCACCACGGCGATCGGCTTCCGCGGCTGGGTCGAGGCCGCCGACGGGTGGGGCCTCGGCGAGGCCCTGCTCGGCCGGCTGCGCGGGGTCGAACTGCTCGCGCGCGGCCCCAAGGTCAAGGGCGCCATACGGGCCCAGGGACTGACCGAGGAGTGGTCGCCCTCCTCCGAGTCCATGGCCGAGGTGCTCGACCGGCTCCTGGAGGAGGGTGTCGAGGGCCGCCGTATCGCCGTACAGCTGCACGGCGAGCCGCTGCCCGGGTTCGTGGAGTCGCTGCGGGCCGCCGGAGCCGAGGTCGTGGGGGTCCCCGTCTACCGGTGGATGCCGCCGGAGGACATCGGGCCCGTCGACCGGCTCCTCGACGCCACCGTCACCCGGGGCCTGGACGCGCTCACCTTCACCAGCGCGCCCGCCGCCGCCTCCCTGCTGTCCAGGGCCGAGGACCGCGGTCTGCTGTCCGAACTCCTCGCCGCCCTCCACCATGACGTCCTGCCCGCCTGCGTCGGCCCCGTCACCGCACTCCCTCTGCAGGCGCACGGCATCGACACCGTCCAGCCCGAGCGCTTCCGGCTCGGCCCCCTCGTCCAGCTGCTCTGCCAGGAACTCCCGGGCCGGGCCCGTACGTTGCCCATCGCCGGCCACCGGGTCGAGATCCGCGGCCACGCCGTGATGGTCGACGGGGCGCTGCGGCCCGTACCGCCCGCCGGGATGTCGCTGCTGCGGGCCCTGTCCCGCCGCCCCGGCTGGGTGGTCGCCCGGGCCGAGCTGCTGCGGGCGCTGCCGGGCGCCGGGCGGGACGAACACGCCGTCGAGACGGCCATGGCCCGGCTGCGTACGGCACTCGGCGCGCCCAAGCTCATCCAGACCGTCGTCAAGCGCGGCTACCGACTCGCGCTCGACCCCGCCGCCGACTCCAAGTACGCCGACGTGTGAGGCCGTCGGTACAGCAGCAGGGCGCGGGTGAGGCAGGCCAGCGCGAGCGTCGACAGCAGGGCCCGTACGACGTTCCAGGCGACCCAGGTGTCCTCGAACCTCCGGCGTACGGCGGCCGGGTCGGCGATCGTCGCGGGGTTACCGGCGTTTGCCAGGCGGTTGTTGAGCGGGATGTTCACGGCGAGCGTGAACAGGAAGGCCAGCGCGTACGCGGCGAGGGCGGCGAACACCCACCACCGGTGGGGGGACTTCCGCGACTGCCAGGCGGAGACCGCAGTGAGGACCAGTGCGCCCATGAAGCTCAGGAAGAACACCGGGTTCTGGATCACGTCGTTGATGTTCCGCATGACCTCGATGAAGACGCGGTCGTCACTGCGGGCCAGTGACGGCATGACGTCACAGGCGAAAATGTAGAAGACCCCGGCGATCAGGCCCATCGCGACCGTGGCCGCACCCAGGACACCTCCGGCGGTGATACGCCGCCCCGTGCTGTTCTCTGTCATGCCATCGAGTCAACCGGCGTGGTCCGGCCACGGACATGGCCGAGGCGCGCGGCCCCATAAGCGGACGTCCACCCCCTGAACACGCGCTGACCGGCACAGGTCTTCCGGTCGCGGGTGCAGCCATGCACTGTAGGGGGTACGACCCCCACCGACCCCTCACGGCGGTAACCCCAAGGCGGTGACAGGCACATGGCATCGGGCATGGCCACGGCCTCGTACGAGCTGAGGTTCGACTCCGGGCGGATCTGCCTGGACCTCCTGGCGACCACCCATCCCGAGGAACGGCTCGACTCGGTGGACCGGCTGCGCGCCTGGATCACCCGCTCCGGACTCGTCCCCGCGGGCACCCCACTCGCGGCGGCCGACATCTCCTGGATCGTGGGGTTTCGCGAACTACGCGGTCATGTCGCCCAGTTGGTCCGCGGTGAGCTGGACGCGCGGCCCGCCGACACCGCGCTCGCCCGCGTCAACGCCGTCGCTCTCGCCGCCCCGCCCGCCCCCTGGGCCGTACGCGCGGACGACGGCTCGCTGCGGCGCCGGCTGCACACCCCGCCCGGCGGCCCCGGGCTGCTCGCCGTCATCGCCCGCGACGCCCTCGAACTGCTCACCGACCCGATGGCGCGCGCGAGCCTCAGACAGTGCGAGGGGGACAACTGCCCGATCGTCTACCTCGACACCTCCCGGGGGCGGCGCCGACGGTGGTGTTCCAGCGAGGTGTGCGGAAACCGGGAGCGGGTGGCCCGGCACCGGCGCCGGGCGGCCCTCGCCCGCGCGTGAACCGTGTCTGACACGCGCGAACCGTGTCTGACACGCGTGATCCGTGTATGAAACGCGTCACAGCGTCCCGGTCTCGGCGAGTCGATCCGGAGCCCTCGCCTCACCCCTATGTGATGTGTCGATCGCCTGCAGTGATCAACAAACTTCCTTCACAACTCTTACAAGAAATATGTCCCACCTCTTTGAACATGCGCACGCCCAGGCACGTACTCCGGGACGAGCGACCGACTGGGGGATCCCCCGGACACCGGAGGTAGGCGTGCGCAAGGATTCCGCCGTGGCTGATGAACGAAGGTCAAGGGCCCGACATCGCATGAATCCGTCTGCGTCGGCTTCGTCGAACGAACCCGACGAGGAGCTGATGCGTGCGCTGTACCGGGAACACGCGGGTCCGTTGCTCGCGTATGTACTGCGGCTGGTCGCGGGGGATCGGCAGCGTGCCGAGGACGTGGTGCAGGAAACACTCATCCGTGCCTGGAAGAACGCCGGTCAGCTCAATCGGGCGACCGGTTCGGTACGACCCTGGCTGGTGACGGTCGCCCGGCGCATCGTCATCGACGGCCACCGCAGCCGGCAGGCCCGGCCGCAGGAGGTGGACCCGTCACCGCTGGAGGTCATCCCCGCGGAGGACGAGATCGACAAGGCGTTGTGGCTGATGACACTGTCGGACGCGCTGGACGACCTGACCCCTGCTCACAGGGAAGTTCTGGTCGAAACGTACTTCAAAGGGCGTACGGTCAATGAGGCGGCCGAGACGCTCGGCATACCCAGCGGCACCGTGCGCTCCCGGGTGTTCTACGCCCTGCGGTCGATGAAGCTGGCGCTGGAGGAGCGGGGGGTGACGGCATGAACGCATACGGGGGTTACGGAACAGGCGGTCCAGGAGCCATGCAGGGACCACGGGGACAACAGAACCCCGGTGACAACATCCACGAAACCGTCGGCGCCTACGCCCTCGGCATCCTCGACGATGCCGAAGCGACCGCCTTCGAGGCCCACCTCGCCACCTGCGAATGGTGCGGCCAGCAGCTCGACGAGCTCGCCGGGATGGAACCGATGCTCGCCGCGCTCGCGGATCTGCCCGCCTCACAGGGCACCCCCGCCATCGGCGAGTCGCTGTCCGCCCGCCCGAGCCCACGGCTCGCGGAACGGCTGGTCGACGAGGTGTCCGAGCGACGCGCGGTCAAGCGCAGGCGCGGCTTCTACCTGGTGGCGGCCGCGGCCGCGCTGATCATCGGCGGCCCGCTGACCGTGATGGCCGTCAACGGTGGCGGCAGCACCACCACCGCGTCTCCCGGCATGGCGATGGCCACCAGCCCGGCCAAGGCCGCCTTCGACGTCATGACGGACAAGAAGTCGGCCACGGACCCGAGCACCAAGGTCAACGCCGTCGTCGCGATCGAGAAGAAGGACTGGGGCACCCACGCCGTCCTCCAGCTCAAGAACGTCAAGGGCCCGCTGAAGTGCTCGCTGATCGCCGTCGGCAAGAACGGCGAGCGTGAGACGGTGACCTCCTGGGCGGTCCCGAACTGGGGCTACGGCATCGCGAACGCCAAGACGGAAGAGGGCAAGAACCCCCTCTACGTCCACGGTGGCGCGGCCTTCAAGCCGAACGAGATCGACCACTTCGAGGTCATGACCTTCGACGGGAAGCGGCTCGTCGAGGTGAACGTGTGAGCGATCTCAGGGCGCGCACGTAGCCTCACGGGGCCCCCTTCGCGTACGGTTGACGGCTGCCCAGCACGTCAGAAGGGGGCCCGGTGGCCGCTCAGGCTCAGCAGGAAACCGCGCTCGACCAGATCCACGATTCCGCACAGGACGATTCCGTACGGGATCGTGAGATCAGCGTCGAGCAGCAACATCTGGACCGGGTGTACCGGCGCCTCGAGGAGAAGATCCACGAGGCGGAGTTCCTGATGAACGACGCCGCCCAGCGCGGCCAGGTCGGTACACCGGGGGCGCTCGCGGAGCGCGACGCCCAGGTGTTCCGCGCGGGGATTCATCTGAATCGCCTGAACAACGAGTTCGAGGACTTCCTCTTCGGCCGGATCGACCTGTTGCTCGGGAAGGACGGCAAGAAGGGTCCGGACGGCGCCTACACGGCCGTCGAACCGGCCGAGGGTGTCGTACAGGTGGACGAGACCGGTCAGTACGCCTCCATCGCCGAGACGCTCCACATCGGCCGCATCGGGGTGCTGGACGCGGACTACGCGCCGCTGGTCATCGACTGGCGGGCGCCCGCCGCGGCCCCCTTCTACCGCTCGACACCGGTCGACCCGGGCCGCGTCGTACGCCGCCGGGTCATCCGCTCCAAGGGCCGCAAGGTCCTCGGCGTCGAGGACGACCTGATGCGTCCCGAGCTCAAGGCCACCCTCGACGGCCGGGAACTCCCGGTGATCGGCGACGGCGCCCTGATGGCCGCGCTCGGCCAGGCCCGCAGCCACACCATGCGCGACATCGTGGCGTCCATCCAGGCCGAACAGGACCTGGTGATCCGCGCCCCCGCCGCGTCGGTGACCTACGTGGAGGGCGGCCCCGGCACCGGCAAGACGGCCGTGGCCCTGCACCGGGCGGCCTACCTCCTCTACCAGGACCGCCGCCGGTACGCGGGCGGCATCCTGATCGTCTCCCCGACCCCGCTCCTGGTCGCCTACACCGAGGGCGTGCTGCCCTCCCTCGGCGAGGAGGGCCAGGTCGCCATCCGCGCCATCGGCTCCCTCGTCGACGGCGCGGAGGCCACCCTGTACGACTCCCCGGCCGTCGCCCGCGCCAAGGGCTCGTACAGGATGCTCAAGGTGCTGCGGAAGGCCGCCCGGGGCGCGCTGGAGGCGCCCGGCGGCAGCCCGGGCCGCCCCGCCGCCGACCGGGACCGGTCGGAGCAGCTCTCCTTCGGCGAGGAGGCCGCCCCGGCCCCCGCGGGTACCCCCACCCGACTGCGGGTCGTCGCCTTCGGGCGGCGCCTGGAGCTGGAGGCCGCCGAGCTCGACCGCATCAAGCACAACGCGCTGAGCGGGACCGCGCCGGTGAACCTGCTGCGCCCGCGCGCCCGCAAGCTGCTGCTGGACGCGCTGTGGGCGAAGTCCGGGGCCGGTACGCGGCACACGGACCCGGAGCTGGCCGCCGAGCTGCGGTCGTCCTTCGACGAGGACGTCGCCTCCGAGGACAGTTTCATCGACTTCCTGAACGCGTGGTGGCCGGAGCTGACCCCGCGGGGCGTCCTCGCCGCCATGGCCGACGAGCGGCGCCTCGGCCGCTGGGCGCGGCGGATCCTCAACCCAGGCGAGGTGCGCCGGGTCGCGCGCTCGCTCAAGCGGGACGGGCTGTCCGTCCACGACGTGGCGATCCTGGACGAGCTCCAGGCGATCCTGGGGATGCCCGTCCGGCCCCGCAGACGCCGCGAGCTGGACCCGCTGGACCAGCTCACCGGTCTCGAGGAGCTCATGCCCGTACGCGAGGAGTCGCAGCGTGAGCGGGCCGAGCGGCTGGCGCAGGAGCGCGTCGAGTACGCGCACGTCATCGTCGACGAGGCGCAGGACCTCACGCCCATGCAGTGGCGGATGGTGGGCAGACGCGGCCGGCAGGCCACCTGGACGGTCGTGGGCGACCCGGCGCAGTCCTCGTGGTCGGACCCCGACGAGGCCGCGGAGGCCCGTGACGAGGCCCTGGGGAGCCGTCTCCGGCGCCGCTTCACCCTCACCGTGAACTACCGCAACCCCGCCGAGATCGCCGAGCTGGCCGCCAAGGTCCTCGCCCTCGCCATGCCCGGCTCCGAGTCCCCCTCGGCCGTACGGTCCACCGGGGTCGAGCCGCGTTTCGTGGCGACGAGCAGCGCGGGCGCCGGCGTACGGGACTCGCTCGCGCACACCGTGCGCGCCGAGGCCGCGCGCCTGCTGGACCGCGTGGACGGCACGGTGGGCGTCGTGGTGGCCATGAACCGGCGCGAGGAGGCCGCCCGCTGGCTCGCAGGGCTCGGCGAACGGGTGGTGGCGCTCGGGAGCCTGGAGGCGAAGGGACTGGAGTACGACGCGACGGTGGTCGTCTCGCCGGCGGAGATCGCCGACGAGTCGCCCGCGGGGCTGCGGGTGCTGTACGTCGCCCTCACCCGGGCCACCCAGCAGCTGACGATCGTCTCCGGCGACCGCGACGAACCCGACGCGAACGGGGTGCCGGATCTGCTCCGGGACTGACGCCCCGCGGGGCCGGCGCCCCAGATGAACTCTCGGGGTGGGAATTGCCTTACGGGGATCGTTTGTTACCGTGGATGTGACACCGGCCCGATCCAAGCCCCCGGGCCCAACCTTCGTCGCTACGAGCGACCACTTGCCGCGAGGCGAGCATGGCGGGTCGGTGTCACTGAACGAGGAGAGGCTCACGTCACCTGACGTGAGCCTCTTTCATTGTCCGGCTTTCGTTGTCCGGCCGTTTCCTCTGAGGTCATGTCTTCTCGTATGGTGGAAGTTGTCTTCCGGAATCGCGCGCCTCACCTGCGAACAAAACGTTCGCAATCCGGGGCGGCTACCACGTACCGAAGGGTAGGTGCGACGATCGGACGGCATACCCGCGAGACAGCGCGACCCAGCAGTACACGGTGAAAGCAGAGGAAGTCGGCCATGGCAACGGCGCCCAGCGTCTCCTACTCGATTACGGTCCGGCTGGAGGTGCCCGCGAGCGGAACCGCGGTCTCCCAGATCACCACGGCCGTAGAGTCCCACGGAGGCTCGGTGACCGGCCTCGACGTGACCGCCTCAGGCCACGAGAAGCTCCGGATCGACGTCACCATCGCCGCGAGCTCCACGGCCCACGCCGACGAGATCGTCCAGCAGCTGCGCGGCATCGAGGGCGTCACGCTCGGCAAGGTCTCCGACCGTACGTTCCTCATGCACCTCGGCGGCAAGATCGAGATGCAGTCCAAGCACCCGATCCGCAACCGTGACGACCTCTCCATGATCTACACCCCGGGCGTGGCCCGCGTGTGCATGGCGATCGCCGAGAACCCCGAGGACGCCCGCCGCCTCACCATCAAACGCAACTCCGTTGCGGTCGTGACGGACGGCTCCGCCGTGCTGGGCCTCGGCAACATCGGCCCGATGGCCGCCCTCCCTGTCATGGAGGGCAAGGCGGCCCTCTTCAAGCGCTTCGCCGGCATCGACGCCTGGCCGATCTGCCTGGACACCCAGGACACCGACGCGATCGTCGAGATCGTCAAGGCGATCGCCCCCGGCTTCGCGGGCATCAACCTGGAGGACATCTCCGCGCCGCGCTGCTTCGAGATCGAGGCCCGGCTGCGCGAGGCCCTCGACATCCCCGTCTTCCACGACGACCAGCACGGCACCGCGATCGTCGTCCTCGCCGCCCTCACCAACGCCCTGCGCGTGGCGGGCAAGGCAATCGGGGACATCCGGGTCGTCATGTCCGGCGCGGGCGCGGCCGGTACGGCCATCCTGAAGCTGCTCATCGCCGCGGGCGTCAAGAACGCCGTCGTCGCCGACATCCACGGTGTCGTGCACGCGGACCGCGCTGACCTCGTCGACGCGGCCTCCGATTCGCCCCTGCGCTGGATCGCCGACAACACCAACCCCGAGGGCCTCACCGGCACGTTGAAGGAGGCCGTGCGCGGCGCCGACGTGTTCATCGGTGTCTCCGCCCCGAACGTGCTCGACGGCGACGACGTGGCCGCCATGGCCGAGGACGCCATCGTGTTCGCGCTCGCGAACCCCGACCCCGAGGTCGACCCGGCAATCGCCCGCCAGACCGCGGCAGTTGTCGCCACCGGCCGCTCCGACTTCCCCAACCAGATCAACAACGTGCTGGTCTTCCCGGGCGTCTTCCGCGGCCTCCTGGACGCCCAGTCCCGCACCGTCAACACCGAGATGATGCTGGCCGCCGCGGCCGCGCTCGCGGACGTGGTGACCGAGGATGAGCTGAACCCGAACTACATCATCCCCAGCGTCTTCAACGACAAGGTCGCGGGCGCGGTCGCCGGAGCGGTGCGCTCCGCGGCGAAGGCGGCGGGTGTGACAGCGGCGGAGTAGGGCACTCGACACCGGTGCGGGCGTCGCCGGGGGCTCGCCGCCCCCGGATCCGGCGGTGTGACTTGCTGTGACGATCGCCACGACCGCCGCGCGTCGGCGCGTCGCGGGATGCGGGGTCCCTGGCCGCCCTCTAGGGTTGCGGCCAGGCTCAGGCCTCCCAGGCCCTGCGGTCCGCTGCCGGGAGCGGACGGAGCGTCACCACACTGAGGCAGTGGCGCTTTTCGTGTGACTCCCAAGGGTGTTCGTGTGACTCCCAGGGGTGCCGGATTGGCTTTCCCGCCGCAGGTGGGGGCAGGATGCGTCTTCGGGCGCGAGGGTCTGGCTACGGACCCGGGTCCGGGGACCGACCGAGGGCCCTGGCAGCATCGGCTTCGCCGCATCCAACATGCGGCTCCGCCGCGTGGCACGCCTCAACGGCAAGAAGAACACGGGAGTAACAACATGAACCGCAGTGAGCTGGTGGCCGCGCTGGCCGACCGTGCCGAGGTGACCCGCAAGGACGCCGACGCCGTTCTGGCCGCGTTCGCCGAGACCGTCGGCGAGATCGTCGCCAAGGGCGACGAGAAGGTCACCATCCCCGGCTTCCTGACCTTCGAGCGCACCCACCGTGCCGCTCGCACCGCGCGCAACCCGCAGACCGGCGACCCGATCCAGATCCCGGCCGGCTACAGCGTGAAGGTCTCCGCGGGCAGCAAGCTCAAGGAAGCGGCCAAGGGCAAGTAAGCCGCGTCCGTGTGCCACGGGACGGCGCACGAACCGCAGTAACGCCAATGGGGCGGCCCCCTTGACCGGGGGGCCGCCCCATCGTCGTACACACGCCTGGAACTGTGGCCCGAGCGCCGGCCGCGCCCTCTGGGCGACAGCCAGCCACGTCAGCCGAGCGCCGGCCGTGCCGTGTTGTCCGAGCGCCGGCCGTGCTATCCGAGCGCCTTGCCCGGCAGTTCCACCTTGGCGCCCAGCTCCACGAGCTTCTCCATGAAGTTCTCGTAGCCGCGGTTGATCAGGTCGATGCCGTGGACGCGGGAGGTGCCCTGGGCCGCGAGCGCGGCGATCAGGTACGAGAAGCCGCCGCGGAGGTCGGGGATGACCAGGTCGGCGCCCTGGAGCTTGGTCGGGCCCGAAACGACGGCCGAGTGCAGGAAGTTGCGCTGGCCGAACCGGCACACCGAGCCGCCGAGGCACTCGCGGTAGAGCTGGATGTGCGCGCCCATCTGGTTCAGCGCGGAGGTGAAGCCGAGGCGGGACTCGTACACCGTCTCGTGGATGATCGACAGCCCCGTGGCCTGCGTCAGGGCGACCACCAGCGGCTGCTGCCAGTCGGTCTGGAAACCGGGGTGGACGTCCGTCTCCAGGGCGATGGACTTGAGCTGCGAGCCCGGGTGCCAGAAGCGGATGCCCTCGTCGTCGATCTCGAACGCGCCGCCCACCTTGCGGTAGGTGTTCAGGAACGTCATCATCGAGCGCTGCTGGGCGCCGCGGACGTAGATGTTGCCCTCGGTGGCCAGCGCCGCGGAAGCCCAGGAGGCGGCCTCCAGGCGGTCCGGGAGGGCCGCGTGGGTGTAGCCGCCGAGCGAGTCCACACCGGTGATGCGGATCGTCCGGTCGGTGTCCATGGCGATGATCGCGCCCATCTTCTGCAGTACGCAGATGAGGTCCTCGATCTCGGGCTCCACGGCCGCGTTGGACAGCTCGGTGACGCCTTCCGCGAGCACCGCCGTCAGCAGCACCTGCTCGGTCGCGCCGACGGACGGGTACGGCAGCTGGATCTTGGTGCCGCGCAGCCGCTGCGGGGCCTCCAGGTACTGGCCGTCCTCCCGCTTCTCGATCTTCGCGCCGAACTGCCGCAGCACCTCGAAGTGGAAGTCGATCGGCCGGCCGCCGATGTCGCAGCCGCCGAGTCCCGGGATGAACGCGTGCCCCAGACGGTGCAGCAGCGGGCCGCAGAAGAGGATCGGGATGCGCGACGAGCCCGCGTGGGCGTCGATGTCGGCGACGTTCGCGCTCTCCACGTGCGACGGGTCGAGGATCAGCTCGCCCGGCTCCTCACCCGGACGGACCGTCACGCCGTGCAGCTGCAGCAGCCCGCGCACGACGCGCACATCGCGAATGTCGGGGACATTGCGCAGTCGGCTCGGAGCGCTGCCCAGCAGGGCGGCGACCATGGCCTTCGGCACGAGGTTCTTCGCACCGCGGACACGGATCTCGCCCTCGAGCGGGGTTCCGCCGTGGACAAGCAGTACATCGTCAGAGCCGTTGACGGTCATGTATCTCGCGTTCCGATGAGTTGGGCAGGAGTATGCGTCGGCAGGCCGGTTGGGCGGGAGCCGAAGAGCAAGGGTAATCGCCGCCCACCCCCCTTAAGTAAGCCCAAGGACCACCCAGCAACGTCATAGCTTTGCCACAACACGAACCGTTCTGAATCGGGCACAGGGGGTCACCGGTGACGGTGTGCGCGGGGGGCGCTCCTCTGCGCCCTGAGCTGCATTCACTCGGGTACGGGTATTGGGTCCCCCTACGCGGGAAAGATGCGGGATCATGTCTGGCATGACCGAGGTGTCCTCGCTCACAGGGCGGCTGCTCGTGGCCACGCCCGCCCTGGCGGACCCGAACTTCGACCGCGCGGTGGTGCTGCTCCTCGACCACGACGAGGAGGGCTCGCTCGGTGTCGTCCTCAACCGGCCGACCCCGGTGGACGTCAGCGACATCCTGGAGGCCTGGGCCGACCTGGCCGGGGAACCCGGCGTCGTCTTCCAGGGCGGCCCGGTGTCGCTGGACTCGGCGCTGGGCGTCGCGGTGATCCCGGGCGGCGTCGCCTCCGGGGAGCGCGCGCCACTCGGCTGGCGGCGGGTGCACGGGGCGATCGGCCTCGTCGACCTGGAGGCCCCACCGGAACTCCTCGCCTCGGCCCTCGGCTCCCTGAGAATCTTCGCCGGGTACGCGGGCTGGGGCCCTGGCCAACTGGAGGACGAACTGACCGAGGGCGCCTGGTACGTGGTGGAATCCGAACCGGGAGACGTGTCCTCCCCGTCCCCGGAACGCCTCTGGCGCGAGGTCCTGCGCCGCCAGCGCAACGAACTCGCGATGGTGGCGACGTATCCGGACGACCCTTCACTCAACTGATGTCCGTGACCTTCAGTACCCTTGGCCTTTATGAGCACTCTTGAGCCTGAGACCCAGCCCCAGCGAGGCACTGGGACGGGGACCCTCGTAGAGCCGACGCCGCAGGTGTCGCACGGCGACGGGGACCACGAGCGCTTCGCCCACTATGTCCAGAAGGACAAGATCATGGCGAGCGCCCTCGACGGCACGCCCGTCGTGGCCCTCTGCGGCAAGGTGTGGGTCCCGGGCCGCGACCCGAAGAAGTACCCCGTGTGTCCCATGTGCAAGGAGATCTACGAGTCCATGGGCGCCGGCGGCGACAAGGGCAAGGGCGGCCAGGACAAGTAACGGGCCCCGCCGAGGACCGGCGGCCCGACGATCACAAGGCCCTCGGGGCGCGTTCCGGCGCGCCCCGAGGGCCTTTGCGTCGTGTGCGCCGGCGGCTTTGCGCCGGTGCCGTTGCACATGGTGCGCTCCGTGGTCACAGAGTGGTGGAGACCTCTTGTGGACATGTTCATGTAGTCCATAGCCTCCGGTGTGTTGTGCAGAGCGAAACCGTCATTGCGTATGTTGCAACGCCCCTCACCGGAGGATGCTCGATGAAGCTCTCTGTGAAGCTGCCCGTGAAGCTCCCCGCCCGAACGGCCGTCGCCCTCGCCGCCCTTGTCGTCGCCACCGCCTGCGCCCCCCAGACCTCCGACAACTCCTCCTCAGGAAAGGACGAGAAGACCGGCACGCTGCGGGTCTGGCTCTTCCAGGAGGTCAACAACGGGCCGAAGGAGAAGGTCGTCGACGCGGCCGTCAGCACCTTCAAGAAGGCGCACAAGGACACCAAGGTCACCATCGAGTACATCCCCGTGGAGACCCGCGCCCAGCGCATGAAGGCCGCCTTCAACGACCCGAAGAGCGCCCCCGACGTCATCGAGTACGGCAACACGGACACCGCCGGTTACGTCAAGGACGGCGGACTCGCCGACGTCACCGAGGAGTTCACCGGCTGGAGCGAGGCCAAGGACACCGACCCGACCGCCAAGCAGTCCGTGACGGTGGACGGGAGAATCTACGGCGCCCCTTTCTTCGTCGGCGTCCGCGCCCTTTACTACCGCACCGACATCCTCAAGGACCTCGGCCTCGAAGCCCCTAAGACCCAGGCCGAGTTGATCTCCACCGCCAAGAAGATCCGCGCGGCCGAGCCCGACCTCTACGGACTCGTGGTCGGCGGCGCGTACACGTACGGCGCGATGCCCTTCATCTGGTCCCAGGGCGGCGAGATCGCCCAGGGCAAGGGCGGCTCCTACGCCGCGACCATAGACAGCGCGGCCGCCCAGAAGGGCATCAAGACCTACACCTCGCTGTTCGGCGCCGACAACTGTCCCGCCGCCAAGTGCGCGGGCATGACCGGCAACGACACCGTCACCGCGTTCTCCTCCGGCAAGGCGGGCATGGCCATCGGCGGCGACTTCAGCCACGCCGCGATCGAGGCCGGGAAGATCAAGGGCAAGTACGCGGTCGTGCCGTTGCCCGGTGTGAAGCCGGGCTCGGTGGCCCCGGCGTTCGCGGGCGGCAACAACATCGGCGTCCTGAAGAGCACCTCGCACCGCACCCTCGCCGTCGGCCTGATGGAGCAGCTGGCGGGCAAGAAGACCCAGAGCGAGCTCTTCGACGCCATGGGGTTCCTGCCGACGTACACCGACGTACGGGACGAGGTCGCGAAGAAGCAGCCGTTCGTCGCGCCCTTCGTGAAGACCCTCGCCTCGGGCGCCAAGTTCGTGCCCGCCTCGGCCGCCTGGTCCCAGATCGACGCCTCGCTCGTCCTGCCGACGATGTTCCAGGAGGTCATCAGCGGCAAGAAGGACGTGCCGGCGGCCTCGAAGGACGCGGCGAAGAAGATGAACGACGCGTTCAGCTCCGTGGGGTGAGCGGATGAACACGCAAGAGGCCGTCGCCGAACCGGTCACGGTCCCGAAGGCCGTGGCCGGCGTCCCCGGCCGCCGGCGCGCCCGCTGGGCCCCCTGGCTCTACCTCGCCCCCGCCCTCGTCGTCCTCGGTGCCCTGCTCGTCTACCCCATCTACCAGCTCGGCCTGATCTCGCTCCTGAAGTACACCCAGGCACAGGTCAGCGGAGGTGAACCGACCGCCTTCGAAGGGTTCGGCAACTACACCACCCTCTTCGCCGACGACCAGTTCTGGCAGGTCCTGATCGCCACGCTGGTGTTCGCGGCGGCCTGCGTGCTCTGCACCCTGGCCTTCGGCTGCGCCCTCGCCGTGCTCCTCACCCGCGTACGGGCCCTGCCGAGGCTCGCGCTGATGCTGGCCGCGCTCGGCGCGTGGGCGACCCCGGCGGTCACCGGGTCCACGGTCTGGCTGTTCCTGTTCGACCCCGACTTCGGGCCCGTCAACCGGGTCCTCGGAATCGGCGACCACTCCTGGACGTACGGGCGCTACAGCGCCTTCGCGCTCGTCCTGCTCGAAGTGGTCTGGTGCTCCTTCCCGTTCGTGATGGTGACGGTCTACGCGGGGATCCGCGCCGTACCGTCCGAAGTGCTGGAGGCGGCCGCCCTGGACGGCGCCTCGCAGTGGCGGATCTGGCACTCGGTGCTCGCACCGCTGCTCCGCCCGATCCTGATGGTCGTCACCATCCAGTCGGTCATCTGGGACTTCAAGGTCTTCACGCAGATCTACGTGATGACGAACGGCGGCGGCATCGCCGGCCAGAACCTCGTGCTGAACGTGTACGCCTACCAGAAGGCCTTCGCCTCCTCGCAGTACGGCCTCGGCTCGGCGATCGGTGTGGTCATGCTGGTGATCCTGCTGGCGGTCACGCTGGTGTACCTGCGGCTGCTGCGCAGGCAGGGGGAGGAACTGTGAGCCTGATACCCGGCTTCGTACGGCGTCCCCGGCTTCCCCGGCGCCCCTGGCGGCTCGCCGCCGAGGCGTCCGCACTGCTGATCGCGGTGGTCGTCGCCTTCCCCCTCTACTGGATGGTGCTCGGCGCCTTCAAACCGGCCGGGGAGATCGAGTCCACCGAGCCCAGGCCGTGGACGCTTTCGCCCTCCCTGGATTCCTTCCGGCGCGTCTTCGGGCAGCAGGAATTCGGCCGCTACTTCGTCAACAGCCTTGTGGTCGCGGGGTCCGTGGTCGTCGTCTCGGCGCTGATCGCGTTTCTCGCCGCGACGGCGGTCACCCGATTCCGCTTCCGTTTCCGGACCACCCTGTTGATCATGTTCCTCGTCGCACAGATGGTGCCCGTCGAGGCGCTGACGATCCCCCTCTTCTTCCTGATGCGGGACTTCGGCCGGCTGAACACGCTGGCATCGCTGATCCTGCCGCACCTCGCCTTCTCGCTGCCGTTCGCGATCTGGATGCTCAGGGGTTTTGTGAAGGCCGTTCCCGAGGCGCTGGAGGAGGCCGCGTACATCGACGGGGCGAGCCGTACGCGATTCCTCTGGCAGATCCTTTTCCCGCTCGTCTTCCCGGGGCTGGTGGCCACGAGCGTCTTTTCCTTCATCTCGGCCTGGAACGACTTCCTGTTCGCCAAGTCCTTCATCATCAGCGACACCTCGCAGTCCACCCTGCCGATGGCCCTGCTCGTCTTCTACAAGCCCGACGAGCCGGACTGGGGCGGCGTGATGGCGGCGTCCACGGTGATGACGATTCCGGCGCTCATCTTCTTCGTACTCGTACAGCGACGCCTGGTCTCCGGCCTCGGCGGAGCGGTAAAGGACTGACGTGCACGATGTGATTCCGGCGCCCCGCGCCGTCGAGGGCCCCACGCGCTGCGGGGTCGGTCTCGACGCGAAGACCACCCTGTGGGCCGCGCCCGGCACGGACACCACGGAGCGCTGGCTGCGCGCCACGCTCGGCGCCGCGCTCGGCCTGCCGCTGCCACCAGGGCCGCAGGACGCCCGCAACGCCGTACGGCTGCTCCTCGACGACACCCTGGAGCCGGAGGCGTACAAACTCAGCGTCGTCGTCAACTGGGGCATCGAGATCCGGGGCGGCAGCGCGGCCGGCGTGTTCTGGGGCGCGCAGACGTTGCGTCAACTCCTTGGCCCCGATGCCTTCCGCCGTGCCCCCGTCCGGCCGGGGAGGACCTACGGAATCCCGCACCAGATCATCGAGGACGCCCCCCGATTCCCGTGGCGCGGCCTCATGCTCGACGTCTCCCGGCACTTCACGCCCAAGGACGGCGTCCTGCGCCACCTCGACCTCATGGCCGCCCACAAACTCAACGTCTTCCACTTCCACCTCACCGACGACCAAGGCTGGCGTGTCCAGATCAAGCGGTACCCGAAGCTGACGGAGATCGGATCCTGGCGGGCGCGCACGAAATTCGGCCATCGTGCCTCGCCCCTGTGGGAGGAGAAGCCGCACGGGGGCTTCTACACGCAGGACGACATCCGCGAGATCGTCGCGTACGCGGCCGAGCGGCATATCAGTGTCGTCCCCGAGATAGACATCCCGGGGCACTCGCAGGCCGCCATCGCCGCGTATCCGGAACTGGGCAACACCGACGTCATCGACACGACCTCCCTGACCGTCTGGGACACCTGGGGCGTCTCCAAAAACGTACTCGCCCCCACTGACAACACCCTGCGCTTCTACGAGGGGGTCTTCGAGGAACTCCTGGAGCTCTTCCCGGCGGACGCCGGGCCGTTCACACAGTTCGCGCCGTTCCCGGGGTTCGCGCCGTTCTCGGGGTTCGCGCCGTTCTCGGGGTTCGTGCACATCGGCGGCGACGAGTGCGCCAAGGACCAGTGGAAGCGGTCGCCGGCCGCGCAGGCGCGCATCAGGGAACTGGGGCTCGCGGACGAGGACGAGCTGCAGTCCTGGTTCATCCGGCACTTCGACAACTGGCTCTCCGCACGCGGGCGTCGGCTGATCGGCTGGGACGAGATCCTCGAGGGCGGGCTGGCCGAGGGGGCGGCGGTGTCCTCGTGGCGCGGCTACCAGGGCGGCGTCACGGCCGCCCGGGCCGGCCACGACGTGGTCATGTGCCCCGAGCAGCAGGTGTACTTGGACCACCGTCAGGCCGCGGGCCCGGACGAGCCGGTGCCGATCGGATATGTCCGCACCCTGGAGGACGTCTACCGCTTCGAACCCGTTCCGCCCGAGCTCACCGAGGCGGAGGCGCGGCATGTGCTGGGCACCCAGGCGAACGTGTGGACCGAGGTGATGGAGGACCCCGCGCGCGTGGACTACCAGACCTTCCCTCGGCTCGCGGCCTTCGCCGAGGTCGCCTGGAGCGCCCTGCCCGCCCCCGCCGAACGGGACTTCGCCGACTTCGAACGCCGGATGGCCGTCCACTACGGGCGACTTGACGCCCTGGGAGTGGCCTACCGCCCGCCCACGGGCCCCCTTCCGTGGCAGCGGCGCCCGGGTGTGCTCGGACGTCCGATCGAGGGGGCGCCCCCAAACGTGTGAGGTGACTCCCGACCGGCGTGTCCCGGCCCGCTCACCCCGGCACAGTGGCCCCACAAGGCAAAAGGCACCCAAGGGCCACCGAAGAGTGGCAATCCGTACCGACCGGCGATGCCGTAGGAAAACGGACCATCTCCCTGGTGAGGGGGCGAATGCCTCCTAGCGGACCCCCGCGTCGAGGGCCCGGGAAGATGTGCCAGAGTTGCCACGTCCGCCCTGTCAGCACGTACCGTACGCGCAACACAGGTGGGACCAGGTGGGGCAGCGGGAAGGGGCAGCCGGTTTGACCACGCACGCACCGCAGGCGGCGCAGGCCGTGACGCTGCCCGCCTCGCTGGACGAGGCAGTGGCGGCGCTCGCCGCCATGCCCGCCGCCGTCCCCGTGGCCGGCGGCACCGACCTCATGGCCGCCGTCAACTCCGGACAGCTGCGGCCCGCCGCGCTCGTCGGCCTCGGCCGGATCAGCGAGATCCGCGGCTGGCAGTACCAGGACGGCCACGCGCTGCTCGGCGCCGGCCTCACCCACGCCCGCATGGGGCGCCCCGACTTCGCGGCCCTCATCCCGGCGCTCGCCGCCGCCGCGCGCGCCGCGGGACCGCCGCAGATCCGCAACGCGGGCACCCTGGGCGGCAACATCGCCTCGGCCGCCCCCACGGGGGACGCGCTGCCCGTGCTGGCCGCCCTGGAGGCCACGTTGATCATCGCGGGCCAGGGCGGAGCCCGCCGTGAGATCCCGGTGTCGCACCTGCTCGCGGGCATGGAGATGCTCCGCGGCGGCGAACTCATCGGCTACGTGCGTGTGCCGCTGCTGCACGCGCCGCAGGTCTTCCTGAAGGCGACCGGACGCACCGGACCCGGGCGCGCCATCGCGTCCGTGGCGCTCGTCCTGGACCCGGCGCGGCGCGGCGTGCGGTGCGCCGTGGGCGCCATAGCGCCGATGCCGCTGCGGCCCCTGGACGCGGAGGCGTGGGTCGCCCAGCTGATCGACTGGGACAACAGCCGGGCGATCGTGCCGGAGGCGCTCAACGCCTTCGGGGAGTACGTCGCCGCGGCCTGCATCCCGGATCCCGTCCCGGCCGAGGACGGCTCCGTACAACAGCTTCCGCCCGCGGTACTGCACCTGCGGCGCACCGTCGCCGCGCTGGCCCGACGAGCACTGGGGAGGGCACTGTCGTGACCGACGACCAGCACGGAGAGGGCACTCCGCGGACCAGCGGCCGGTGGGACCCCCTCCCACAGGGGGACTACGACGACGGCGCCACCGCCTTCGTCAAGCTCCCCGAGGGCGGGATCGACGCCCTTTTGGCGGAACGTGAGACGCCCCTCGCGGCGCCCGGCCACGGCTATGTGCCCCCCCGGATCACCGCGGCGCCCCCGGCTGCCGACCCCGGGGCGACGGGCACCTGGGCCACGCCGGCCGAGGCGGTCCAGTGGCCGGACCCCAACGCCGCGCACCAGGAAGCCGTACGCCACGAGACCGGGCATCACGAGACCGGGCATCAGCAGGCCGCGCACGACGGGTTCTCGTACCACCCCGGCGCCACCGGCCAGTGGGACTTCGGGGAGGCCGCCCGGGAGGGCGCCTCCTCCGGTCACCACCCGGCCGACGCGGCCGGACACGACGTCACCGGACAGTGGTCAATTCCGGTCGCCGGAGGTGATCTTCCGGACGAATCGGGCGAGTTCACCACGTCGGCCCTCGTCGAGCAGTGGGGCGGCACCCCGCCCGCCACGCTCCCGGGCGGCGCGGCGGCGCCCTGGGCGACCACGGAGATCGGCGAGCCGTGGTCCGCCGCACCGCGAGCGGCGACCCCCGAGGCCCCGGGGGCCTCTGAGGGCCCCGTGGAGCCCGCGCGGCACGCGCATGCGCAATCGGCCGCCGAGGCCGCCCAGACGGCCGCGCAGGCCGCTCACGAGGCTCCTGAGCCGGGCGCCGGGCCCACGCCCGCGACGGCCGAGGCGTACGGCACCCCGGACCGGGGTGAACCGGACCCCGACCCGGCCACGCCGACCGCCCCGGCGGCGGCCCCGGGGGACTCCGCGGAGTACCTTTCCGAGCATCGTTCCGAGCACCCTTCGGAGCACCCCGAGACCCCGGCGCCGGACGCCCCCGCTGCGGAGACGGGCGACCCGGACACCCCCGCGCCGCCCCCGCACGACGAACACCCCCTGGCCTCCTACGTCCTGCGCGTCAACGGCGCCGACCGCCCCGTGACCGACGCCTGGATCGGCGAGTCGCTGCTCTACGTCCTGCGCGAGCGCCTCGGCCTCGCGGGCGCCAAGGACGGCTGCTCGCAGGGCGAGTGCGGAGCCTGCAACGTGCAGGTGGACGGACGGCTCGTGGCGTCCTGCCTGGTGCCCGCCGTCACCGCCGCGAGCAGTGAGGTGCGTACGGTCGAAGGCCTCGCCGCCGACGGACAGCCCTCGGACGTGCAGCGCGCCCTCGCCAAGTGCGGCGCGGTGCAGTGCGGTTTCTGCGTCCCAGGCATGGCCATGACCGTGCACGACCTCCTCGAGGGCAACCCGGCCCCCACCGAACTCGAGACCCGCCAGGCGCTGTGCGGCAACCTGTGCCGCTGCTCCGGCTACCGCGGGGTCCTGGACGCCGTAAGCGAGGTCGTCGCCGAACGCGAGGCGCACAGCGCGGCCGCCGCCGAGGCCACACCGGACGCGGACGAGCCGCGCATCCCGCACCAGGCGGGGCCCGGCGCGGGCGGCGTCAACCCGGCGGCGTTCGAGGACCCTTCTCCGTACGACTCCCAGGCGCCGTATGAGCAGCCGTACGGCCAGGACGGAGGCCAGGCGTGAGCAACGAGACCGCGACCGCGACTCCCGCGGCACCCGACACCGGACCCGAGCCGCTGCCGCACGGGCTCGGCGTGTCGCTGCCCGCCGCGGAGGCCCGCGCCAAGACGGAGGGCACCTTCCCGTACGCGGCCGACCTGTGGGCCGAGGGCCTGCTGTGGGCGGCCGTGCTGCGCTCGCCGCACCCGCACGCGCGCATCGTGTCCATCGACACCAGCCACGCGCGCGAGATGCCCGGCGTACGGGCGGTCATCACCCACGAGGACGTGCCCGGCGCGGCCCTGCACGGCCGTGGCCGTGCGGACCGCCCGGTGTTCGCCTCCGAGGTCGTACGCCACCACGGCGAGCCCATCGCGGCCGTCGCCGCCGATCACCCGGACACCGCGCGGATGGCCGCCGCGGCCGTCATCGTCGAGTACGAAGTACTCGACCCGGTGACCGACCCCGAGCAGGCGTTCGAAGCCGAACCCCTGCACCCCGACGGCAACCTGATCCGGCACATCCCGCTGCGCCACGGCGACCCGGACGCGGTCGGCGAGGTCGTCGTCGAGGGCCTGTACCGCATCGGCCGCCAGGACCCGGCCCCGATCGGAGCCGAGGCCGGACTCGCCGTGCCCCGCCCGGACGGCGGCGTCGAGCTCTACGTCGCCTCCACCGACCCGCACACCGACCGCGACACCGCCGCCGCCTGCTACGGCCTGGAGCCCGAGCGGGTGAAGGTCGTCGTCACCGGAGTGCCCGGCGCCACCGCCGACCGCGAGGACCAGGGCTTCCAGCTCCCGCTCGGCCTGCTGGCCCTGCGCACCGGCTGCCCGGTGAAGATCACCGCGACCCGCGAGGAGTCCTTCCTCGGCCACGCCCACCGGCACCCCACCCTCCTGCGCTACCGCCACCACGCCGACACCGAGGGCAGGCTGGTGAAGGTCGAGGCGCAGATCCTGCTCGACGCGGGTGCCTACGCCGACACGTCCGCCGAGTCGCTGGCCGCCGCGGTCTCCTTCGCCTGCGGCCCCTACGTCGTCCCGAACGCCTTCATCGAGGGCTGGGCCGTGCGCACCAACAACCCGCCCTCCGGCCATGTGCGCGGCGAGGGCGCCATGCAGGTCTGCGCCGCCTACGAGGCGCAGATGGACAAGCTCGCCAAGAAACTCGCCCTCGACCCCGCCGAACTGCGCCTGCAGAACGCGATGGCCACCGGGGACGTGCTGCCGACGGGCCAGACGGTGACCTGCCCTGCCCCGGTCGCCGAACTGCTCCAGGCCGTACGCGACTACCCCCTGCCCGCGCTCCCCAAAGACACCCCCGAGGACGAGTGGCTGCTCCCGGGCGGCCCCGAGGGCGCGGGCGAACCCGGCGCCGTACGCCGCGGCGTCGGCTACGGCCTCGGCATGGTCCACATGCTCGGCGCCGAGGGCGCGGACGAGGTCTCCACGGCCACGGTCAAGGTCCACGACGGCGTCGCCACCGTCCTGTGCGCGGCCGTCGAGACCGGCCAGGGCTTCACGACGCTGGCCCGCCAGATCGTCCAGGAGACCCTCGGCATCGACGAGGTGCACGTGGCACCGGTCGACACCGACCAGCCGCCCGCGGGACCCAGTTGCCGCGGCCGCCACACCTGGGTGTCGGGCGGAGCGGTCGAACGCGCCGCGAAGATGGTCCGTACGCAGCTCCTGCAGCCCCTGGCGCACAAGTTCGGCATGTCCACGGAGCTCCTCCAGATCACCGACGGCAAGATCACCTCGTACGACGGTGTGCTCTCGACCACCGTCACGGAGGCGATGGACGGCAAGGAGCTGTGGGCCACCGCGCAGTGCCGCCCGCACCCGACCGAGCCGCTGGACGAGGCGGGCCAGGGCGACGCCTTCGTGGGCCTGGCCTTCTGCGCGATCCGCGCGGTGGTGGACGTGGACATCGAACTGGGCTCGGTACGGGTGGTGGAGCTGGCGCTCGCCCAGGACGTCGGCCGGATCCTCAACCCCGCCCAGCTCACGGCCCGTATCGAGGCGGGCGTCACCCAGGGCGTCGGTGCCGCGCTCACGGAGAACCTCCGCACCGCCCGCGGTCTGGTCCGCCACCCCGACCTCACGGGTTACGCCCTCCCGACCTCCCTGGACGCCCCCGACATCCGCATCGTCAAGCTCGTCGAGGAGCGCGACGTCGTCGCCCCCTTCGGCGCGAAGGCGGCCAGCGCGGTGCCGGTCGTGACGTCCCCGGCGGCCGTCGCGTCCGCCGTACGGGCGGCGACGGGCCGCCCCGTCAACCGCCTCCCGATCCGTCCGCAAGCCGCCGTGGTGACCGCGTCATGAGTACCCCCGAGCCGACGGCCCACGACCCCGAGCCGACGGCCCACGACCCCGAGCCGACGGCCCACGACCCCGAGCCGACGGCCCACGATCCCGAGCAGCCGCGCTACGAGCCTCCGCCGAGTGTCGGGAAGCTGGCGCTATGGGTACTGCTGTTCGTCGTGGCGGCCGTGGTGGTCGTCCTGGGCGGCGTGTACTTCACCTGAGACGGGCGCCGGCCGCGGCAAGGCGGCCCCCCGATGGCTTGAACCCGCGTGTTTCAGGGCCGTACGCCCTGTGTGCCAGCGGGTTTCCGGCGTTGTCAGTGGGGCGGCGTATGGTTCTCGGTCAGTGGGGAAATGCCGCTGGGCGGCGGCGAGTTCCCCGCGGGAAGCACATATGCGTTCACATGCGCGGGGGAGCCATGAGTACGACTGACACCGATGTCGTCGGCGCGATCACGCTGACCGAGGACGAGCTGGATCCATACATCACGCACACGGACGCACGGCAGTGGCTGACGGGGCCCGGGCTGCCGGCCGAGGGCACGCTGCTGGGCTTCGGCGCACTGCGGGAGCACGGGCTGCGCAGGGTCGCCGACCTGGCCGGTGACGCCGACAAGCTCGCCGCGGAGCTCCAGGACCAGCTGGTCGTGGGAGCCCTGCGGACCTTCGACCGGGACCTGGAGTCGATCGTCCTGGACGGGGCGACGGGGAAGGTCACCACGACGTACTTCTTCTCCGACCCGGCTCTGATGGACCTCGCGCCCCTGGCCCCCTCCCTGGAAGCCCTGGTGCGCTTCTCGTCGGCGACGGAGGAACTGACGGCGTCCCGCGGACGGTTCGCCTCCTACGAGGGCCGGTTCGGCCCGAAGGCGGTCACGGAGGCCTCCGAGTCCCTCGCCGAAGTCTTCGAAGCGGGCGCGGGCGGCGAGGTGGCGCCGTACTGGCGGATGGCCGCCCTGATCCGCCCCCTCGCCCGGATCGCGGGCCCCGGCGAGGGCCTCGTCCTCGACCTGCCCAAGCGGCTGCTGGACGAGGAGTTCGGCGCGGGCGCGATCATGCGCTTCGAGGACGTCGACTTCCCGCCCGCGCTCGTGCACGAGCCGACCCGTCGCTTCCTGCGCGAGACCGGCCTGCCCGAGGACGGCCTCCTCTTCCAGCTGGACACGGAAGTGCCCCTGCCGGCCCTCGCCGACTACTACGCGGACCAGCGCCCCGACGACTTCTCCGCCGACGAACTCCCCCCGGCGGCCGACCGCCTGATACGCCTCGGATACCTCATCGAGGACACCAGCCTCGTGGTGGACGGCACCACGGGCGCGGTCCTCGCCTGGAGCGAGCCGGACATCACCCTGCGCCCCCTCAACGCCGACATCTCCACCCTCGCCTTCACCCTCTGGCTGCTCCACCGCGAGAAGGCCCTCGACGCGACCCACGACCTCACCGACTCCTACGAACAACTGGCCGCCACCATGGCCCAGACCCTCGCCACGGTCGACCCGATCGCCTGCGACCCCACCCCCACGCTGGAGGGCGACGACGGCTGGCGCTACTGGCCGGAGATATTCGAGGACGAGGCGGGCGGCACCCTCCACGGCTAGCTGACGGACGCCCACGCCCCCCCCACGCACGGAGGTCGAACGGGGGTCGGTAAACGGGCGACGGGGCCTAGAAAGCCGGGAGGCCGAAGAGGACGACCGTGACGATGATCGCGACGACGGCGCTACGGTCGGCGCCCTCGTGTCGGCCAACTGAAATGAGAACTGAAAAGGACGAACAGCAGGGCGGGATCCGGTTGTCCTAGTTCCCTTCGCGCAGGGTGGCGTAAGCCGCCGCCACCGAGGCGCAGTTGACCCGCGGGTTCCCGGCGGCCACCGACTGCTCCAGGTGCTGAAGGACGCTGAACTCGTCCTCGTCGTTGACACCGTTTTTCTTCAGGTCTCCCAGCGTAGAGTTGACGATGGCTGTCAGACGCGGGCGGTCCTCCGTGCAGCGTGGCGCCAATGCGTCGAGAACCTGCTGGTACATGCCGGCGGGCCGCCCGATCCCATCGAGGTCGGCCAGCTTCTGCGCCGGCCCAGGCGTCGACGCGTGCGTGGCCAGGGCCCGCTTCTTCTTCGCTGACGGCTTCGCTGCCGGACTGCTGTGGCTCGCTCCAGGCGTCGCGGCTGCTGCCGAGGTGTCGTGTGGGGCGGCATCCTTGACACCGGAGATCATGCCTGCGATGAACGGCGGAGCCGCGATCAGCACCCCGATACCGATAGCAATCTTCTTTCCCCTGCTCAGCGGCTTCTTCGGCGTCGGAACGGGCTGCTGACTCACGATCCCCCTCTACAGGCCGGGCGCCCCCTCATCTCGGCGCGGCATCGGGAACGTACACCTCACCTGCACCAGTAACCAGTCCGTCACCAGGCTCCGGACGACCAAAAGGGCGGCACCCTCCGAGGGTGCCGCCCTTTTGGTCTGCCTGGTCAAGGCATCGGAGGCCGTGGCGGGAATTGAACCCGCGTAACTCGCTTTGCAGGTTTGTTTGGCCTAATCAGCGCATGATCCGAGACTGTTCAATGGCGTTCGTCCTCGTACCGAGGCACTGTGCATCGCGGTAGGGCGAACCGCTCCGGCCAGCCGCGTACAGGGACGAACGAGACGGAAACTGAGACGGACGCGGGCTGCTCCGGGGAGCCGAGCACAGCGTCTGGATGACGCCGGGTGCCATGGGCGGCTGCCATCCGATGTCCCTGGCCCATCGCACTGGCACCTCGCCCTTCCGAGCTTCAGCACGCTGTCCGCAGACGATCCGCCCGGCCTGGTCAATCATGTGTGTCGATTTCGAGAATTCGATACCTCAGGCCAATGCGCGTTGCTAGACATGGAATCGTGACTGTGAAGCGCATGACACATGGTGGCGGCGAACCCGACTTAGTCCTGTTGGTGCACGGGACGTTCGCGGGCAACGAGAGGCGGGAGGAGCAAGGTGACCGCTGGTGGCAACGAGGCAGTACTGTCTGGCGTGCACTGGAGGAGAACCTTCCTCCCGGCACGCAGTTGCCCGCGGGGGAGACGATGTTGTTCCAATGGAGCGGGGCGAACGCCCAAATAGCCCGCTTAAGCGCGAGCAACGAGTTGCTTGCGAGGCTCATTCACCTTGAGCGTTCCGGTCGAAAATATCATCTCGTGGGTCATAGCCACGGTGGTTCCATTATATGGGAGGCCCTGGTCACCAGTCAGTTGGTGAGGAAATCCAAGCATGTCAGCCCATCTCTCCTTGACAAATTGCGGCGGCGTGGCATCGTCAGTCCGGAGCCCCATGTTCCTCTGCGGTCCAAGGTGCCCGAGGTGTATTTTAAGGTTCCTCCGTACGAGGAGATCCAAAAAGAGATATGCCTGAATGGACTGCTCAGTTGGACCACGCTCGGAACCCCATTCCTGCAATTCCATCACAAGAGAAGATTTCTTGACCGGAGGAGGCTCGCCGCTGAGGCGTCGACCCCAAGCGCCTCAACGGTATTGGGCGCCCTGCTCATGGGCTTCTTCGCTTTAATGGCGATAGGTTTTGTTTCGGTGGGTCTCGTGTCCAGGTTCGACCACTCGATGCGCCGTTTGCCTGTATGGCTGATGGTGGTGTCCTTCTGTCTCTTCATGGTCTTATGGCGACTCGGGACGGGCAGCTCCATCGCTGATGCCCTCGAAGCGCGGGCAAAAGCCGCACGCGAGGCCATGAGTGCCTTCCATGGCCGGTGGCTTGGTCTCTGGGCGCCGGACGACGAAGCGATTGGTCTCTTGAAGGATCTATCCAAGCACTCGGAAGGTCACTACGAAGCTTTGTGTACGGGGTCACCCGCCCCGTCAAGTGGTCGAGATTCCGCGTCGCGTGCCCTTTGGTACCGGCTGACCAAGGTGACCAGTAAAAAAGGCAATCAAAATGACTTGCAGGGTGATCTAAAGAGTTCGGCTGTCGATCCAGATCTATTGCGCAGATTGGAGTACAGTGAACCATACGCTGCGATCAGCGTGTTGACTGGCTCCCCGCTCAACTTCAGGTTCGCTTGGATCGGTGCGATATTTTTCCCGTTTCTCTCACCGGCGATTTGGATCGCCAACAAACTCCTAGTGCCTCGAGCTCTACGATGGTTTCGCGGATACTTGGCTAGGCAGGCTCAAGGGAATAATGTTCCGGGCGCTTTCCTGGCGTACTGCTCGACCTCCCCCTTGCCCGTTTCAGGCATGCCGGCTGGATTGCCGCAGGACGTAGCAGACGAACTTCAGAGAAGCATAATTCAGACATGGGGGGTGACTGCGCCATCGGCCCGATCAATATTGGTTCGAGCTCTTATGGATGGAGCACTTCCGCGCGAACCAATGGGCGGTGGCGGAAGTGACTTCCTTGTGCACACAGCCTACGTTTCCAATAGTCGAATCATCCGCTTGATTGGCGCTCATATCAGCCTGTCGCGGGCCGGTGGGGGCGACGGCCACCTGTCGCATGAGGACGATGAGCACGACTGGGTAATCCGAACCAAGGAGGCGATAGCTGAAGCGTGGGCGGAGCACACCCGAAACACCATCTGGCGCGCAGGGCATCACTGACTGCTTCGACTCCGGTACTGGAGGCGGCCACTCAGCTGGGCACTCTCCAGTCTGGACCAGGCCCTGAAGCTCCATGCCGGTCGTCACCCCAGCGGCATGCGAGTCTGCACCGACTGCGGTGAGGCTCGGCGGCCTCACGTGCCGCGCCCGAAGTACGCGGTCTCTCGTGGCGTCGCACTCCGAGCGTTCCATGCTTTGCAGGTTGGTCGGCGCTGGTCAGCGCATGATCCGGGTTCGTTCGGCGGTGTTCAGACCTGTACGGATGCCGGGCCCTACGGGGCGCGGCGTACGGGTCTGAACGGCCGTGTGCGGTTACGAACGAGGCGGAAACTGAGACGGCTGCCAGTGCCGAGCCAGTCAAGGTGAGCACGCTCGCAGGAAGCGCCCCGACTGCCCGTTCTCAGGTGCCGGTGCCTGATCTCCTTGCCTGCTGGCTCAGTTGGGAAGCGGCTGTTTTCATCGCCCTTTCATTAATTGCCCGCTTCATCTTGTAGATCAGGTCCGGAACTAGCGAGACGCCAAGACCGTACGGAAGCCCGGCAAGGCATGGACGGTCAAGGCGTGGCTGACCCACTGGATTGAGAACGTCGCGCCCCTCGCCGTCAACGACAACACGATGGTCGGGTACGGCGTGGCTGTACGGAAGCACCTCATCCCCGGCTTGGGCGCTCACCGGCTCGACAGGCTCAAGCCCGAGCACATCGAGGTCTTCTACGCCAAGATGCAGGCCAACGGCAGTAAGTCCGCGACCGCTCACCAGGTCCACCGGACCTTTCGCGCCGCACTCAACGAGGCTGTACGGCGGGGGCATCTCGGCAAGAACCCGGTGCTGTTGGCCAAGGCGCCGAAGACAGGGGATCACGAGGTAGAGCCCTACACCGTCCAAGAGGTGCAGCGGCTGTTGAAGGCCGCTGACCAGCACCGTAACTCCGCGCGGTGGGCCGTCGCCCTCGCGCTCGGTCTGCGTCAGGGGGAGGTGCTGGGGTTGCAGTGGGTGGACGTGGACCTTGAGGGCGGGTTCCTCGTGGTGCGTCGTAGTCGCCACCGGCCGCAGTACGCCCACGGGTGCTCTGAGCCCTGCGGCCGCAAGGCCGCCGGCTATTGGCCGCAGAAGCGCCGCACAAACCCGGAGTTGACCGTCACGAAGTCGCGCGCCGGCCGTCGGGCGGTCGGCCTCCCCGAACAGCTCGTTGACCTACTCCGGGCTCACCTCAAGGCGCTGGAAGCCGAGAAGGAAGCGGCCGGGAAGCGGTGGGATGAGAACGGGCTGGTCTTCCCTGATGAGCACGGCCGTAGCCCGTCCCATCGTCGGGACTGGACAGAGTGGAAAGACCTCTTGGCTGAGGCGAAGGTGCGGGACGGTCGGCTGCACGACGCGCGTCACACGGCCGCCACGGTCCTACTTCATCCTCGGTGTTCCCGAGCGGGCCGTCATGGGCCTCATGGGGTGGTCCACCACGGCCATGGCCGCGAGGTATCGGCACATGGTCGATGCCGTGCGGACGGACGTCGCGAAGCAGGTCGACGGTCTGATTCGGAAGCCCGAGACGGACCCGGCCGGACGATGACGACGGCGGGGCCGCTGGCGCCCCCGTACCGGCCAACTGAGACGGCAACTGAGACGGAGGACCAAAAGGGCGGCACCCTTACGGGGTGCCGCCCTTTCCTTTTGCCTGGTCAGGCAGTTGAGGCCGTGGCGGGAATTGAACCCGCGTAACTCGCTTTGCAGGCGAGCCCCTGAGCCACTCGGGCACACGGCCGTTCTCAGGTGCGGCACGGCTCACTCGTTCCGAACCTGATGGGTTGAACGTAGGCGGGGCGGAGGGCGGGCTCAAGGGGTGCGGGGGCGCTGCAACGGGACTGCCATACGCCGTTCATGAATGCCGGTTCCCGGGCCCTGGGCGTACGACCAAAGGCCCAGACGATCACGGTCTCCGGACAGGAGTCACTGCCAGTCGTGGCCCTTACGCTGGCGGCCATGACCGCGCTGGAAGCACGTGATGCCGCGACCGCCCCGCCCGAAGGCAAGGGCGAGGGAGGTGTGCTGAGCCGTCCCTACCGGGCGCTCAGCATCGGGATCGTGTTCGTGGAGCTGCTGATCGCCTTTGAAGCGACGGCCGTCGGGACGGCGATGCCCGTCGCGGCGCGAGAGCTCGACGGGGTGTCGTTGTACGCGTTCGCGTTCTCGGCGTACTTCACGACGAGCCTGTTCGGGATGGTGTTCGCCGGACAGTGGGCGGACCGCGACGGACCCCTGGCGCCGCTGACCACGGGGATCACGGCCTTCGCGGCGGGACTGCTGCTGTCCGGGACGGCCGGGACCATGTGGCTGTTCCTTCTCGGGCGGGCGGTGCAGGGGCTCGGCGGCGGCCTGGTCGTCGTGGCGTTGTACGTCGTCGTGGTGCGGGCCTACCCGGAGCGGCTGCGCCCGGCGATCATGGCGGCGTTCGCGGCGAGCTGGGTGATTCCGTCCGTGGTCGGACCGTTGATCGCGGGCACCGTCACCGAACATCTGGGCTGGCGCTGGGTGTTCACCGGGATACCGGTGCTGGTCGTGTTTCCGCTGGCGCTCGCGCTGCCCCGGATCCGACGGCTGTCCTCCGGGCGGTCGGCGGACGCGGGGCCCGCCGGTCGCGAGCCCTTCGATCGGCGGCGCATCCGGCTGGCGCTGGGGATCTCGCTCGGCTCCGGACTCCTCCAGTACGCCGCCCAGGGCCTGGACCCGCTCTCACTCGTCCCTGGCCTCGCGGGCGCCGCGCTGCTCGTCCCGGCCGTCCTCGGGCTGCTGCCGCGCGGCACCTGCCGGGCGGCGCGCGGGCTGCCGTCCGTGGTGCTGCTGCGCGGGTTGGCGGCCGGTTCCTTCATCGCCGCCGAGTCCTTCGTGCCCCTCATGCTGGTCACCCAGCGCGGGCTGTCGCCGACGCTCGCCGGGTTCTCCCTCGCGGCGGCCGGCGGGACGTGGGCGCTGGGGTCGTACGTGCAGTCGCGGCCACGGACGGAGCCGTACCGGGACCGGCTGGTGTTCCTCGGGATGGTGCTGCTCGCGGCGGCCGTCGTCGCCGTGCCCAGTGTGCTGATCCCCGCTGTGCCCGTGTGGATCGTCGCCGTCGCCTGGGGGTTCGGCTGCTTCGGGATGGGGCTGGTGATCGCCTCGACCAGCGTGCTGCTGCTGCGCCTCTCGACGCCGGAGGAAGTCGGCTCCAACTCCGCCGCGCTCCAGATCTCCGACGGCCTCTCCAACATCGTGCTCCTCGCGGCGGGCGGCGCGGCGTTCGCGGCGCTGGGCGGCGGCAAGGCCGCGGAGACGGCCACCTCGACGGCCGACGGTTCCCACCCCACCGCGTTCGCCGCCGTGTTCCTGCCGATGGCGGGGGTGGCGTTGGTGGGAGCCTGGGTGACTACGCGATTGAGAGAGCGGTGATCTAGAAGGGGAGCGGTGCTCTGGAAAGAGATCGGAGAGATCGGCGATCTGGAAAGAGAGCAGTGCTCTGAGAGTGGAGCGGTGCTCTCGTGGGGCGGCGGTGCTCCGGGAGGAGAGCGCTGCTCTGGTGGGGTGGGCGGCGTTCCGCCAGGGGAGCGGTGCTCCAAAACGGGAGCGGTGCTCCAAAGGGGGAGTGGTGCTCCAGAACGGGAGTGGTGCTCTAGAACGGGAGCGGTGCTCCAAAAGGGGAGCGGTGCTTCGGAAGCGGGGCAGCGATCTCGGTGCCCCGGGCCCGCGCTCGCGCCGCGAGCGAACCCGCCGCGGTCCCGTGTTCGAAATCCGCTCGGCCCGGGCGGCCCGCGAGCCCTACCGTGACCCCCATGAAAGAGCTGACCCTCCGTCTCGACCCCGCCCTCGCGCAGGCCCTCGACGACCTCGCGGACGCGCAGGACCGCCTGCCGGAAGAGGTCGCCGAGTACGCCGTACGCAGGTATCTGCACGACGAGGGCGCGCGCAGGTCCGTGCCCTCGCCGCCCGGCTCGCGCAGGAGCACGCCGAGTTGCTGAGGAGGCTCGGCGGATGACCCGGCACCTTACCGTCGTCGAGGTGACGGACCTTGCCCGGATCGCCTTCGGCGGGCGGGACCCCGAGGCGCGGGAGCCGGGGCTGCTCGCGTCGGCGGTTCACCGGCCCCGCGCCCGTATGTTCGGCGTCGCCGCCTACGACGACCCGTACGAGCAGGCGGCCGCGCTGCTGCACGCCCTCGCCACCAACCACCCCCTCGTCGACGGGAACAAGCGGACCGCCTGGCTCGCCGCCGCCACCTTCCTCGCCGTGAACGGTGTCGACCTCGCGGGCTGCGACCAGGACACGGCGTACGACCTGGTCATCGACGTGGCGGCCGGTGTGGAGCACGACATCGGGGTGATCGGTGGGCGGTTGCGGGGCCTGTGAGGTGGGTCCCATCCGTGGGTGACCCGGCGTCGTCCGCGCGTTGACAGCTCCGGGGCGCCGGTAGGGTGGCCCGGTTGTCATACGTAGCCGAGCCGCCCGCCCGTCTCCCAGCACCGCCCTACCTGACACGCTGCGCGCGGCCCCTTGATTCGACCCCACCACGGAGACCGTGACTACCACCGCCGCCAGCGCATCCACCTCGCACCACCTCTCACCCGCCTTCCCCGGCCGCGCCCCCTGGGGTACCGCCAGCAAGCTGCGTGCCTGGCAGCAGGGGGCGCTGGAGAGGTATATCCAGGAGCAGCCCCGCGACTTCCTGGCCGTCGCCACGCCCGGCGCCGGCAAGACGACGTTCGCGCTGACGCTCGCGTCCTGGCTGCTGCATCACCACGTCGTGCAGCAGGTGACCGTGGTCGCGCCGACCGAGCACCTGAAGAAGCAGTGGGCGGAGGCCGCCGCGCGGATAGGGATCAAGCTGGATCCCGAGTACAGCGCGGGTCCGCTCAGCAAGGAGTACCAGGGCGTCGCCGTGACGTACGCGGGTGTGGGCGTGCGGCCCATGCTCCACCGCAATCGCGTCGAGCAGCGCAAGACCCTCGTCATCCTTGATGAGATTCACCACGCCGGTGACTCGAAGTCGTGGGGTGAGGCCTGTCTCGAAGCGTTCGAACCCGCCACTCGGCGGCTCGCGCTCACCGGTACGCCCTTCCGGTCCGACACCAATCCCATTCCCTTTGTGACATATGAAGAGGGAAATGACGGGATTCGGCGGTCTTCCGCCGATTACACCTACGGGTACGGGTCCGCTCTGGGGGACGGGGTCGTGCGGCCCGTCATCTTCCTCTCCTACAGCGGCAACATGCGGTGGCGTACGAAGGCGGGGGACGAGATCGCGGCCCGGCTCGGCGAGCCGATGACCAAGGACGCCATCTCGCAGGCCTGGCGCACCGCGCTCGACCCGCGCGGCGAGTGGATGCCCAGTGTGCTGCGCGCCGCCGACCAGCGGCTGACCGAGGTCAGAAAGGGCATCCCGGACGCGGGCGCGCTCGTCATCGCCTCCGACCAGGACTCCGCCCGCGCGTACGCCAAGCTCATCCGTGAGATCACCGGGACGAAGGCGACCCTCGTCCTGTCCGACGACACGGGCGCGTCCAACAGGATCGACGAGTTCAGCCACAGCGAGGACCGGTGGATGGTCGCCGTCCGCATGGTGTCCGAGGGCGTCGACGTGCCGCGGCTCGCCGTCGGCGTGTACGCCACCACCATCTCCACGCCCCTCTTCTTCGCGCAGGCCGTCGGCCGTTTCGTACGGTCCCGGCGGCGCGGCGAGACCGCCTCCGTCTTCCTCCCGACCGTCCCGGACCTCCTCGGCTTCGCCAACGAGATGGAGGTCGAGCGCGACCACGTCCTCGACAAGCCCAAGAAGGAGGGCGAGGAGGACCCGTACGCCGAGTCCGAGCAGGAGATGGACGAGGCGAACCGGGAGCAGGACGAGGACACCGGCGAGCAGGAGCAGTTCTCCTTCGAGGCGCTGGAGTCCGAGGCCGTCTTCGACCGAGTGCTGTACGACGGCGCCGAGTTCGGGATGCAGGCCCACCCGGGGAGCGAGGAGGAGCAGGACTATCTCGGCATTCCGGGGCTGCTCGAACCCGACCAGGTGCAGCTGTTGCTCCAGAAGCGGCAGGCGCGGCAGATCGCGCACAGCCGCAAGAAGCCCGACGACGAGGCCGACCTCCTCGAACTGCCCGCCGAGCGGCGGCCCGTGGTCTCGCACAAGGAGATGCTGGAGCTGCGCAAGCAGCTCAACACCATGGTCGGCGCGTACGTCCACCAGAGCGGCAAGCCGCACGGCGTGATCCACACGGAACTGCGCCGCGTGTGCGGGGGGCCGCCGAGCGCGGAGGCGACGGCGGGGCAGCTGCGGCAGCGGATCGCCAAGGTGCAGGAGTGGGCCACCCGGATGCGGTGACGCTGGGCGCTGTGCCTGGGCGGTCGCCGTTCGTGGGGCGCTGGTTGTGCTTCGGCTGCGGACTGCCGGTGGCTGGTCGCGCGGTTCCCCGCGCCCCTTCGGGGGCGCGTCCGTGCGCGTGTGCGCTGTGTGTGGGGGGCGTGTGCGACACGCGGTGTGCGCCGTGCTTATCAGGACAAAGGATCGGCAAAGGGAAGGAGTCCGTACCAGGTCATGACCGGATTCTGGACGGAGACTTCCGCTGAGCGGACCGGCTCGCTACTGTCCCGCTACGCACACGCCCCGTGGCAGCGCCGCCGCGGAGCGCAGCCGTGTAGCGACTCCGCCCGGGAAGAGCCCGGGTTGTCAGCCGACGGCGGCCTCTGAAGCGCGTCGCCGACGGGACTCGGAGACGCAACCGCCGCGAGGGGCCGCCGACCTCACCACTAAGGAGTGGGCGTCGTGACCGCGGAGACCTCTCAGACGCTCGACCGGGGACTGCGTGTCCTCAAGCTGCTCGCCGACACGGACCACGGGCTGACCGTCACCGAGCTTTCGAACAAACTGGGCGTCAACCGAACCGTTGTGTACCGCTTGCTCGCCACGCTGGAGCAGCACGCGCTCGTACGCCGGGATCTGGGCGGTCGCGCCCGGGTCGGGCTGGGGGTACTGCGGCTGGGGCGTCAGGTGCATCCGCTGGTACGGGAGGCGGCGCTGCCGGCGCTGCGCGCGCTGGCCGAGGACATAGGGGCCACGGCCCATCTCACGCTCGTCGACGGGACCGAGGCGCTCGCCGTCGCCGTCGTGGAGCCGACGTGGACGGACTACCACGTCGCCTACCGCGCCGGGTTCCGTCATCCGCTGGACCGGGGCGCGGCGGGCCGCGCGATCCTCGCCGCCCGGCAGCCCGGGCCGGCGGACGCCCCGGGATACACGCTCACGCACGGGGAGTTGGAGGCGGGCGCGAGTGGGGCCGCGGCTCCCCTGATAGGGGTGACCGGGGTCGAGGGCAGCGTCGGTGTCGTCATGCTCGCGGACTCCGTGCCGGAACGGGTGGGGCCGAGGGTCATGGACGCGGCCCGGGAGGTCGCGGACGCGCTGCGCTGACGCTCCGCACCGGCCTGAGTCGGCGCCCCGCTCCCCGCATCCTGTTTCCGTGACCGACACCAGCAAGCCGCTCCCGCCCGACGACCTCGCCCCCGCCTCTGCGAGGTGCTCGCCGTGCTGGGGCCCCTGTACCGGCGCGTGACCCGCAAGGTGGAGCTGAACGAGCCGGTCGAAGGCCTGTCCATCGGTGTGCGCGCCGTCCTGGATCTCCTGCGCGCGCAGGGACCCCTGACGGTCCCCCAGATGGGACGCTCGCAGGCGCTCAGCCGTCAGTTCGTGCAGCGGATGGTCAACGAGGCGGCGGCCCACGGCCTGGTCGAGGCCAGCGCCAACCCCGCGCACCAGTGGTCCTCGCTGATCCGGTTGACCGGCGACGGTCGAACGGCCATCGACGCGGTGATCACCCGTGAGAGCGCGCTGCTGAAGCGGGTGGGCGGCGACCTCACCGACGAGGACGTGCGGACGTGCGTACGGGTGCTGACGCGCATGCCGGAGGTCTTCGAGGAGGTGGAAGCCAACTGACGGCCGGGCCCGAAGGGCGGCTCAGCCGCGGCTGCCGAGCCCGCCCAGCGTCCTCAACTGGAGCCACAGCACCAGCCGTTCGTCGGGATCGTCGAGGTCGATGCCGAGCTGCCCTCGGGCCTGCCGGAGGCGGTAGCGGCAGGTGTTGGCGTGCACGGCCAGCAGCCGCGCCGCGCCCGCCATGTCGCAGCCCGCGTCCAGCCAGGCGACGAGGGTACGCGCGTACTCGGTGCCGTGCTCGGCGTCGTGCGCGAGGACCCGCCGCCACCCGCCCGCGCTCAACTCCCGCCGTTCGCCGAGGACTTGGGTCAGTCGCAGCAGGGTGACGCGCGGCCGTACCTCCTCCACGGTCGCCACCGGCAACTCGGGGCCCAGGACCCGCAGGACGAGGTCGGCGTCGTCCCGGGAGTCCCGCACCTCCGCGATCCCGGAGACCACGTCCCCCAGCCCGGCCCGTACGGGCACCCGCAGCGCCTGCCCGGCCCGCCCCACGATGTCCTCCGCCAGCCGCTTATGGCGCGCTCCGCCACGCTCCCCGGGCGCCGGCAGCAGCGCGTAGACCACGCCGTCGACGAGGACACCCGCGTGCCGCCCGTAGCGCGCCTCGCACTGGAGGCGTACGAGGTCCAGGAGCCGTAGCCCGGTCTGTTCGACGTCCGCCGCCGAGACACTGGAGTCCAGGACGAACGCGGCCACGCGCACGGGCGCCGGGTTTCCGTCCGGGCCGAGGCCCATGCCCAGGCGGTGGGCGGCGCCCGCCGGGTCCGCGGTGCCGTCGAGCAGGCGGCGCAGCAGGTCGCCGTTCTGGTGGCGGGCCAGCTCCTGCGCGGCGCGGGCCCGCAGCAGGAGCAGCGCCGCCGTGGACGCGCCCTGGGCGAGGGCCTCCTCGGCGTCCGGCGCGAGGCCGCCGTCGTCGACGACCCAGAGCGAGCCGAGGGTCTCGCCGCCGGCCCGGACGGCGACGGCGAGCCGCGGCAGGTTGTCGCTGCCCTCCAACGCGGGCAGCCGGACCACGTCCCCGGCCGCGAACAGCACCCGGTACTGCTCCGAGTTGGCGGGGCTCCCTGGCACCTGGAGGCCGAGGATGCCCGTGCGGCGGTCCTCGTCGACCGGCTGCCCGGCAACCGTCGAGTAGGCGAGGATCCGCTGCCGCGGGTCCTCGATCGCGGTGGCGCCGCCGACGGCCGCGGCCACCGCGTCGGCCAGCGCGAACAGGTCCCCCAGACCGCTCCCGGCACTCGACGGCCGTGCGCCGATCGCGGAGGCGAGCAGCAGGTGCACGTGATGCCAGGCGGCGTCCTCGTCCACGGACAGCAGGGCCACACCCGCCGATTCCGCCTCCGCGAGCGGACCGTCCGGGCCGCGTACGACCAGCCCGCTCATCCCCGCCTCCGCAGCCGCCCGAGCCAGCGGCCCCGCCGCGGACGCCCGCACCCCGACCGCGAGCAGCAGCGCCCCGGGCGCACGGGTCAGCGGCGCGTGGGCGTCGTACAGCAGCGCCTCGGTGACGGGCACGGCGAGCCCGGCGGGCGCGGTGTGCAGCCGTACGGAGGGGCCGCCGACGACGTCCAGCAGGTCACCGAGGGTGCAGGCGTCCACGCGGCTCCTCCCGGCGATGGCGATGGCGATGGCGATGGCGATGTCGATGGGGATGATGGGATGCGGATGACGAGGGTGGTCGGCCGGTCCCCGGCGAGCGTAGTTGGCCGATTGGACGTGGTTGGCCGATCTCATAAGGAACGTACGCACGTGTTGTCCACATGTACAACGCGGGCGCCGCCGCGAGCTTCGACACTCGGTCCATGACCGAGGAAGTGAGCATCCGTACCGTGCACGACGTCGCCGGGATCGCCGCGGTGGCCGACCTCTTCAGCGACGTCTGGCAGACGCCCCGCAGCAGCCCGCCCTATCCGGCGGAGGTGCTGCACAGCCTGGTGCACGCCGGGGGCGCGGTGCACGCCGCGTACGACGGGACACGGCTGGCCGGAGCCGCCGTCGCCGTGTTCGGAGAGCCGGGGCGGCACCACGCGTACTCCCTGGTCGCCGCGGCCGATCGCGGGCTCGGATGCGCCGTGAAGCAGGCCCAGCGCGCCTGGGCCCTGGAGCACGGCGCCCGCACCATGCGCTGGACCTTCGATCCGCTGGTCGGCCGCAACGCCCGCTTCAACCTGGTCAAGCTGGGGGCCACCGGCACGGAGTACCTGGTCGACTTCTACGGGCCCATGGCGGACGGGGTGAACGACGGGGACGAGAGCGACCGGCTGACGGTGACCTGGGATCTGGCCGCGCCCCGTACGCCCCGGGAGACCGGCGACCGTGACGCCGCGCCCGCCACCCACCGCGCCCCCGACGACGCCTTCCTCGCCCGCCGCGATACCTCCGACCGGCACATCTGGTGCCGGGTCCCGGACGACATCGTCAAGCTGCGCGCCGCCGATCCGGTGCTCGCGCTGCGCTGGCGCCACGCCGTCCGCGCGGTCTTCACGGAGGCCTTCGCCGAGGGATACGTCGCCACGGCGATGTCCCGCGACGGCTGGTACACCCTCACCCGCCCCGCGACGGAAGGCGCCGCATGAAACTCGAACGCGTCGAAGCCGTCCACATCGCGCTGCCCCTCGTCACCCCCTTCCGTACCTCCTTCGGGACCATGACGACGAAGGACACCTTCCTCCTGCACGTCGTCACGGACGCGGCCGAGGGCTGGTCGGAGTTCGCCGCCGACCCCGAGCCGCTGTACTGCTCGGAGTTCGTGGCCGGCGCCGAGATCGTGCTCCGCGACTTCCTGCTGCCGCGCGTGACCGCCCTCCCGCACCTCACGGCCGCCGCGCTCGCCCCCGCGATGGCGAAGATCAAGGGACACGAGCTGGCCAAGGCGGCCCTGGAGACGGCCGTCCTCGACGCCGAGCTGCGCGCGCACGGCATGTCGCTCGCGACCTACCTCGGAGCCGTCCACGACCGCGTGCCCGCCGGGGTGTCGGTCGGCATCAAGGACTGCGTCCCGGCGCTCCTCGACGACGTCGAGCGCTATCTCGCCGACGGGTACGTCCGGATCAAGCTGAAGATCGAACCCGGCTGGGACATGGAGCCCGTACGGGCCGTGCGCGAGCGCTTCGGGGACGCGCTGCCGCTCCAGGTGGACGCCAACACGGCGTACTCGCTCGCGGACGCCGAGCACCTGCGCCGGCTCGACGCCTTCGGACTGCTGCTCATCGAGGAACCGCTGGAGGAGAACAACCTCCACGCGCACGCCCGGCTCCAGCGGCGCGTCGCCACCCCCGTCTGCCTCGACGAGTCCCTGCACAGCGCCCGCGACACCGCCTCCGCCATCGCCATGGACGCCTGCCGGGTCGTCAACGTGAAGCCCGCCCGGGTCGGCGGCTACCTCGAGGCGCGCCGCGTCCACGACGTCGCCCACGCGCACGGGGTGCCGGTCTGGTGCGGCGGCATGCTGGAGACGGGCATCGGCCGCGCACCCAACCTGGCCCTGGCGGCCCTGCCGGGCTTCACCCTCCCCGGTGACACCTCCGCCTCCAGCCGCTACTTCGCCGAGGACATCACCGAGCCCTTCGTCCTTGAGGACGGTCATCTGCCGGTGCCGCGCACCCCGGGCATCGGGACCGAGCCGCTGCCGGAGGCGCTGCGCCGCTTCACCACCGCCCGGCGGGACCTGTACGGAGGCCGCGCCGAGCGGTGACGTTAGATTGATCCTGTGCTCTCTCGCCTCACACGCCTCCAGGCCATCACCGTCTGCGCCGTTCCCGTCGTGGCCCTGCTCGCCACGGCGGCGTTCGCGCCGCTGCCGTTCTCCGTGGCGCAGCCGGGCATGACGGCGAACGTCCTGGGCGAGAACAAGGGCGACCCCGTGATCACGATCAGTGGAGCGCCCACCCGCGAGACGAGCGGGCAGCTGCGGATGACGACGATCGAGGCGACCGGGCCGGACGCGAGCGTCAGCCTCGGCGACGTGATCGACGGCTGGTTCCGTACGGACCGGGCCGTGATGCCGCGCGACTCGGTCTACCCGAGCGGGAACTCCGTCAAGGAGATCGAGCAGCACAACGCGGACGAGATGAAGAAGTCCCAGGACACGGCCACCGAGGCGGCCCTGTCCTATCTGCACGAGAAGAACGACGTGAAGGTCACGCTCAAGCTGGCCGACGTCGGCGGCCCCAGCGCCGGACTGCTCTTCACGCTCGGGATCATCGACAAGCTGGACGGCGACGGCAGCGGCGGCGACCTCACGGGCGGTCGCAACGTCGCGGGTACGGGGACGATCGACGCCGACGGCAAGGTCGGCGCGGTCGGCGGGGTCGCCCTGAAGACGCAGGCCGCCCGGCGCGACGGCGCGACGGTCTTCCTGGTCCCGAAGGCGGAGTGCTCGGACGCCAAGTCGGAACTGCCCAAGGGGCTGCGACTGGTTCCGGTGACCACGCTCAAGGGCGCGGTCGACGCGCTGGTCTCCCTGGAGAAGGGGAAGGGCTCGGTCCCCAGCTGCTAGCTGCTCGCTGCCGGCAGCTGGTGCGCGACGGCGACGCGGGGCGCGGCGGCGAGGCGCAGGCCGACCTCCACGAGGGTCCAGCCGAGGCGGGTGCGCAGTTCGCCGGGGCGCCGGGCGGAGGCGGCCAGGAGGTGGGCTTCGGCCTGGGCCCGGAGCTCGGCGGCGCGGGTGTGGTGCAGGGCGAGATGGGTCTCGGCGTGCGTCATGGGTGCGTCTCCGTTCGGTCCTGCGTGAAGGGGAAGGCGTGAGTGTGGATGCGGACCTGCTCCGCGTCGGGGTCGTCCTCGGCGCGGGCGAGGGGCCGGTAGCTTTCGAGCAGGCCGTGCATCTTCTCGATGAGTTCACGGGACTGCGCGGCCGTCAGCCGTAGGGTCCAGTCGCTCATGTCGCTGGCCCGGTACCAGTCCTCGGACCAGTCGGCGCGCGTACCCAGCCAAGTGGACAGCTCACGCGTGTGCGTGGTCGCGACCTCGTGCAGGTACGTGTCGGCCGCTCCGCGCACCGCCGGGTCGCCGTCCTTGAGCAGGTTCGCGTTGAAGATCAAGCCCTGTTCGACGGCCTGCCACCAGCGCTCACGGCCCTTGCCCCGCTCGGGTGCGTCCTCGACGAAGCCGTGCGTGGCCAGCTGCCGCAGGTGGTAGCTGGTCGCCCCGCTGGACTCGCCCAGCCGCTCGGCGAGCATCGACGCGGTGGCGGGCCCCCGCTGCCGCAGCGCGTACAGCAACTGCATGCGCAGGGGGTGGGCGATGCCGCGCAGCGTGCGGGCGTCGAGGGTGCGGACCTGTCGTTCCTGAGGCAGCGGTTCCGTGGGCTCTTCCATGCATCCAAAGGTAGCTTTGCAAAGAAATGCTTGCAAGGGTTTCTTTGCAACCACTTCTTTGGAAGGTCCCGCCCCGCTCACCCTCCCTTGACGAACCCCTCCTGCTCCATCCAGTCCAGCGCCACCTGATGCGGATCCTGCCCGTCGACGTCCACCTTGGAGTTCAGGGTCCGGGCCATGTCGTTGTCGAGCTTCTTGGTGATCGGGTCCAGGACCTGGGCGATCGCCGGGTACTTCTTCAGGGCCTTGGAGTTGATCACGGGCGCCGCGTTGTAGTTGGGGAAGAACTTCTTGTCGTCCTCCATCACCGCCAGGTTCATCGACTTGATGCGCCCGTCGGTGGTGAACACCTCCCCGTACGTGCAACTCCCCTTCGCCACCTGGGTGTAGATGATCCCGGTGTCCATCTGCGTGATGTTCTTCGCGGGCAGGCTCATCCCGTACGCCTTCTCCATGCCCGGCAACCCGTCGGCCCGGTTGGCGAACTCGCTCTCCACGCACAGCGTGACCGCGCCCGGGTCCGACCTGGACAGCGCGGCCACGTCGGAGAGCGTCTTCGTGCCGTACTTCTTGAAGTTGGCCTGGTTCATGGCGAGCGCGTACGTGTTGTTGAGCGCGGACGGCGGCAGCCAGGTCAGCCCGTTCTTCCGGTCGGCGTCGCGCACCGCCTGCCACTGCCGCTGCGGGTTGGGGATGGGCTTGCTGTTGCCGAGGTACGTGATCCAGGCGGTGCCCGTGTACTCGTACATCCCGTCCGCGTCCCCGCTCTTGACGGCCTCCCGCGCACCGATCGAACCCTGGATGCCCGTCCGGTCGAGGACGTCCGCGCCGGCCGCCTGGAAGGCGATGCCCATGATCGCGCCGAGGATCAGCTGCTCGGTGAACTCCTTCGACGTCACCGTCAGATGGGCGCCCTTGAGCGGCTGCCCCTGCCCGACCGAGCCGGGCGCGACGTTGTCGACCATGGGGGAGCCGCTGGTCAGCCCGCAGCCGGAGGCCAGGACCAGCGCCCCGGCCAGCACCGGACACGTACGCCTCGCGGCGGGCGCGGGGCCCGTACGTCTCGCGGCGGCCACGGGACTCGTACGTCTCATGAGCCCGCCTCCAGCCCGCGCGGTCTGAGCAGCAGTTCGACCAGGGAGGCGAGCCAGTCCACGAGCAGGGCCAGTGAGACCGTGAGGATCGAGCCGAGGACCAGGACGGGCATGCGCTGGGTGGTGATGCCGGTGGTGATCAGGACACCGAGGCCGCCGCCCCCGCCGAAGGTGGCGAGGGTCGCCGTGCCCACGTTCAGGACCAGGGCCGTCCGTACGCCCGCGAGGATCAGCGGTACGGCCAGCGGGAGTTCGATGCGGGACAGCACCCCCAGGGGGGACATCCCGATGCCACGGGCCGCCTCCAGCAGGGTCGGGTCGTTGGCCTTCAGGCCCGCGATCGTGTTGGAGAGGACCGGCAGGATGGCGTAGACGGTGATACCGATCAGGGCCGCCCGCTGGCCGGTGCCCAGCCAGATGACCAGCAGGGCCAGCAGGCCGATCGCGGGCGTGGCCTGCCCCATGTTGGCGAGTGTCATCGCGACCGGGGTCGCCTTCCGGAACGTCGCCCGGGTGAGCAGGATGCCCAGGGGGATCGCGATGACCAGCACGAAGAAGGTGGAGATCGCGGTCAGCCGGATCTGCTGCCACAGGGCCTTCGGCACCTGGCCGTTCGACAGCGCGTTCTCGGAGATCGGGTCCAGCCGGGCCTGCTGGAACCAGAGCCAGGTGGCCAGCAGCAGGGCCGCGAGGACCAGCGGCAGGAAGGTCAGCTTCTGCCAGGTGATCCGGCGCCTGAGGACGTCCTTCGGAGGCGGGGCCTCTCCCTCGATCCCGCCTTCACCGTCCCCGGGAAGGCCTTCGGGAAGGCCTTCGGGAAAGTCCTCGGGGAAGTCCCCGGAGCCCGGGGAGAACTCGCCGTCGTCCCGGAAGGCGAGCCCCTTCACCTCGTGCTCGCCCTCGGGCCGTTCCTCGGGCCGTTCCTTGGGCTGTTTCCTCGGCTGTTTTCTGGGCCGTTCCCTGGGCCGTTCCCTGGGCTGTTTCCTGGGCGGGGGAGTGTTCACGCCTTCGCCTCCCCGCCGCCCGCGCCCTCCTGCTCGAAGTGGGTCTGCTGGGCGCGCGCCTCCTCCAGCTCGTGCTGGTGTTCCATCGCCTCCAGCCGGTCTTCCTCCAGCAGCTCGTGCACGGAGTTCATCAGCGTCTCCATGTCGACGACACCGATGTACGCGCCGCGCCGCCCGGTGACCGGGACCCGGCCCGTGTTGTCCGTGAGCACCGCCTCCAAGGCGTCCCGCAACGTGGCGTCGCGGGTCACCGTGTCGTGCACCAGCGTGCCCGCCCGCGCCAGCGAACCCCTGGCCCGCATCAGATCGCCGCGCCGCAGCCACTTGTAGGGGCGGCCCCGCCGGTCGAGCAGCAGGATCTCGTTCGTGCCGCTGCTTCTGAGCCTGTTGAAGATCTCCTGGAGCGGATCGTCCACGGTGACCGTCGGATAGTCGGTGATCTCCACATCCCGTACGCGGGTGAGGTTGAGCCGCTTCAGCGCGGCGCCCGCGCCCACGAACCCCGACACGAAGTCGTCCGCCGGGTTGGTGAGGATCGCCTCCGGGGTGTCGAACTGCGCGATGTGCGAGCGCTCGCGCAGCACCGCGATCCGGTCACCGAGCTTGATCGCCTCGTCGAAGTCGTGGGTGACGAAGACGATCGTCTTGTGCAGCTCGCGCTGGAGCCGGATCAGCTCGTCCTGGAGGTGGTCGCGGGTGATCGGGTCCACGGCGCCGAAGGGCTCGTCCATCAGCAGCACCGGCGGGTCGGCCGCGAGCGCCCGGGCCACGCCCACGCGCTGCTGCTGGCCTCCGGAGAGCTGGCGCGGATAACGTCCCTGGAACTCGGCCGGGTCGAGGCCGACCAGGTCCAGCATCTCCTCGACGCGCGCTCTGATCCGCGACTTCGACCAGCCGACCATCTTCGGTACGAGGGCGATGTTCTGGGCGACCGTCATGTGCGGGAAGAGCCCGGACGCCTGGATGGCGTAGCCGATCTTGCGGCGCAGCTTCACCGGGTCCATGTCGGTGACGTCCTCGCCGTTGATGCGGATGCGGCCGCTGCTCGGCTCGATCAGCCGGTTGATCATCTTGAGCGTGGTGGACTTGCCGCACCCCGACGGGCCCACGAAGACGACCAGCTCGCCCGCCTTGATCTCCATGTTGACGCTGTCCACGGCGGGGTCCCGGCTGCCGTGGTAGTGCTTGGTGAGGTTCTCCAGCTCGATGGTGGCGCCGGTCGTGGGGGTGTGCGCGCCCTCCGGCGGCCGTGCGGCCTCGGTCGTCTCAGGCACGGATCCCCCTCGGAATGGTCAGCCGTCCGACGAGGACGTACGCGGCGTCGAACAGCAGCGCGAGGATGATGATCCCGATCGTGCCCGCGAGCACCTGGTTGAGCGCGTTCCTGCTGCCCAGGGACGCGAGACCGCGGAAGATCTCGTTGCCGAGGCCGGGGCCGGAGGCGTACGCCGCGATCGCCGCGATGCCCATCAGCATCTGCGTGGAGACCCGGATGCCGGTAAGGATCGGCGGCCAGGCCAGCGGCAGCTCGACCTTCAGCAGCCGGGCCGGACCGGACATGCCGATGCCCTTCGCCGCGTCCACCAGCGCGGGGTCGACCCCGCGCAGGCCCACGATCGAGTTGCGCACGATCGGCAGCAGCCCGTACAGCGTCAGCGCGATCACCGTGGGCGGCACTCCCAGACCCACGATCGGGATCAGCAGACCGATCATGGCGAGCGACGGGATGGTCAGGATGGTGGAGGTGGTGATCGTGGCGACGCCGCCCGCCCAGTCGCTGTGATAGGTGACGACGCCGATCACCACACCGATGAGCGTCGCGACGACCATGCACTGGAAGACCACGCTGGCGTGCTGGTACGCGTCCGTGAGCAGCTGCTGATGGCGGCTGCTCAGGTACTGCCAGAAGTTCACGCCACCTCCCCGGTCGTCGGTCAGTGCTCGGTCGCCGCCTGCTCCACCAGCGGGATGATCCGCAGCGGGACGGCGTTCTCCATGACGATCGCCGTGGAGGCCCGGACGATGCCATCAAAACCGACGACCCGGTCGATCACACGCTGGAGATCGGCGTTCGAGCGGGCCACCAGGCGGCACAGCATGTCGCCGCTGCCGGTGGTCGTGTGCAGCTCCAGCACCTCGGGGACGGTCGCCAAATGCGCCCGTACGTCGGTGCCTTGTCCCTGCCGGATCTGCAGCGTCGCGAAGGCCGTGACGGGGTAGCCGAGCGCGGCCGGATCCACCTGCGGACCGAATCCCCGGATGACTCCATTCGATTGAAGGCGGTCAAGCCGGGCCTGCACGGTGCCGCGCGCGACCCCGAGCCGCCGGGACATCTCCAGCACGCCGATGCGTGGCTCCTCGGCCAGCAGCACGATGAGCCGGCCGTCCAGGTGGTCGATCGCCATGTCGCTCTCCCGGGTGGTCATCATGTACAGAACGCCCGCAGGCATGGGCATTCTGCTGAGCATATTGTCCAGCTCTGCCGCAAACTATTGCGCACCTTGTGGAACGGAGAGAGTCTGCGGCCATGACGCAGACCACACACCTCACTCCCGACACCGTCCGGCAGGCAGACCCCTTCCCGGTCAAGGGAATGGACGCGGTCGTCTTCGCCGTCGGCAACGCCAAGCAGGCCGCGCACTACTACTCCACGGCCTTCGGCATGCGGCTGGTCGCCTACTCCGGACCGGAGAACGGCAGCCGCGAGACGGCGTCGTACGTCCTCGAGAACGGCTCGGCACGCTTCGTCCTCACCTCCGTCATCAAGCCCGTCACCACCTGGGGCCACTTCCTGGCCGAGCACGTGGCCGCGCACGGCGACGGGGTCGTCGACCTCGCCATCGAGGTCCCGGACGCGCGCGCCGCGTTCGCGTACGCCGTCGAGCACGGCGCCCGCCCGCTCGCGGAGCCCTACGAGCTCAAGGACGAGCACGGCACGGTCGTCCTCGCCGCGATCGCCACCTACGGCGAGACCCGGCACACGCTCGTCGAACGCACCGGCTACGACGGCCCGTACCTCCCCGGGTTCACCGCCGCCGCCCCGATCGTCGAACCGCCCGCCCACCGCACCTTCCAGGCCATCGACCACTGCGTCGGCAACGTCGAACTCGGCCGCATGAACGAATGGGTCGGCTTCTACAACAAGGTCATGGGCTTCACGAACATGAAGGAGTTCGTGGGCGACGACATCGCGACCGAGTACAGCGCGCTGATGTCGAAGGTCGTCGCCGACGGCACGCTCAAGGTCAAGTTCCCGATCAACGAGCCCGCCATCGCCAAGAAGAAGTCCCAGATCGACGAGTACCTGGAGTTCTACGGCGGCGCGGGCGTCCAGCACATCGCGCTGAACACCAACGACATCGTGCAGACCGTACGCACCATGCGCGCGGCCGGGGTCCAGTTCCTGGACACGCCCGACTCGTACTACGACACCCTCGGCGAGTGGGTCGGCGACACCCGGGTCCCCGTCGACACCCTGCGCGAGCTGAAGATCCTCGCCGACCGCGACGAGGACGGCTATCTGCTCCAGATCTTCACCAAGCCGGTCCAGGACCGGCCGACGGTCTTCTTCGAGATCATCGAGCGGCACGGCTCGATGGGCTTCGGAAAGGGCAACTTCAAGGCCCTCTTCGAGGCGATCGAGCGGGAGCAGGAGAAGCGCGGCAACCTGTAGGGCTCATCCGCGGTCATCTGACATCTTTTGTCATCTGTCATCTGTCATCTGTCATCTGACGTCTGATGCCTGCTGTCTGACCTCTGACCTCTGACCTCTGATGTCTGATGTCTGATGTCTGATCTCCGCCGTCTGTCGTCCGTCAGTGTGACGCCGTGCGCCGCGGTGCAGGTCCCGAACCCGGTGCCGGTGCGTGTGCCCTGGGTCGACGGGGCGCCCGCGGGGCCGCGGGGTTCGCCGGATTCACGGCGGTGCCCGGCGGCCCCGCCGCGCCCTCCGGTTCCGCCGGAGCCTCTTCCTTCGGTTCGGGCAGCGGCTCCGCGGGCGGCTCGCCGAGGGCGGCAAGGTCGTGCCGGGCCTGGGGGGCGAGGACGGGGGAGAAGTACGGGTTGATCTGGAGGGACTCCGCGATGTGGCGGCGCGCCGACGCGAGCAGGCCCAGCTCGCGTTCGATCTGCCCCCGGTGGTAGACGTACAGCGCGCTGCGGACGCCACCGCCCTTCGTCTTGTCCGTCGCCGTCGTCGCGAACTTCAGCGCCTCCTCGTCCTCCTCGGCCCGGTGCAGCGCCCACCCCAGCGCGTCCGCGACGGCGACACCCGGCTGGCGCTTCCACTCCTCGCGCAGCCGGCGCACCGCCTCCTCTGGATCGCCGTGGTCCGCCTCGAACAGCCCGAGGACCAGCTCGTCGTCGACACCCGCCGCGCTGTCGGTGCGCACCCGCTCCCGCAGCAGGGCGTACTGCGTCTGTGCCGCGTCACGCTCCCCCAGCGTCTCGTACAGCTCGCCCAGCTCCAGCGCGTGCCGCGGATCGGGCTCCTGGGCCAGCGCCGTCCGGTACGCACGCAGCGCCTCCGCGCTACGCCCGAGCGCCGCCAGCGCGCGCGCCTGTCCGGCGAGCGCGCCGCGCTGGTCGGGGTCGTTGCTCAGCGCGGCCTCGTAGTAGCGCAGCGACTCCTCGCGGTCCCCGCGCTCCCAGGCGAGCCGGCCCGACTCCGCCAGCCAGGTCGCCCGCTCAGCCGGAGCGGTGGCGCCCGCCGTCGCGTCCGCGAGGGAGGCCACCGCGTCCTCGCGCCAGCCGCGGTCCCAGTACACCTGGGCGGCCTCGGCCAGCACCGGCGGCCCGTGGTGCACCGCCTGGAGCTTCTCCAGCGCGCTACGGCTCGCCTTGTAGTCACCGAGGCCGGTGCAGGAGTCGATCAGCAGCGGATACGCCGTCCACCGCTTCGGCGCCAGCTTCAGCGCCTCCTCGGCCCACTTCCGCCCGGTCCGGAAGTCGTTGCGGGCGTTGGCGAGCGCGGCCAGCCCCTCCAGCGCCGTCAGGTTCCCCTTCGGTTTCGTCTCCAGTGACGTACGCAGCGCCTGCTCGGCCTTCGGGAAGTACGCGGGCGTGGCCGTCCGCTGCCCCTGCTCCACGTACGCCGCGCCGAGCACCGCCCACGACCGCTCGTCGCGCGGATGGGCCCGCAGATGGGCCTCCTGGTCGCCGATGAGCGCCACCAGATCGGGCAGCGCGGCGGGCGCCCCGGCCCCCGCCGCCGTCCCCGCCCGCGCCACCGGCCCCGCCGACGGCGGCGCCGTGGTCCGCCGCTGCGAGGGCAGCAGCACCAGCACCCCGCCGAGGACGACGGACCCCGCGACCAGGCCGATCAGCACGTGCTTGGCGACGGAGGGACGCCGCCCGGAGGGACCCTGGGGCGCGAGCCCCGTGAGCACCGGCTGTCGCTCTTCGATCTCCATGCCGCTCACTGTGCGTCAATACGAAGACCACACCCCGGCACGCCAAGCCCCGCACGGATGGGGTTCACACCGATGGCCCCGAGTGCGACGCTGTGATCATGAGCCGTATCGAAGCCCCGCGCGACGAAGTCACCGGCAACCTCGTGGACCGCCTGCTGAGCGGCCTGCCGGCCGAGGCCGTCCTCATCGACCCGGACATCACGGCCTCGTACGCGAACGACATGGCGAGCTTCTGCGAGGCGGGCACCCCTGCCGTCGTCGTCCTGCCCCGTACCGTCGAACAGGTCCAGCACGTCATGCGGATCGCGACCGAGCTGCGTGTCCCGGTCGTCCCGCAGGGCGCCCGCACCGGCCTGTCCGGCGCCGCCAACGCCTCCGACGGCTGCATCGTGCTGTCGCTGGTGAAGATGGACCGCATCCTCGAGATCAACCCGGTCGACCGGATCGCCGTCGTCGAACCCGGCGTCATCAACGCCACCCTCTCCCGCGCCGTGAACGAACTCGGTCTGTACTACCCGCCGGACCCCTCCAGCTGGGAGATGTGCACGATCGGCGGGAACATCGGCACGGCCTCCGGCGGCCTGTGCTGCGTGAAGTACGGGGTGACGGCCGAGTACGTCCTCGGTCTCGACGTGGTGCTGGCCGACGGACGCCTCATGTCCACCGGACGCCGTACGGCGAAGGGGGTCGCCGGGTACGACCTCACCCGCCTCTTCGTCGGATCCGAGGGCTCGCTCGGCATCGTCGTACGGGCGATCCTCGCGCTCAAGCCGCAGCCGCCCCAACAGCTGGTGCTGGCGGCGGAGTTCGGATCGGCGCGGGCCGCCTGCGACGCCGTGGTCCGGATCATGGAGGGCGGGCACGTCCCCTCCCTCCTCGAACTCATGGACCGTACGACGGTCAAGGCCGTCAACGACCTGGCCCACATGGGCCTCCCGGAGACCACCGAGGCGCTCCTCCTCGCCGCCTTCGACACCCACGACCCGGCCGCCGACCTGGCCGCCGTCGGCGCCCTGTGCGAGGCCGCCGGCGCGACGCAGGTGGTCCCCGCGGAGGACGCGGCGGAATCCGAACTGCTCCTCCAGGCACGGCGGTTGTCACTCACCGCGCTCGAAGCGGTCAAGGGCACCACGATGATCGACGACGTGTGCGTGCCGCGCTCCCGGCTCGGCGACATGCTCGAAGGCATCGAGCGCGTCGCCGAGAAGTACTCCCTGACCATCGGGGTCTGCGCGCACGCGGGTGACGGCAACACCCACCCCACCGTCTGCTTCGACGCCAACGATCCCGACGAGTCGCGGCGCGCCCGCGAGTCCTTCGACGAGATCATGGCCCTCGGTCTGGAACTCGGCGGCACCATCACCGGCGAACACGGCGTCGGAGTCCTGAAGAAGGAGTGGCTGGCCCGCGAGCTCGGACCGGTGGGCGTGGAGATGCAGCGCGGCATCAAGGCCGCCTTCGACCCACTGGGCATCCTGAACCCGGGCAAGGTGCTCTAGCCGTTCGCCGAGGGGCACTCGGCCAGGCACGCCTGCCGGCCCTGGTGGAGGAGGGAGTGCAAGGCGGCCGGCTCGTCCTCGGACGCGGCCCGCCCGCAGGGCACCGGCGCACGGCGCGTTCACTCGGCGTCCTTCGACTCGTCCGACGGCCACGGGTCGCGCAGCCACAGTTCGTCGTGACAGTCCGGGGTCGGGGCCAGCAACTCGGCGAGGCCCTCGTCGATGCCGAGCCGCTCAGCCTCGAAGCCCGGCGGGACCGCCCGAAGGGTGCGCTCCAGCCAGGCGGACAGCTGCGCGGTGGGCGCTTCGAGGAGCGCGTCCCCGTCCGGGGAGCTGAGCGCCATCAGGACGACGCTGTGGCCCGCGACCTTCGTCGGCCACACCCGTACGTCCCCGTGCCCGCACGGCCTGAACACCCCCTCGACGAGCAGTTCACGGGCGAAGGTCCAGCCGACGGGATGGTCGGAGCCGATGTGGAAGGTGATGTGGACGGCGTACGGGTCGTCGGAGCGGTAGGTGAGCCGGGCCGGTACGGGGATGCTGCGTTCGGGCGACAGGACGAGTTTGAGATCGAGTTCGCGTTCCACCACGGTGTGCATGCCGATGCCCTTCCCTTCGGGTACGGGGCCCTCAGGGCGGGCCCGTACGAGTGGAGAGCGCGATCACGCGGAACCATTACGCGGGTTCGAAGAAGTTTTTTGGCGGGCGTTCCGAGGCCGTGTTCCGGCGGCGACCGCTTGTGGCGGAACCTTGCCCGAAAGAGGTGGGTACGGCGGGAGCGCCGCTGACAGGCGCGCCCGTCTGATAGATGTGGAGCCCCCAACAACCCCCGAGCAGATACGGGACGACGGACATGAGCGCCCCAACCCCGGCCCCCGGTGACGACCGGCCCCGTGAAGGGTATTACCCGGACCCCTCCATTCCTGGATATGTCCGGTACTGGAACGGTGCCTCCTGGGTACCGGGTACGAGCCGTCCCGCGCCCTCCGACGGCGTACCGCTCACGCCGCCGTCCGGTACCCGGCCGACGGCCTCCGTTCCCGCGCCCGCTCCGGCCCCCGCCGAGGAGACCGGCCCGCACTTCTTCGACGAGGACCCGCAACCCGCCGCCGAGCCGCGCCGGGTGAGCCCGGCCGAGGCACAGCACGGCAGCAGGCCCGAGCCCGCGGCCGCGTGGGGCGCCGACCGCTCCCGGCAGTCCGGCTTCGGCGGCGAGCAGGACCGGCGGGTGTCCTGGGGCGCGCCCCCGACGGCCGACCCGCGGCTGGCGCGCGCGGCCGAACCGGGAGACGCGGTCGTCCAGCCGGACGGTGAGTCCGCCCGCGCCGACGGCACGGCGACGATCCCGCCCGCGGATTCGGGCGGCGCCGCACAACCCCCCGCGTCCGGCGGCACCGTGGTGTTCCGCCGCCCGACGGGACCGGCGCGGGCCACCGGCGCCGAGGGCGCGTCCGCGGCCCCGGCGAGCGGCGCGCAGTTCGCCGGCACCGGTCACCCCGACGCCACCGCAGAGCCCGCCCCTTCCGAGGGCACCATGATCTTCCGCCCGTCCGCCCCGCGCACGGGGCCGCAGCGCGGGGCGCAAGCCGGGGGCACGGCTCCGGCCACCGGCGCACCGGGGGCGGACACGCCCGCGGCCGCCGGCCAGGCCGGGGCCGGGGGCGGCTTCGGCGCAGGGCAGGCAGCCCAGGCCGCGGCGGAGGCGGCGGCCCAGTCGGCCCAGTCCGCCGCCGTGCGGCAGCCGGCCACCCCCGCTCCGGCCGCCCCTCCCACTCCTTCCACCCCTTCCACCCCTTCCACCCCCTCCGTGCCCCAGCAGTCCACCGGCCCCGCCGCCACACCCCTCACCAGTGGCCCCGGTGGGGGACAGCCGTCCTGGGCCCAGCAGGTGCACCGGCTCGCGGGTGACCCCGGCGCCGACGGCCAGCCGGTCGCGCCGTGGAAGCCACCGGTGGACGACGTGTTCCAGGCCGCCGCCCGCAGACAGTCCGAGGCGCGCCCGGCGAGCCTCGGCAGGCGGCTGCTGGCCCGGATCGTGGACACCGCGGTCCTGGGGACCGTCACCGCGGTGGCCGCCGTACCGCTGGGCACCAAGGCGATCGACCACATCAACGAGAAGGTCGACGCGGCCAAGCGGTCCGGCCAGACCGTCACGGTGTGGCTGCTCGACGGCACGACCACGGGCTACCTCGGGATCGTCCTGGCCGTCCTGCTCCTCTTCGGCGTCCTCTACGACGCGCTGCCCACCGCCAAGTGGGGCCGCACCCTCGGCAAGAAGGTGTGCGGCATCGAGGTCCGGGACATCGAGGGCCACGAACCCCCGTCCTTCGGGCGGGCGCTGCGCCGCTGGCTCGTCTACGCCGTCCCCGGCGTCCTCGTCATCGGTGCCGTCGGCGTCCTGTGGTGCCTGTTCGACAAGCCCTGGCGCCAGTGCTGGCACGACAAGGCGGCCCACACCTTCGTGGCCGCGTAGCCGCCCGTACGCCGTCGCAGCGGCCTGACTCCGCGCGGCGGCACGGCCGCCGGGAGCACGGTCCCCCGGACGGCCGCTCGCCGGATGCGCGGCGGCGGGGTTCGCGGTCGACTCGGGCCATGAGCAGCGAACCGCCGCCCCCGGGCTCCGGCCGGCCACCGGACGAGGATCCGTTCAAGAAGCAGCCTCCGCCTGCTGAGGGCGGCGGTTCCCCCTACGACGGCCCTCCGCCGCACACACCGCCCCAGGGCTCCCCGTACGACTCCTCGTACGGCAACCAGCCGCCTGGGTACGGCGGCGGCGACCCGTACGGCCCCGGCGGTCCCTACGGCGGCGACCCGCTGGCCGGCATGCCTCCGCTCGCCGACAGCGGCAAACGCACGGTGGCGAGGATCATCGACATGATCCTGGTGGGCATCGTGGTGTGGCTGCTGTCCTGGGCGTTCGGGGTCACGGAGTACAACATGAACGCCGACAAGATCCAGTACAGCAGGGGCCTCGGGCAGTCCGTGATCGCCGCGGTGCTCTACGTCGGCTACGACACCATCATGATCAGCAGGTCGGGCCAGACCCTCGGCAAGAAGCTGTTCAACCTGCGGGTGGCCAACCTCGACGACGGCTCCACGCCCTCCGTGCAGACCACGCTGGTCCGCTCGCTGGTGCTGTGGATCCCGTTCGCGTTCTGCTGCGCGTGCATCTGGACCGCGATCGCGGGCGGTTGGAGCTTCTTCGACAAGCCCTACAAACAGGGCCTGCACGACAAGGCGGCCAAGACGGTGGTGGTCAGCACGGCCTGACGTACGCGATCAGCCGCACTCCACGAGGAGACGGCTGACCGGGAGAGCGGCGGGTTCGTGGAATCACGGGCCCGCCGGTTCGCGTACGGCGGAGACGGACGCCGACGACACGGACACGGACGCGGTCTCGCGCTGTGCGGGCACCCGCTCCTGAACGGGGGCCGGTGCGGGAGCCGGTACGGCGGCCATGGAGCCGGAACGCACGCGCTTCGGCAGCGGAACCGTTACGGCGACGAGCAGTCCGAGAGCGAGTGCGGAGAGGGTGATCACCGCGATCCCCAGGCCCGAACTCGTCTGAGACAGCAGCAGCATGGCGAGGGTGGAGAAGATCACGGTGCAGGAACCGTAGGCGAGCTGTGCGGCGGTCGGACGAGGCATGGCGATTCCTCGGGGTGGGGGTACTCCCCCCGTGCCTCTCGCGATGGGGGAGGATGCGGACAACAACGGGACCGGACGGCGACCGGGACGATCGACAACGGGAGTGGTGCCGCCGATCAGGGTGGGGCTGCGAATCGTGGGACGACAACGGTGTCGACTTGTCAATCCGTTGACATTCCAACGTTCCGCCAATCGACTCTATTCGCCTGCATGCCCGAGTGGAACGTCCGGTAAGCGTGACCTTACCCACGGTGCCGGAGCACAGGGGGCGCACGGAGTCATCGCGTCCACCAAGTGGACGGACGGACGCGCCCGTTGAGGGTGCGGATCACGGTTCGGATACCGAACTACAGCTCCGCATAGTGCAGTTGCCAGGTTCAAGTCAAGATCTGTCTTTTCTTTGGTAACTCCGGTCAAATGTCGTCACTTGACACGCGTATACGCGCGCGGACCTCCATCACCCCGGGATCCCCCCATCCGCGCGAACGGACGCAGGGGAGGACTTCAAGTGACCAGCAGACCATGGACGTTCAGAGCGGCCGCGGTGGGTGTGGCCCTCGCGGCGGCCACCGCCACGTTCTCGACGTTCGCCGTTGCGCAGGCAGATGATGCCGCGTCGGCGGCGGCCTCGGCGAGCGCGAACCGCCACGAGCCCCAGCCGGCCGGCAACGAGGCCGAACACGACCTCGACGGCCCGCTCAGCAAGACCCAGGAAGCACAGCGCGAAGAGGCCCTGAACCAGGTCATATCCGGGGACGCGAAGGTCCAGGACCGGAACGGTTCGCAGGTCGTCAAGCTCAAGGGCAAGAACAAGTACGTCGAGCTCGGCCGCGAGAAGACCGACAAGATCTTCACGATCCTGGTCGAGTTCGGCGACCAGGTCGACAGCCGCTACGGCGGCACCGTGGGCCCGCTGCACAACCAGATAGCCGCGCCCGACCGCACCCAGGACAACAGCACGGCCTGGCAGGCGGACTACAACCAGGCGCACTTCCAGGACCTCTACTTCGGCACCGGCAAGAACACCGAGTCGCTGAAGAAGTACTACGAGAAGCAGTCCTCGGGCCGCTACTCGGTCGACGGCGAGGTCACCGACTGGGTCAAGGTCCCCTACAACGAGGCCCGTTACGGCTCCAACAAGGCGTCCACGGGCGCCTGGTACGCGGTCCAGGACGGTGTCACCGCCTGGGTCGCCGACCAGAAGGCGGCCGGCAGGTCCGACGCGGACATCAAGGCGGACCTGGCCAAGTACGACCAGTGGGACCGCTACGACTACGACGGCGACGGCAACTTCAACGAGCCCGACGGCTACATCGACCACTTCCAGATCGTGCACGCCGGTGAGGACGAGTCCGCGGGCGGCGGCGCGCAGGGCGAGGACGCGATCTGGGCGCACCGCTGGTACGCGTTCGGCACCGACGCGGGCGCCACGGGTCCGGCCGGCAACAAGCTCGGCGGCGCCGCGATCGGCGACACCGGCATCTGGGTCGGCGACTACACCATCCAGCCGGAGAACGGCGGACTCGGCGTCTACGCGCACGAGTACGGCCACGACCTCGGTCTGCCGGACGAGTACGACACCACCAACTCGGCCGAGAACTCCACGGGTTTCTGGACCCTGATGTCCTCCGGTTCCTGGCTCGGCACCGGCAAGAACGCCATCGGTGACCTGCCCGGCGACATGAACGCCTGGGACAAGCTGCAGCTCGGCTGGCTGAACTACGACACGGCCAAGGCCGCGACGAAGTCGAAGCACAAGCTGGGTGTCGCCGAGTACAACACCAAGAACAAGCAGGCCCTCGTGGTCTCGCTGCCGGACAAGGCGGTCACCACCCAGATCGTCACCCCGGCGCAGGGCTCGACCCAGTGGTGGAGCGGCAGCGGCAACGACCTCAAGAACACGCTGACGCGCTCCGTCGACCTCGCCGGCAAGTCGTCGGCCGCCCTCACGCTCGACGGCTGGTACGACATCGAGGCCGACTACGACTACCTGTACACCGAGGTCTCGACCGACGGCGGCGCCAACTGGACCGCGATCGACGGCACGGTGGACGGGCAGCCGATCCCGCGCGACGGCAGCGGCAAGCCCGCGCTGACCGGCACGGTGGACGCGTACAAGAAGCTGTCGTTCCCGCTCGACGCCTACGCGGGCCAGAAGATCGACCTGCGTTTCCGCTACCAGAGCGACGGTGGCGTGGCGCTGAAGGGCTTCGCGGCCGACGAGATCGCGGTGACCGCGGACGGTTCGGCGCTCTTCTCGGACAACGCCGAGACCGCGGACGCCGCGTGGACCGCCGCCGGCTTCTCCCGCGTCGGCACGTCCTTCACCGACGACTACCCGCAGTACTACATCGCGGAGAACCGTCAGTACGTGTCGTACGACAAGACCCTCAAGACCGGTCCGTACAACTTCGGCTTCTCGACGACGCGTCCGTCCTGGGTGGAGCACTACCCGTACCAGAACGGCCTGTTGATCTGGAAGTGGGACACCTCGCAGAAGGACAACAACGTCAGCGCGCACGCGGGCTCCGGGCTGATCCTGCCGGTCGACTCGCACTCCACCGCGCTGAAGTGGACCGACGGAACGTTGATGCGCAGCCGGATCCAGTCGTACGACTCGCCGTTCAGCCTGTACCGCACGGACGGTCTGACGCTGCACAACGCGGACGTGGCGACGAAGATCCCGTCGAAGCCGGGGGTGCCGGTCTTCAACGACCACACCAGCACCTACTACGACACGACGGCCCCGACCGCGGGTGTCAAGATCACTGACACCAACACCAAGATCAAGATCGCCAAGGAGGCCCGCGACGGGTCGACGATCTCGCTCGAAGTGGGCCCCGCGGTGAGGTAACCGGTATTTCCGCAGGTCAGAAGCGTGTCGGCGGCGACCCCCTGGCGGGTTGCCGCCGATCGTGTTTAGGTGCGTCCTGTGGATTTCTTATTGACACCGGTGCGCACGGGGGTGTGACTGCATGGCCACAGGAGGTTTCTGCAAGCTGCCGAACGGTAGCGTGGTGGTGGCGCTGAACCTGCCCAGCCCGGCGGGTCCGGGGCCCGGCTGCGTGCGCTTTCTGGTCCTGGCCCAGAACCGTGCCCGCGCCCTGACGCGTCTGCGCAACCTCGGACTGCGCGCGGTCTACCTCCGCGGGAACGCGGCGCCGCCCACCCCCGACGAGATCACCGCCGTCCTGCATCACCCCGACGGCCTCATATGGCGCACCACCCCTGACAGCGGCGTCCAGGGCCCCGACCTCACCCAGGAACTGTGGCGCCCGTTCAAATCCCTCCTGAGACGCCCGGCACCCCAGCCATGACCGGCGACGGCTCGGCGACACGGACGTAGACACCCGGCGGTCCCTTGCCGCGCGGGGACCGGGGGCACCGCTGCGGGGCGCCTGCGGCCCCGCGCCGGGCTGTCCACCACGCCGACGGGCGGCCCGAGGGCGGGCCGCCACCGAGCCGGGCGTCTCCGGTCGTGCGAAGACGCCCAGCGGGCGAGCAGGGCCGGGTGGTGGCGTCGGCCCGGAGGGCTAGACGACGGGCTTTCCGGTCAGGTCCACGCCTGCTTCTCGGAGTTCCTCGAGGGCGCGGTCCGTGGTTTCCTCGGAGACTCCGGCCGTGAGGTCCAGGAGAACCTGGGTGCGGAAGCCGCCCCGGACGGAGTCCAGGGCGGTGGCGCGGACGCAGTGGTCGGTGGCGATGCCGACCACGTCCACCTCGTCGATCCCGCGGGCGCGCAGCCAGTCACCCAGCGCGACCCCGTTCTCGTCGGCGCCCTCGAAACCGCTGTACGCGGCCGCGTACGCGCCCTTGTCGAAGACGGCGTCGACCGCGCCGGAGGCGACCGCCGGAGCGAAGTTCGGGTGGAAGCCGACCCCCTCCGTGCCGGCCACGCAGTGCGCGGGCCAGGAGTGGACGTAGTCGGGGTTGTCGGCGAAGTGGCCACCGGGAGCGATGTGGAGGTCACGCGTGGCGACGACATGCCGGTAGCCGGCGGGCGCCTGCCCGATCAGCTCCGTGATGGCGGCGGCCACATCGGCGCCTCCGGCCACCGCGAGGCTGCCCCCCTCGCAGAAGTCGTTCTGCACGTCTACGACGATCAAGGCGCGGCGCATGGTCGGTGTCCTTCGACTGTGTCGACTGTGGGGTCGGTGGATGTGGCAGGGGGTGTGCGGGACCGGCCTGTGGAGCCGAGCCCAGAGACTTCACGTGCGGCGCGGGAGGGGCATTCGGTTACGGCCTGCTGCGGCGGCCGGTGCGGTGTGCGTGTTGCCGTTGCATTCCCGCTGACCGCCCGTTCATTCGTGTTTGCCCAAGGGTGGCCGGAGCCGGCCGGAGCGCCGCCCGCGCGTGCTCCGGCGCACCCCGCGCACATCGCCGGGGCCGAATCAGATGTATTCCGTCGGGATGACCGGTTCCCCGCGTGAGAGCTGTGTCGCCGACAGCGGCAGGTTGGCGCGGGAGGACGCGTGCCGGTCGCGTACGACGTCGAGGGACTCGCGGGAGAGGACCTGCCCGCCCTTGACGAGCTCCACCAGCAGCTGTCGGTCGGCGAGCTCCACGGGGACCGCCCCGGTGCCGATCACCTCGGCCTCGGCGACCCCCCGCTCGTCGAGCCGGCGCGCGGCCCACTTGCGCCCGCCGATCGAGGTCTTGCCGCCGGTGGACTTCTTGGCCACGGGCTCCAGCGGAGCCTTCGGGTCCGCCGACTCGGCGCGGGCGACCAGCTTGTAGACCATCGAGCAGGTGGGATGGCCGGAACCCGTCACCAACTGCGTACCGACGCCGTACGCGTCCACGGGCGCCGCCGCCAGCGAGGCGATCGCGTACTCGTCCAGGTCCGAGGTCACGATGATCCGCGTGTCCGTCGCGCCCAGCTCGTCCAGCTGCTGCCGCACCCGGTACGCGACCAGCAGGAGGTCCCCGGAGTCGATCCGTACGGCCCCGAGTTCCGGCCCGGCGACCTCGACGGCCATCCGTACCGCCTCCGCGACGTCGTACGTGTCCACGAGCAGTGTCGTCCCCCGGCCCAGCGAGTTCACCTGGGCCTGGAAGGCGTCCCGCTCGCGGTCGTGGAGCAGGGTGAAGGCGTGCGCGGAGGTGCCGACGGTCGGGATGCCGTAGCGGAAGCCCGCCGCCAGGTCGGAGGTGGTCGTGAAGCCCCCGACGTACGCGGCCCGCGCCGCCGCCACCGCGGCCAGCTCGTGCGTCCGCCGGGCGCCCATCTCCATCAGCGGCCGGCCCCCGGCGGCGGAGGCCATCCGGGAGGCGGCGGCCGCGATGGCCGAGTCGTGGTTGAGGATGGAGAGGATCACCGTCTCCAGGAGCACGCACTCCGCGAAGGACCCCTCGACCCGCAGGATCGGCGAGCCCGGGAAGTACACCTCGCCCTCGGGATAGCCCCAGATGTCCCCGCCGAAGCGGTACGAGGCGAGCCACTCCAGGGTCGGCTCGTCCACGATGGCGTTCTCGCGCAGGAAGCCGAGCACGTCGGCGTCGAAGCGGAAGTTCTCGACGGCGTCGAGGACCCGCCCGGTGCCCGCCACGACGCCGTAGCGCCGCCCTTCCGGCAGCCGCCGCGTGAAGACCTCGAAGACCGAGCGCCGCTCGGCGGTCCCCGCGGCCAGTGCGGCCTGCAGCATCGTCAGCTCGTACTGGTCCGTGAAGAGCGCCGTCGAGGGAACGTCCACCGGCAGCCCAAGGTCCGCTGTGTTCATAAGCCTGGATGGTACCCCCATCTCGTCACTCTGACGATTTATGGGGGCCGTTGTCTTTCGGTTGTATCCCGTTGTATTCCGGGGGTCCGTTTGTGCGGGCCCCCCTCTCTGGTGGCAGCATGGGCCGTGTGACCGCTCCCGCACCCCTAGAGATCGAAAAGACCGAGTCGGCGGAGGAGGTCTTCGCCGTACCCGAGCCCGACGTCCCCTGGGTCACCATCGTGCACAACGACCCGGTCAACCTCATGAGCTATGTGACGTATGTCTTCCAGACGTACTTCGGCTACACCAAGGACAAGGCCACCAAGCTCATGCTCGACGTCCATCACAAGGGCCGGGCGGTCGTCTCCAGCGGCACGCGCGAGGAGATGGAGCGCGACGTACAGGCCATGCACGGCTACGGTCTGTGGGCCACCCTTCAGCAGGACCGGAAGTAGCGGGACCGGATGTGGCGGGACCGGAAGTCGTCGGACCGGCGGCCGTCGGACCGGCAGCAGCCCGAGCCCTCCCTGTAAACGCCCGAGCCCTCCCTGTAAACCGCGAGCAGGACCGGAAGTAGCGAACTCACTCCATGCCAGGACACTTCGAACCGCTCCCCGGCGGCGGCGCGGCCGTCGCGCTCGACGAGGTCGAGATCTCCATCATCCGCTCCCTCGCCGTACAGCTCCTGGAGCTCATCGGTCCCGGCCCCGCGGAGAACGCCCCCGACGACCCGCTCGCCGAACTGTTCGCGGAGGGGCCCAGCGAGCCGCCCTCCGACCCCGTGCTCCAGCGCCTGTTCCCGGACGCCTACAGCGGCCCCGACGTCGAGGCGTCCTCGCCGGAACAGGCGGAGGAGCAGCGTGCGTACTCCTCCGAGTTCCGCCGCTTCACCGAGAACGACCTGCGTGCCGGCAAGCGCGAGAACGCCCTCGCGGTGATCCGCTCGCTGGACGCCCTCACCATGGCGGGTGACGGCGGCGCGGTCCTCAAGCTCTCCCCCGGGGAGTCCGAGCAGTGGCTGCGCGCCCTCAACGACCTGCGCCTGGCGATCGGCGCCCGGCTCGACGTCGTCGACGAGGAGGACGCCGACCTCCTCTACCGCCTCCCGGACGAGGACCCGCGCAAGCCGATGGTGATGGCGTACCTGTGGCTGGGCGGTCTCCAGGAGACGCTCGTCGAGACGCTGATGTCCTGATCGGGTGCTGCGCGGGGAAGCGGTCGGTAGGCCGTTCGACATGCCCTGACCAGGGGTTGGTTCAGGGTTCAATCGGTGTTCGCTCAGAGGACGCTCAGATCCGGATAACGATCCCGTCACCGTCCTGGCCTGTTATAAGCGCGTGAGTACTTTTTGTCCGCTTCTCCCTGTGGCATGCCTTACATCACCCGCAGGCTGCCCATGTTGCAGCCGTGATAAATCTTCACGACCGCCCGACAGGACACCACCCATGTCCGGTCGGGTGCGCCACCGAGCCGGCGACCGCCGGCCAGGCACAGCTCCATCACATCCGGGGGGATCGGAACCCGATCCGAAGCCAAGTGACTGGCTCGGACCGGCATGGAGAAAGGCGCACCACACATGACCTCATCGCAGGTCGACAAGACCGACGAGCCGCGAGCCGGCAGTGAGGCCGTGGGCGGCGACGCCCCCGAAGAGGGGTACGAGCGCGGGCTCGGCAGTCGCCAGGTCCAGATGATCGCGATCGGCGGCGCCATCGGCGTCGGCCTCTTCCTGGGCGCCGGGGCGAACATCGCCAAGGCGGGGCCCAGCCTCATCTTCATGTACGCCCTCGCAGGCGTGATCATCTTCTTCATCATGCGGGCGCTCGGCGAGCTGCTCCTGTACCGCCCGGTCTCGGGCTCCTTCGCGGAGTACTCCCGCGAGTTCCTCGGCCCGTTCTTCGGCTACTTCACCGGCTGGACGTACTGGCTGATGTGGGTGGTCACCGGCATGGCGGAACTCACCGCCGCCGCGATCTACGTCCACTACTGGTTCCCGGCCATCCCCCAATGGGTGACGGCACTGGTCTTCCTGATCGTCCTCTTCGTGGCGAACCTGATCTCGGTGAAGCTCTTCGGAGAGATCGAGTTCTGGTTCTCGATGGTCAAGGTCACCGCCCTGATCGGCATGATCGTGATCGGCCTCGGCGTCCTCACCTTCGGCTTCAGCTCGGCCGGCGACACGGCCTCCGTCGCCAACCTCTGGCAGTTCGACGGCTTCTTCCCCAAGGGCATCGGCTCGTCCCTGATGACCCTCCAGGGCGTCATGTTCGCCTACCTCGCCGTCGAGCTCGTCGGCGTCACGGCGGGGGAGTCCGAGAACCCCGAGAAGACCCTCCCCAAGGCGATCAACACCCTCCCGTGGCGCATCGCGCTCTTCTACGTCGGCGCACTCACGGTCATCCTCTGCGTCGTGAAGTGGACGGAGTTCGCCCCGGGCGTCAGCCCCTTCGTCGAGGCCTTCGCGAAGATCGGCATCCCGGCCGGCGCCGGCATCGTCAACTTCGTGGTCCTGACCGCCGCCCTGTCCTCCTGCAACTCCGGCATGTACTCCACGGGCCGCATGCTGCGCACCCTGGCGGACAACGGCGAGGCCCCCAAGGTCTTCAGCAGGCTCTCCTCGACCAAGACCCCGGCGATCGGCATCACCGTCTCCATGCTCTTCATGGGCATCGGCGTGATCCTGAACTACATCGTCCCGGAGAAGGCCTTCGGCTACGTCACCTCCGTGGCCACCGCCGCCGGCATCTGGACCTGGCTGATGATCCTGGTCAGCCACATCCTCTACCGCCGCGCGGTCGACGCCGGACGCCTGCCCGCCTCCTCCTTCCCGGCCCCGGGCGGAGCGAAGTGCAGCTGGATCGCGGTCGTCTTCCTGCTCTTCGTCACGGGCCTCATCGCGTACGACGCCGACTCCCGCGTCTGCCTGTACGTGATGGCCGGCTGGGCCGCGGCCCTGGCCATCGGCTGGTGGGTGCTCAAGACACGCAACCCCCAGGTCACCGAGCGCCGCGAGCCGGCGCTCGAGAAGGTCGGCTGACCTTCCCGGTTCAGCTTGGCCGACCTTCCCGGTTCAACTTGGCCGACGTGCCCGGTTCAGCATGTGGGCCGCTCCGTACCACCCTTCGGTACGGAGCGGCCCTTCTGCTTATCCTGACCGACATGCTGACCATCACCCAGGCCCTCGTCGACCAGATCGTCGCGCACGCGCGCCAGGACCACCCCGACGAGGCGTGCGGCGTCGTCGCGGGCCCGGCGGGCTCGGGCCGCCCCGAGCGCTTCATCCCGATGCTCAACGCCGCCCGCTCGCCCACGTTCTACGAGTTCGACTCCGGCGACCTGCTGAAGCTGTACCGCGAGATGGACGACCGCGACGAAGAGCCGGTGATCATCTACCACTCCCACACGGCGACCGAGGCGTACCCCTCCCGCACCGACATCTCGTACGCCAACGAGCCCGGCGCGCACTACGTCCTCGTCTCGACGGCGGACGCGGACGACGCGGGTCCGTTCCAGTTCCGCTCGTACCGGATCGTCGAGGGAGAGGTGACGGAGGAGGAGGTCACGGTCGTGGACGCCTACTGATTCCGTCCCGGCTCCGCACCGATCCCGGACTTCGGGCAGAATTCATCCACCATCTGAGATCACACTCCGGGACCCGGACGGGGAATCGATACGATGAGCCCATGGTTTCCCACGACGTGAGCGACAAGACGCCGGGCATGCTGCTCGTGGCGCGGCTGCACGTCGACCTGTGCAGGCTGCAGAGCGCCATCTGTACGCGCTGAACCCTGCCGCCGTACGGCCGTGAGCCACGGCTCCGCGGGGCCGCGACCGGCCTTCCGCCCTGCCTCTCCCGCGCTGCCGCGCGCGCCCACCGACCTGACTTTTCCTTCCGACAGGAGCCCGCAACCATGGCCATCGAGGTCCGCATCCCCACCATCCTCCGCACCTACACCGGCGGCGAGAAGGCCGTCGAGGGCGGCGGCGCGACCCTCGCCGAGCTCTTCGCCGACCTCGAGACCCGGCACGCGGGCATCCAGGCCCGGATCGTCGACGACGGCCAGCTGCGCCGCTTCGTCAACGTGTACCTGAACGACGAGGACGTCCGTTTCCTCGACGGCATCAACACCAAGCTCACCGACGGCGACAACGTGACGATCCTGCCGGCCGTGGCCGGCGGCATGGTCTGATCGGCTGCTGATCGCTGATGCGCTACGACTCCCCGCTCGCCGCGGTGGGCAACACCCCTCTGGTGCGCCTGCCACGCCTTTCGCCGTCCGCCGACGTCCGGATCTGGGCGAAGCTGGAGGACCGCAACCCGACGGGTTCGGTCAAGGACCGTCCGGCCCTCCACATGGTCGAACAGGCGGAGAAGGACGGCCGGTTGACGCCGGGCTGCACGATCCTGGAGCCGACGAGCGGGAACACCGGCATCTCGCTGGCCATGGCGGCGAAGCTCAAGGGCTACCGCATGGTGTGCGTGATGCCGGAGAACACCTCCCAGGAGCGGCGGGACCTGCTGGCCATGTGGGGTGCGGAGATCATCTCCAGCCCCGCGGCCGGCGGTTCCAACACCGCCGTGCGCGTCGCGAAGGAACTGTCGGCCGAGCACCCGGACTGGGTGATGCTCTACCAGTACGGGAACCCCGACAACGCGGGCGCCCACTACGCGACGACGGGCCCCGAGATCCTGGCGGACCTCCCCTCCATCACGCACTTCGTCGCCGGCCTCGGCACGACGGGCACCCTCATGGGCGTCGGCCGCTACCTCCGGGAGAACAAGCCGGACGTGAGGATCGTCGCCGCGGAGCCGCGCTACGACGACCTGGTGTACGGCCTGCGCAACCTGGACGAGGGGTTCGTCCCCGAGCTGTACGACCCGTCGGTCCTCACCTCCCGCTTCTCGGTCGGCTCCGCCGACGCGGTCACCCGCACCCGTGAGCTCCTCCAGCAGGAGGGCATCTTCGCGGGCGTCTCCACCGGGGCCGCGCTGCACGCCGCGATCGGCGTCGGCAAGAAGGCGATCGCCGCCGGGGAGTCCGCCGACATCGTCTTCGTCGTCGCCGACGGCGGCTGGAAGTACCTGTCGACGGGCGTCTACACCGCCGCGACCACGGAAGAAGCCATCGAAACCCTCCAGGGCCAGCTCTGGGCGTAGGCCGCACGGGCGGCGGCCCGGAGGTTTCTCGCCCCCGCCGCCCCTACCCGTCCCATGACAGGCTGAAAGGTGCGCGCCGGCGCTCTTGAGGGGCGCGGGGAACCGCGCGACCAGCCCTCACCGGCCCGCAGCCGAAAGACCACCCGGCCTCAGCCGGCCAAGTAGCGGACCTGGTCCCAGAGGACCGGATCCACCACCCCCACCCGCCGCCGGAACTCCCACAAGGGCACCTCGCGCAGCTCGTCCGTCTCCAGGAAGCTCGCCCGCCCATGGGCATCGCCGACGGCACCCGGCGGCAGCGGAATCACCCCGGCCCGCTCGTCGTGGTACTTGCTCGTGATCTTGGCGACGGTCACCCGTTCGCCCCGCACGGCCAGCACCAGACACGGCCGGTCCTTCTCCCCGGGCCCGTCCTCGTACGGAACCTTCGCCCACCAGATCTCCGCAGGCCGCGGCCGAGGTATCCGCGGCCGCTCCCGGCCCCCGGCCGACGGCCGCCCGGGCGGCCGAGTCCGACCGGCGGCCCGGTCTCCGCGGCGCCCACGGCGCCCCCAGCCGTCCACCAGCGTCGCGACCAGCGCGAGCAGCACCACGGCCGCCAACGCGAGCCACCAGGACGTGTCCATACCAAAGAAGGTACCGGCGCGCACTGCGCCCCGCCCCCTGCCCGCGGGACCCAGGCATCCGACCTCCGGTCGACCATCCATCCGAACCGGTGACACCACAGGTGAGTTCGCCCACAACAGCCCCTGGTGGAGGAGCGACCCGCCCTTTTGCGCCTTACGCTCGACGGACCGCACGACCCCCGTTCCCGTATCCGCATCCGAGTACCTGCACCCCGCATCTACTCTCTGCACTTCCTGTCAGCGCGGAGGTTCCAGCTCCTATGAAGCTCACCGTCGTCGGCTGCTCGGGGTCGTTCCCGTCCGCGGAATCGGCCTGCTCGAGCTACCTCGTCGAGGCCGACGGCTTCAGGCTGCTTCTCGACATGGGCAATGGTGCCCTCGGCGAGCTGCAGCGCCACTGCGGTCTCTACGACCTCGACGCGATCTTCCTCAGCCATCTGCACTCCGACCACTGCATCGACATGTGCGCGTACTTCGTCGCGCGCTACTACCGCCACGACGGCGGCCGCTGCGACCCGCTCCCCGTCTACGGACCCGAGGGCACGGAACAGCGACTGACCACCGCGTACGCGGACACTCCCACCGCCTCCTCGATGAGCGAGGTCTTCGACTTCCACACCGTCAAACCGGGCACGTTCGAGATCGGCCCGTTCACCGTGCACACGGAGCGGGTGCGCCACCCCGTGGAGGCGTACGGCATCCGTATCGAACACGGCGGGAAGTCGCTGACGTACTCCGGGGACACCGGCGTCACCGACGCGCTGGACGAACTCGCCCGGGACACCGACCTGTTCCTCTGCGAAGCCGCGTTCACGCACGGCAAGGAGAACATCCCCGACCTGCACCTCAACGGCCGCGAGGCGGGCGAGAGCGCCAGCCGCGCCGGCGCCCGCCGTCTGCTGCTCACCCACATCCCGCCGTGGACGGACCCCCGGATCAACCTGGCCGACGCCCGCGCGGTGTACTCGGGCCCCTCGGATCTGGCGATGCCCCGGGCGACGTACGAGATCTAGCGCCGCGGCCACCCGTACGTACGAGAGGGCCCCCGGAGGATTCTCCGGGGGCCCTCGGTCGTGTACGGGGGCTACTTGGCCTCCGCCTTCAGCAGCTCCGCCAGCTCCTCGTCGGACTCGCGGCCCGGCGTGGGGAGGTTCCACTTCGTGATCGCGAAGCGGAAGACCGAGTAGTAGACGACCCCGAAGCACAGACCCACCAGGACCAGGCCCCACGGGTTGGTCGCGATGCCGAGGTTCAGGCCGAAGTCGACCGCGCCGGCCGAGAAGCCGAAACCGTCCTTCATGCCGAGCGCCCAGGTCAGCGCCAGCGAGACGCCGGTGAGGACCGCGTGGATGGCGTACAGGACCGGCGCGATGAACATGAACGTGAACTCGATCGGCTCGGTCACACCCGTCACGAACGAGGTCAGCGCGATCGAGAGCATCATGCCGCCGACGACCTTGCGGCGCTCGGGGCGGGCGCAGTGCACGATCGCCAGACACGCGGCCGGGAGGCCGAACATCATGATCGGGAAGAAGCCGGTCATGAACTGGCCCGCGGTCGGGTCGCCGGCCAGGAAGCGCGCGATGTCACCGCTCTTGCCGTGGTAGTCGCCCGCCTGGAACCACGGGTAGGAGTTCAGCAGGTGGTGCATGCCGATCGGGATCAGCGCACGGTTGGCGACACCGAAGATGCCGGCGCCGATGGCCCCCGAACCGACCAGCTTCTCACCGAAGTTGTGCAGACCCGTGCCGAGGACCGGCCAGATGTAGCCGAAGACTATGCCGATCAGCAGACCCGCGAACGCGGACAGGATCGGGACGAGCCGGCGGCCGCCGAAGAAGCCCGCCCAGTCGGGCAGCTTGGTCCGGTAGAACTTCTGGTACAGCAGGGCGACGACTATGCCCATCACCACACCGCCCAGGACCTTGGCGTCCACGGGGGCGTTCACCATGACCACCTTGCCGTCGACGGCCGTGGCCACCTTCGGCAGGTTCTTGTCGGTGAACGTCGCCAGCACGTTCTTGAAGACCAGGTAGCCGACCACCGCGGCGAGCGCCGTCGAGCCGTCCGACTTCTTCGCGAAGCCGATCGCGATACCCACGGCGAACAGCAATGCCATATTGTCGAGGATCGCGTTGCCACCGGCCGTCATAAACCCGGCGATCTTGGTGAGGAACGTGGGGAAGGACGCGCGTCCCAGCATGTCGGTGTTGCCGAGACGCACGAGGAGCGCGGCGGCGGGCAGTACGGCGACCGGCAGCATCAGGCTGCGGCCGATGCGCTGCAGGACAGCCATCGCGCCGGAGCCCTTCTTCTTGTCGGCCGCGGGAGCGGCGCTGGCCGTGGACACAACTTCCTCCAGTGTGCGTGGTCTATACCACTCGGTGGTGTAGACCTGTTGTAGCACGGTGAAGGTGAGATAAGGAACCCGCCAATTTTGTGGCCTGGGTCATAAAGGGAGGAATCGGTTCCGGGCGCGTCGAAGCCGCGCGACCAGCCCCCACCGGCCCGCGGTTCATGGACGCATCGCCTACGGCTTGGTCGTGTCCTCGTGCTCCGCCTCCGACTCCCTCCCCGGAGTCCTCAGATCGAACTTCGTGATCGCGAACCGGAAGATCACGTAATACACGACCGCGAAGCACAGCCCGATCGGCACGATCGCCCACGGCTTGGTCGCCAGATGCCAGTTGATGACGTAGTCGATGAGCCCCGCGGAGAAGGTGAAGCCGTCGTGCACGCCCAACCCCCACGTCACCGCCATCGACACCCCCGTCAGCAGCGCGTGGATCGCGTACAGCACCGGCGCGACGAACAGGAACGAGTACTCGAGCGGTTCCGTGATGCCCGTGACGAACGAGGTCAGCGCGACCGACAGCATGAGCCCGCCGATCTCCTTGCGGCGCTCGGGCCGGGCGCAGTGCGTGATCGCCAGGGCCGCCGCCGGCAGCGCGAACATCATGATGGGAAAGAACCCGGACGTGAACTGACCGGCGTTCGGGTCGCCCGCCAGGAACATGTTGATGTCGCCGTGCACGACCGTCCCGTCCGGCGTGGTGTAGCTGCCGAACTGGAACCAGACGGGCACGTTCAGGAACTGGTGCAGGCCGATCACCAGCAGCGCCCGGTTGGCCACCCCGAAGACACCGGCCCCCCAGGAACCCAGCCCTACCAGCCAGTCGCCGAAGTGCTCAAGACCCCGCCCGAACGGCGGCCAGACCCACAGGCACAGCGCGGCGAACGCGATGGCCACGAACGCCATGATGATCGGCACCAGCCGCCGCCCGTTGAAGAAGCCGAGCCAGTCGACCAGCCTGGTGCGGTGGAAGCGCTGCCAGAAGTACGCGGTCATCAGCCCCATGGCGATGCCGCCGAAGACCCCCGGATTCTGGTACGTGAACGGGGCCACGGAGAAGTCGGCCGCCTGACAGCCGACGTTCGTGACAGCCTTCGCCCCGCCCGCACAGCTCACCGGGAACTGGCGCAGCACGTTGTAGTAGACGAGGAAACCCGCGACCGCCGCGAGCGCCGTCGACCCGTCCGCCTTCTTCGCCATCCCGATGGCCACGCCCACGCAGAACAGCATCGGCAGCCCGAGCGAGCCGTCGAGCAGCGCGCCGCCCGCGCCCCTCATGATCTTGGATACGTTGTCCCAGCCGAGCCCCCCGGCGCCGAACACGCCAGGCTGACCGAGCCCGATGAGGAGGCCCGCGGCCGGCAGCACGGCGATCGGCAACTGGAGGCTGCGGCCCATCTTCTGCAGCCCCTGGAACAGCTTGTTCCAGCGGGCCCGTGCGGGCGCGGGGGCGCTTTCGGCACTCATGGGCGTCCTCCGGACGGGGCCGGGTTGGCGACTGCACGCCCACTGGTGTAGACCAGTCGACGAACGGTTGCGCTGTCGTGAACGCCATCATTCGGTACGCGCGACAAGGCCGCTCGCAAAGATGGGCCAACTGTGGGTTACTGCGACAAAACGGTTCTGATCAGGGAGTAGGACATGGCCACGAAGGCTGAGAAGATCGTCGCCGGGCTCGGCGGCATCGACAACATCGAAGAGGTCGAGGGCTGCATCACCCGCCTGCGTACCGAAGTCGTGGACCCGAGCAAGGTCGACGAGGCCGCCCTGAAGGCCGCCGGCGCCCACGGCGTCGTCAAGATGGGCACCGCGATCCAGGTCGTCATCGGCACCGACGCCGACCCCATCGCCGCGGACATCGAAGACATGATGTGAACCGAGAAGACATGATGTGAACCGACGCGAACCGACGCGAGTCGATCTGGGTCGGTGTGAGTCGAAAGGGCACTCTAGAGCCCCCTACCTCACCCTTGAGGGGCCGCTTCCACAACCGGAGGCGGCCCCTCGGCCGTATGCCGCTAGGCTCAACGCCATGTCTCGAATCGACGGCCGCACCCCCGAACAACTGCGCCCCATCACCATCCAGCGCGGCTGGAGCAAGCACGCCGAGGGCTCCGTCCTCGTCTCCTTCGGCGACACCAAGGTGTTCTGCACCGCCTCCGTCACCGAGGGCGTCCCGCGCTGGCGCAAGGGCAGCGGAGAGGGCTGGGTCACCGCCGAGTACTCCATGCTTCCCCGCGCCACGAACACCCGCGGAGACCGCGAGTCGGTCCGCGGCAAGATCGGCGGCCGTACGCACGAGATCTCCCGCCTCATCGGCCGCTCCCTGCGCGCCGTCATCGACTACAAGGCGCTCGGCGAGAACACCATCGTCCTCGACTGCGACGTCCTCCAGGCCGACGGCGGCACGCGCACGGCGGCCATCACCGGCGCCTACGTGGCGCTGGCCGACGCGATCACCTGGGCGCAGGCCAAGAAGCTGGTCAAGCCCGGCCGCAAGCCCCTGACCGGCACCGTCTCCGCCGTCTCGGTCGGCATCGTCGGCGGGATCCCCCTCCTGGACCTCTGCTACGAGGAGGACGTGAAGGCCGACACTGACATGAACGTCGTCTGCACCGGCGACGGACGCTTCGTCGAGGTCCAGGGCACCGCGGAGGCCGAGCCCTTCGACCGCAAGGAGCTGAACGCCCTGCTCGACCTCGCCCTCGCCGGCTGCGACGAGCTCGCCGCGATCCAGCGGGCGGCCCTCGAGGCAACCGCGGAATAACCCTTCGCGTTCTTAGGGGTACGGGCGTACGGTCCAGCCGTGCGCCCCCGTCGGCCCCCGCACGGGCCGAGCCGACCGCGTCACGGGGTCGACCACATGTTTGTCCACGGGGAGGGACCGTTCCATGGCCGCGCGCCACCGACGCCGCACAGCCGCATTCGCTGTCGCCGCCGTACTCGTCGCCCTGCCGGCGGCCGTCGGCTGTGACGCCGTCAACAAGGCCCTGGACTGCGTCCAGACCGCCGACTCCATCGCCGACAGCGTCACCAACCTCCAGCAGGCCGTGGAGAACGCGGCGAACGACCCGACGCAGACCGACGAGTCCCTCAACGCGATCGAGAACAACCTCGACAAGATCGGCGACAAGACGGACAACGCCGACGTCAACAAGGCGGTCGACGACCTGAACAAGGCCGTCGGCAACGTACGTACGGCCATCAAGAACGGCGACAACACCCCTGACGTCAGCCCGGTCACCGACGCGGCCGGAGAACTGACGAAGGTCTGCACGCCGTGACGAGCGGCTCTCCGGCCCCTGGATACTGGTCCCCATGACCCGCCTGATCCTCGCCACCCGCAACGCCGGAAAGATCACCGAGCTGAAGGCGATCCTGGCCGACGCCGGTCTCACCCACGACCTCGTCGGCGCGGACGCCTACCCGGACATCCCCGACGTCAAGGAAACCGGCGTCACCTTCGCCGAGAACGCCCTCCTCAAGGCCCACGCCCTGGCCCAGGCCACCGGCCTGCCGGCCGTCGCCGACGACTCCGGCCTCTGCGTGGACGTCCTGAACGGCGCCCCCGGCATCTTCTCCGCCCGCTGGGCGGGACGGCACGGAGACGACCGCGCGAACCTGGACCTCCTCCTCGCCCAGCTCTCCGACATCGACGACGCCCACCGGGGCGCCCACTTCGCCTGCGCTGCGGCGCTCGCCCTGCCGGACGGCACGGAGCGGGTCGTCGAGGGCCAGCTGCGGGGCACGTTGCGCCACACCCCCACCGGCACCAACGGCTTCGGCTACGACCCCATCCTCCAGCCGGAGGGCGACACCCGAACCTGCGCCGAACTCTCCCCCGAGGAGAAGAACGCGATCAGCCACCGGGGGAAGGCGTTCCGGGGGCTGGTGCCGGTGGTTCGGGAGTTGTTGGGCTGACACGACAGAGCCGTGGGGGGGGGGGGGGGGGGGGGGGGGGGGGGGGGGGGGGGGGGGGGTTGGGGGGGGGGGGGGGGCCCGCCCCCCCCCCCCCCGGCCCGGGGGGGGGGGGGGCCCCCCCACGGCTCTGTCGGCAGTGCGGCCGGTGGGACTCGAACCCACACGGGTGTGAACCCACTGGGACCTAAACCCAGCATGACTGCCAAATTCCATCACGGCCGCTCAAAAACGGTCATCGCGCTCGACCGGCGGCGTTCAGTCTACGGGGAGAACAGGTCACCCGGCGAGAGGCGCCCTCCCCTTCCGGCGGCACCACGTCTCCGTCCGTGCATGACAGTTGGGGCACAGGTATCGCAGACGTCCGGCAGGACGTCCAGCACCCGGTACGCGGTTGATGAGAGTGCTGGGCGCTCCGGCCGCCCCCGGGCCCGGCGCTTGAAGTGGCTGATGTCGATGCCCGCCGCGCTGATGCGGCGTCGGATGTGGGAGAGCGTTCCCGTGGCCGGGGTGGCGCCCGGTTTCAGGGCCACTTCGCGCAGCGAGGATGAGTAGTCAGGCCTTTCGGATTCGGACATGACGTCCGCCCGGGAGGCCTTTTTCATGCCCGGGATCCGGAATCTTTGGAGGGGGACCAGGTCCGACACGACCGTGCGCCTCGCCCGCGCCGCCGACCGGGCGCCGTATCTGGTGACGAGCCGTCAACACCCTGTCGGGTTCGCCTTCGTGCGGGGGTTGGACGGTCCGGTCCGCGTGCTCAGCAGCTTCTTCGTGGTGCGCGGGGCGCGTCGGACGGGGATCGGGCTGCGTGTCGTCCGTGAGGTCGTCGCCCGGCATCCCGGATCGTGGGAGGTCGCCTTCCGGGACGACAGACCGGGGCGCCGTGCGCTTCTGGCGCCGCGTCGCCGTCGGCATCGCGGGCGACGCCTGGACGGAGGAGCGCAGCCCGGTGCCGGGGCGACCGGATGTGGCTCCCGACGTGTGGATCTCGTTCTGACGCGGCGGGTCCGACGCGGCGGGAGTGGGTGTCTCAGTGCCCCGACGTCACCTTGAGGCCCACCACCGCCACCAGGAGCAGGCAGACGAAGAAGACGCGGGCGGCGGTCGCCGGTTCGCCGAGGACGAGCATGCCCAGTACCGCCGCGCCGGCCGCGCCGATGCCGACCCAGACGCCGTAGGCGGTGCCGATGGGGAGGGACTTGGCGGCGTAGGAGAGAAGGATCATGCTCGCCGCGATCCCCGCGCCCGTCAGGACGCTCGGGACCGGTCGCGTGAAGCCGTCGGTGTACTTCATGCCGATCGACCAGCCGACTTCGAGCAGACCGGCGACGAGCAGCAGGATCCAGGCCATGGGAGGCACCTCCGTGAGTGATCAACAGGGGTGCGTCGTCTTTGCCTGGGAGCTTTCGCTCTCCGCCCGGTACGGCGCGTCTCGTCGGGTCCTTCCAACGCCGTCCACGGTAGCAAAGCACAGGCAAAAGGGGCTGGTGACCATGGTCACCAGCCCCGTCATCCCGGCTGTGCCCTACAAATACAAGCCGGTCGAGTCCTCGGAGCCCTCGAAGCGGTCCGCCGCCACGGCGTGCAGGTCGCGCTCGCGCATCAGCACGTACGCGATTCCCCGCACCTCGACCTCGGCCCGGTCCTCGGGGTCGTAGAGGACACGGTCGCCCGGTTCCACCGTCCGTACGTTCTGCCCGACCGCGACGACCTCGGCCCAGGCGAGGCGCCGGCCGACGGCCGCCGTCGCGGGGATCAGGATGCCGCCGCCGGAACGCCGCTCGCCCTCGGCGGCGTCCTGCCGCACCAGCACGCGGTCGTGCAGCATCCGGATGGGCAACTTGTCGTGGTGGGGGGTCTGCTTGTCCCGATTGGCGCTCACGCCCAGAACCTACCTGCCTTTGAGCCGTCCGTACGCAGCCGGGTCGAGCCGGGTCGATTCGAGTCGAGCCGGTCGAGCCGGGGTCGAGCCGTTGTCAGCGCTTGCGTCGCCGTGAGCCCGCCACCGCCAGGCCCACGACGCCGACCGCGACGAGTGCGAGGGGCACGATGCGCCCCAGGCGCGGCGCGCCGTCCTCGGTGACGAGCTGGCCCTTCACATCGCCGACCACCCGGTTGACGCCGACGTAGGCGCGGCCGAGCGTGTGGTCGATCTGGGAGGCGACCTTGGCCTTGGCGTCCCCGACGATCGTCTTCGGGTGGACCCGCACGCCGATCTCGTCGAGCGTCTCGGCGAGTGTTTCGCGGCGGCGCTTGATGTCCGCCTCGATCTGCGCCGGAGTCCTGGTATCCGACGTTCTCGACGTATCCGACACCGCGCTGCCTCCGTGGTCGTGTTCCGGTCTCTGCCTCTGTGCCGTCGACAGTCTGTCAGCTCGGGCCGCCGCTCACCCCTCGGCACCCCCATTACGCTCGTTCCCGTAGTTCCGTAAGCATTCACCCCGGCCACGTGAGGTACCGATGAGCGAGCGACTCCAGCCCGGCGACACCGCCCCCGCCTTCACCCTGCCCGACGCCGACGGCAACGAGGTCTCCCTCGCCGACCACAAGGGCCGCAAGGTCATCGTCTACTTCTACCCGGCGGCCCTGACTCCCGGCTGCACCAAGCAGGCCTGTGACTTCACGGACAACCTTGACGTGCTCGCCGGCGCCGGGTACGACGTCATCGGCGTCTCCCCGGACAAGCCCGAGAAGCTCGCCAAGTTCCGCGAGAAGGAGTCCCTGAAGGTCACCCTGGTCGGCGACCCCGAGAAGACGGTCCTGCAGGCGTACGGCGCCTACGGCGAGAAGATGAACTACGGCAAGACGTACGTCGGCGTCATCCGCTCCACGGTGATCGTGGACGAGGAGGGCAAGGTCGAGCGGGCGCTGTACAACGTCAAGGCGACCGGGCACGTGGCGAAGATCATCAAGGATCTGGGTATCTGAGGTCCCTGAACCGCGGATTCTGGATCCGCGGTTCAGGGACCGCCGTCCGTCCGGGCGCGGGTCACTGTTTTCGTGACGTCAGTCCGCTCAGTGGCCCCGCTCCCGCGGTCGTCCCCGCCGTACCGCCGCCGTCCGTGGTCCCGCCCGACGGGGCCGCGGTGTCGCCGCCGGTGGTGGTGCCCGCGTCCGTGGTGCCGCCGGTGGTCGTCCCGTCGGTCGTGCCGCCCCCGGTGGTGGTGCCGCCGTCCGTCTGGCCCTGCGTCTGGCCCTGGGTCTGCCCCTCCGTCTGTCCCTGGGTCTGGCCCTCGGTCTGGCCGTCCGTCTGTCCCTGGGTCTGCCCCTGCGTCTCGTCCGAGGGCGGGCTCTGGGAGGCCGTCCCGCCGGTGGTCTGGCCCCCGTTGTCCTGGCCGCCGGTGCCGGGGGTCTGGTCGGTGGGGCCGGTGCTCGGGAGCTGCTGCTCCTCCGCGCCCGGCTGGAGCTGGAGGTCGAAGTCCTTGGCGCTGCTGCCCTTGAGCGCGGCCTTCGTGTACTGCGCCCAGATCTGCGCGGGGTAGCCGCCGCCGTTGATGCGGGCCTGGCCGAGGGCGCCGTAGAGCGATTCGTGGGTGCCGGTGTCGGGGTCCTGGCCCATGACGGAGACGACGGTGGCGAGGTCGGGGGTGTAGCCCGCGAACCAGGCCGCCTGGTCCTCCTCCGCGGTGCCGGTCTTGCCCGCGGCGGGCCGGCCGGCGGCCAGCGCGGCGGTACCGGTGCCGCCCTCGACGACGCTCCGCAGGATGGACGTGGTGGTGTCGGCGGCCTCCCGGCGCACAGCCTGCTCGGTCTCCTGCTTGGGCAGGCTCACGGCTGACGTGCCGTCCTTGGTGACCTTCTCGACGAGCGTGTACGTGCCGTGCCTGCCGTGGTTGGCGAGTGTCGCGTACGCCTCCGCCATGTCGAGGACGCTGGCCGTGGACGGGCCGAGCGCGATGGACGGGGTGGCGGTCAGGTCGGGAGTGTTGGAGGGGACGCCGAGGGCTTCGGCGGTCTGCTTGACCTTGCCGGGGCCGACGTCGACGGCCATCTGCGCGTACACGGCGTTGACGGACTTGTCGGTGGCGGTGCGCACGGTGATGGGCCCGTACGAGGTCTTGTCCTCGTTCTCGGGCGCGTACGAGCCGCCGTTCCAGCCCTGCACGGGGCGCTTGTTGGTGCCGTCGTAGACCGTGTTCGGGGTGATCGTGCGGCCGTCCTGTGTCTGCGAGCCGTTCTGCACGGCCGAGGTGAACACGAGCGGCTTGAAGGTGGAGCCGACCTGGTAGTCACGCCGTGTCGCGTTGTTGACGTACTGCTTGGTGTAGTCGATGCCGCCGTACATCGCGACGACCTTGCCGGTGGCCGGGTCGATGGAGACGCCGCCGGCGCGGACGTACCGGTCGACCTTGCGGTTCTTCTTGTCGAGGTTCGACATCACCTGGTCGTCGACGGCCTTCACGAAGGCGTTCTGCCTGGACTTCTGGAGGGTGGTCGTGATGCGGAAGCCGCCGGTGGTCAGGGTGTCCTCGTCGATGATCTTGTTCGAGACGAGGTAGTCCTTGACCGCCTGCACCAGGTAGCCGCGCTGGCCCGACATGGCGGCCGCGACCACTTCCTGCTTGGGCTGCGGGAACGTGACCTTGGCCCGGTCCGCCCGGGTCAGCCAGTTCTTCTTGACCATGCCGTCGAGGACGTAGTCCCAGCGGGCGAGGGCCGCGGACTTGTTCTCGGGGTGCGCGACCACGTCGTACTCGCTCGGCGCGTTCAGGAGTGCGGCGAGGTAGGCACCCTGACCGATCGTCAGGTTCTTGGCGTCGACGCCGTAGTACGCCTGGGCGGCGGCCTGGATGCCGTACGCGTTGCGGCCGTAGTAGCTGGTGTTGAGGTAGCCCTCGAGGATGTCGTCCTTGCTCTTCTGGCGGTCGAGCTTGATGGAGATGAAGAACTCCTTCACCTTCCGCGTGGCGGTCTGCTCCTGGCCCAGGTAGTAGTTCTTCACGTACTGCTGGGTGATCGTCGAACCGGACTGCCTGCCCTTGCCGGTGGCGGTGTTCCAGCCGGCGCGGATCATCGCCTTGGGGTCGACGGCCGACTCGGTGTAGAAGTCGCGGTCCTCGGCGGCGAGCGCCGCGTGCTGGGCGTCCTTCGAGATCTGAGCGAGCGTCACGTTCTCGCGGTTGACCTCGCCGTCGCGGGCGAGCTGGCTGCCGTCCGCGTACAGGTAGACGTTGCTCTGCTTGGTCGCGGCGGCGTTCGCCGGCGGGATCTTGACCAGGTAGTAGCCGAGTGCGAACAGGCCGATCACGAGCAGTATCACGCCGAGGAACGTGCCGAGCACCATCCGCCAGGTCGGGATGAGCCGCCCCCAGCCCGTCCGCTTCCGCCTGGGCTTCTTCCCCGGCTTGCCCGGCTTCCCCGCCGGGTCCGGCCCGCCCGGATCGCCCGGTGTGCCGTCGCTGCCCGGCCCGCCCGGTGCCGCTTGAGGCGCCGGTTCCCCTTCCCTCGGGGCCCAGCCCTGGCTGCTCTGCTGCGGCTGCGGCTTGTCACTCATCTGTACGCCGGACTCCTGTTTCGCATCGTACGTCGCCGTACGCCCTCATACGCCTGGTGCGCCCCCTGACGAAGACTGTCGCACCGAGCGTTCCGTTCCCGGATCCCGGCACGTGTCGCGCCTGAAAATGCCTGGCAGGCGAAGCCGGGCGGGGGCTAGGCTCCTGCGCTTCGGCCACAGCGGACCGTTTGACGCAAGGAGGACTTCCTCGTGGGGACAGGGCGGTTGTACACGGCCGTCGCGGTGGGCGGATTCCGGCGCTACGCCACTTATCGGACGGCGACGGCGGCCGGGGTGTTCACCAACACCGTCTTCGGGCTGATCCTGGCGTACGTCTTCATGGCCCTGTGGGACGAGAAACCGCACCTCGGCGGCTATGACCAGGCCCAGGCGCTCACCTATGTGTGGCTCTCCCAGGCGCTGCTCATGGCGATGGCGACGTTGGGCGGCGGCTTCGAGGACGAGTTGATCGAGCGCATCCGTACGGGTGACATCGCGATCGACCTGTACCGGCCCGCCGACCTCCAACTGTGGTGGTTGTCCCAGGACGCGGGGCGGGCCATGTTCCATCTGCTGGGGCGCGGGGTGGTGCCCCTGGCGTTCGGCGCGCTCTGCTTCGAACTGGCGCTTCCCGCCGACCCGCTGACCTGGATCGCGTTCCTGATCGCGGTCGCGCTCGGGATCGTCGTCAGCTTCGCGCTCCGCTACCTGGTGGCCCTGTCCGCGTTCTGGCTGCTCGACGGGGCCGGCGCGGCGCAGATGTCCATGATCGCGGGTGTCTTCTGCTCGGGGATGCTGCTGCCGCTGAACGTCTTCCCGGGCGCGCTGGGCGAGGTCGTACGCGCTCTGCCCTGGTCGTCCCTGGTCCAGGGCCCCGTGGACGTCCTGCTCGGCACCGCGGACCCCCTCGCCGTGTACGCCTTCCAGGCGTCCTGGGCACTGGGGCTCCTGGCCCTGGGCCGGCTGATCCAGTCAGTGGCGACACGGAGAGTGGTGGTGCAGGGTGGCTGACCCGGTGGAGGTAACGGAAAACTCACGGGGCCCCGGGGACCCGATCACCGCACGGGGACCCGGGGACTCGGCCTCCTCCGGGCGGCCGGCGGCTTCGGCGGTGCTGGGTGCGCCGCAGGGGACGTACGCCCGCGTGCGGGACGGAGTCCGCGCCTACCGGATGATCGCCGGGATGTGGATCCGCTCCACGATGACCTACCGCGTCTCGTTCGCGATGACCACGTTCGGGAACTTCGCGGCGACCGCCCTCGACTTCGTCGCCGTCCTGCTGATGTTCTCGCGGGTCGACCGGCTCGGCGGCTACAGCCTGCCCGAGGTCGCCTTCCTGTACGGCATCTCGGCCACCTCCTTCGGGATCACTGACCTGGTGGTCGGCTCCATGGACCGGCTCGGGCGCCGGGTGCGCGACGGGACCCTCGACACGCTCCTCGTACGCCCCGTCCCCGTACTCGCCCAGGTCGCCGCCGACCGCTTCGCGCTGCGCCGCCTCGGCCGGGTCACCCAGGGGCTGCTGGTCCTCGCGTACGCGATCGCCGTGCTCGACATCGACTGGACGCCGCTCAGACTGCTCATGGTCCCGATGATGCTGCTCTGCGGCGCCGCCATCTTCGCGGCCGTGTTCGTGGCGGGCGGAGCCTTCCAGTTCATCGCGCAGGACGCCTCCGAGGTGCAGAACTCCTTCACCTACGGCGGCACCACGCTCCTGCAGTACCCGCCGACCGTCTTCGCCAAGGACCTGGTGCGCGGGGTCACCTTCGTGCTCCCGCTGGCCTTCGTGAACTGGCTGCCCGGGCTGTACGTGCTGGGCCGGCCCTATCCGCTCGACCTGCCGGCCTGGATCGCCTTCACCCCGCCCCTGATCGCGGCCGGCTGCTGCGCGCTGGCGGGCCTCGCCTGGCGGGCGGGACTTCGTTCGTATCGCAGCACGGGGAGTTGAACCGACATGGAAACAGGCCTGATGACGGACCCGGTCAGGGATCCGGTGGGCGACTTCATCGAACTCGACGGCGTCGAGAAGGTCTTCGACGTCCGCAAGAAGACCGGCTTCCTGCGCAGCGAACGGCGCCAGGTACGGGCCGTGGACTCCCTCTCCTTCACCGTGGCGCGCGGTGAGATGGTCGGCTACATCGGCCCGAACGGCGCGGGCAAGTCGACCACCATCAAGATGCTCACCGGCATCCTCACCCCGAGCGCCGGCCGGCTGCGGGTGGCGGGCATCGACCCGTCCCGCGAGCGGACCCGGCTCGCGCGGCGCATCGGGGTCGTCTTCGGGCAGCGTACGACCCTGTGGTGGGACCTTCCGCTGATCGACTCCTACCGCCTGATGCACCGCATGTACCGGATCCCGGACGCCCGTTATCGCGAGAACCTCGACCGCTGTGTCGAACTCCTGGATCTGGAAGCCCTGTTGGACGTGCCGGTGCGCCAGCTCTCACTGGGGCAGCGGATGCGCGGCGACATCGGGGCGGCGCTGCTGCACGACCCCGAGGTCCTCTACCTCGACGAACCCACCATCGGCCTCGATGTGATCAGCAAGGCCAAGGTCCGCTCCTTCCTGCGGGACCTGAACGCCGAGCGCGGCACGACGGTGCTGCTGACCACGCACGACCTCACCGACATCGAGCAGCTGTGCCGGCGGGTGATGGTCATCGACCACGGGCGGCTGATGTACGACGGTGCGCTGACCGGGCTGCACGAGGTGGGGGAGAGCGAGCGGACCCTCGTGGTCGACCTGGCGCGGGAGCTCCCGCCGATCGAGATCGACTCGGCGCGGGTGGTGAAGGTGGAGGGGCCCCGGCAGTGGCTCGCCTTCCCCGCGGCGGCGTCGGCGGCGGAACTGGTGGCGCGGATCGCGGCCGAGTTCCCCCTGGTGGACCTCTCGGTGCGGGAGCCGGACATCGAGGCGGTCATCAGCCGCATGTACGCGGAGAAGGCTCTCTCGTAGGCTGGCTCCCATGACCGAGGATGCGCCTTCCAGGGGAAGCGACGACCAGCGACCGACGCCGCCGGACCCCGGATCCCCGAGCCCGGAGCTGCGGGCCTCCGACGCCGATCGTGAACGAGTCGCCGAACAGCTGCGGGACGCCCTCGCGGAAGGCCGCCTCGACATGGAGGAGTTCGAGGAGCGGCTGGAAGCGGCGTTCAAGGCGCGGACGTACAGGGAACTGGCGCCGCTCACCCGCGATCTGCCGGGCGTGCACGCCGCAGCCCCGGTCTCCATGGTCAAGCAGCCTGAGGCGAGCGGGAGTTGGGCGGGGCGGATCGTCGGCGGCGAGGGCTCGTCCTCGTGGGGTGTCGCGATCCTGTCGGGCTTCGAGCGCAAGGGCCGCTGGACGGTACCCAAGCGCTTCAACTCCTTCGCCTTCATGGGCGGCGGCGAGATCGACCTGCGCGAGGCGAACTTCGCGGACCGTGAGGTCGTCGTCAACGTCGTCGCCGTCATGGGCGGCGTGAACGTCATTGTGCCGCCCGGCGTCGAGGTCGTCGTCCGCGGTATCGGCATCATGGGCGGCTTCGACCACCGCGAGGAGGGGCGGGCCGGGGACCCGGGCGCCCCGCGCGTGATCGTCACGGGCTTCGCCTTCTGGGGCGGCGTCGGCGTGGAGCGCAAGCTGACCCGTGCCGAGCGGCTGCGCCTGAAGGAGGAGCGCCGCCAGGAGAAGCTGGAGCGCAAGAGCGCCCGCAGGGAACTGGAGGGTTCACGGCGGGACGGCCTCGGCGACATGTTCGACGCCCTGGACGACGCCCACGACCTCATCCGCGAACGCCACGAGGAGCGCAGGGAGCGCTTGGAGGAACGCCGGGAACGGCACCGGGAGCGCAGGGACGAGCGGCATCGGCGGAGGCACGGCGGTTACTAGTGCCGCGACAGGCAACGTTCGCCCCGTCGCGACGCACTAGATTCCGGCCAGGTGAAGCGCCCCCTCAGGGGCGCGGGGCTGTGACATTGTGCGGCTCCGCCGCCTGGGCGCGACAGGCCACGACGGCGCCGCAGTCGAAAAACGACCGGACCCTACAGCTCCGCAGGCGCCGCCCCCTTCAGATCCCCGAGCTCGAACACCTCCGCCATCCGCTCGTACCCCTTGTCACTGGGGTGCAGATGGTCCCCGGAGTCGTAATCGGCCCGCAGCCGCCGCGGATCGTACGGATCCCGCAACGCCTCGTCGAAGTCGACGACGGCGTCGTACACCTTCCCCGCCCGGATCTCCGCGTTGACGGCCCGGCGTACGGCGTCACGCGCGCGCGAGTAGCCGCGGTGCCCTCCGAAGGGCATCAGCGTCGCCCCGACGACCCGCAGTCCGCGCGCATGCGCCCGCCGCACCATCTCCCGCAGTCCGTCGGTGACGGTCCGCGGATCGACCTGGCCCTGGTTGCGCAGGATGTCGTTGACGCCGAGGTCGATGACGACGGCCTTGACGTTCGTACGGCCGAGCACGTCGCGCCCGAGACGGTTCAGGCCGCTCGGGTTGTCGGCGGGCCGGCCGAGCCCTTCGGCCAGGACCTGGTTGCCGCTGATTCCCTGGTTGACGACGCTGTAGCGAGGTACGTCGCCGGAGCCTGCCGCGACGCGCAGCCGGTCGGCGAGGACGTCCGTCCAGCGGTGGTCGGCGCCCGGCGTGGAGGTGATGCCGTCGGTGATCGAGTCGCCCAGGGCGACGACGGTGCCGACGGATTCGTCGCTCAGTACGTCGAGCGCGGTGAGGTAGCGCCAGTGCTCGGTCTGCTCGGTGTACGCGGTGGCGGTCACGTCCTCGGTGCGGTCGCCCTGGGCGGCGTACGAGATCTGCCGCGCGTGCGGGTGGTAGGTGACCGGGCCGGACGGGGTCGGGGCGTACGTGGTCACGAGGACGTCGGAGTCGCGCGGGATGCGCACGCGCACGGCGTCGCTCATGATCTGCTGTCCGGCCGGGACGATCACGGTGGTGCTGCCGGAGAAGGTGAGGCGGCGCATGGTGTCGGCCACCGCCGCGGCGTCGTTCCGGGCCGCGGCGACGGCGATCGAGGCGTGCGTGATGTTCAGCGGCTGCTGTCCGTAGAGGTTGGACAGGGTGATGCGGGCCTCGGCGCCGCCGACGTCCGTGTGCACGACGTTGCGCAGGGAGTGGCCCGCCATGCCGTTCGTCTCGGTGCCGGGCTCGGCTCCGGCGGGGGAGGCCGACCAGGTGCCGACCCAGGTGCCGGCGGAGGCGGGGGCGGCCGAGTCGCGCGGGGCGCGGTTGTCGGCGGTGGCGTTGCGGGTGCCGCCGGTGCCGTCGTCGGCGGCGACACCCACGTATATGGCTCCGGATATGGCCACGATCATGGCGATGACGGCGGCCAGCAGGGCATAACCATGACGCTTGGTCATGCGGTGCGTGTCTCCTCGGGCGAGGGGAGCCCGAGGCTCCGAAGTGATGATCACATGATGCGGTACGGGGTGGAGAGGAAATCGACGGGACCCCCTCCCGTGGCCTCGAACGACCCTGGGACGCCCCGGAGGTGCCCTGGGACGCCCCCGAGATTTCCCGGAGACGGCCCCGGGATTCCCCTGAGTTCCCCCCGCCCGAACAGACGCAGGGAACTCCTGTTCCGTTCCGGGAGTCGGTCAGGAAGGGACAATGTGTACGGAGCCCTCGGACGGCGCGGCGAACGGGTGGAGTGAATGGACCGAACAGAACCGGAAGACGCGGGCGCCGAAGGGCAGCCCGCCCGGCCCGGCGCCCCGGGCAACCGCGCGACGACCGCCGTCGACCACGCCGAACGCGCGACGGCCGGCCCCGGCCGGGAGCGGCGCGCGACGACCGCACCCGGCCCGCCGAACCGCGCGATGACCTCGTTCAGCCCCGCCGACGAGGAGAAGCGCCGCGGTGTCCGCCAGATGAAGCTGACGGCCACCGGCCTGCTGCTCTTCGTCGCCCTCGTGTACGTCCTCGCGACATGGGCGTCCCACGAGGGCGCCGGCGCCTGGGCCGGCTATGTCGCGGCGGCCGCCGAGGCCGGCATGGTCGGAGCGCTCGCCGACTGGTTCGCGGTCACGGCCCTCTTCCGCCACCCGCTCGGCCTGCCCATCCCGCACACCGCGATCATCCCTACCAAGAAGGACCAGTTGGGCGTCTCGCTCGGCGAGTTCGTGGGCGAGAACTTCCTCTCCTCCGACGTCGTACGACAGCGCCTGCGCGCCGTGGGCATCGGCAGCCGTCTCGGTGCCTGGCTCGCCGAACCGGAGCACGCCGACCGGGTCACCGCGGAGCTCGCCGCCGCGCTCAGAGGCGCCCTGACCGTGCTGCGCGACTCCGACGTGCAGGCGGTGGTCGGAGAGGCGATCACCCGCCGCGCCGACGCCCAGGAGATCGCGCCCGGCATTGGGAAGATGCTCGAGAAGATCGTCGCGGACGGTGGCCACAAGCGGGTCGTGGACCTGGTCTGCATCCGCGCCCACGACTGGCTGGTGCTCCACGACGAGCAGGTCATGGACGCGGTCCAGGGCGGCGCACCCGGCTGGACCCCGCGCTTCGTCGACAAGAAGGTCGGCGAGCGGGTCTACAAGGAGCTGCTCCGCTTCGTCACCGAGATGCGCGACGCCCCCTCCCACCCGGCCCGTGGCGCCCTCGACCGCTTCCTCACCGACTTCGCCTGCGACCTCCAGTCCGACACCGACACCCGCGCGCGCGTGGAGCGCCTGAAGGGCGAGGTGCTCGGCCGCGGCGAGGTCCAGGACCTGATCGCCTCCGCCTGGACGGCCGTACGGTCCATGATCGTGTCCGCCGCCGAGGACGAGCGCAGCGAGCTGCGGCTGCGCGTGCGGGCCTCCCTGCTCTCGCTGGGCGCCCGCATGGCCACCGATCCCAAGCTCCAGGCCAAGGTCGACCGGTGGGTCGAGGGCGCCGCGGTGTACGTGGTGACGACGTACCGGACCGAGATCACGTCCCTCATCACCGACACGGTGGCCGGCTGGGACGCCGAGCACACGACCAGGAAGATCGAGGCCCACATCGGCCGTGACCTGCAGTTCATCCGGATCAACGGCACGGTGGTGGGCTCGTTGGCCGGGTTGCTGATCTATACGGTGTCGCGGATCGTGGGGGCGTAGATCCCTCTCGGGAGGGCGTGACCGCCCTCGGGCGGGCGTAGGCCGTGCTCCGGAGGGAACCCGGGCAGGCGTCGCTCGACTTGGAGGGAGCCTCATGTCCACCGTTGAGGAAAAGGGCCGGGGGGAAGGCCGGGACAAAGCCGGGGGCCGGGTCACCAGCGCAGTTCCCGCCCGTCTCGACCGCCTTCCGTGGTCACGCTGGCACTGGACCGTGGTGATCGGCCTCGGCACGGTGTGGATCCTCGACGGACTGGAAGTCACGATCGTCGGCAACATCGCCGGACGCCTCTCCGAGCCCGGCAGCGGCCTGCCGATCACATCCGCGCAGGTCACCGGCGCCGCGGCCGCCCTCTATGTCGCCGGCGCGTGCGTGGGGGCGCTGTTCTTCGGCCGCCTCACCGACCGTTTCGGCCGCAGGAAACTGTTCATGGTCACCCTGGTGGTGTATCTCGCGGCCACGGCCCTGACCGCCCTCTCCTTCGAGCCCTGGTGGTTCTTCACCTTCCGCTTCCTCACGGGCTTCGGAATCGGCGGCGAGTACGCGGCCATCAACTCGGCGATCGACGAGCTGATCCCCTCCCAGTACCGCGGCCGGGTCGACCTGATCATCAACGGCAGCTTCTGGCTGGGCGCGATCGGCGGCTCCCTGCTGTCGATCGTCGCGCTGGACACCGCCCTCTTCCCGGCGAACATCGGCTGGCGGCTGACCTTCGCCCTCGGCGTGGTCCTCGGCCTGGTCATCCTCCTCGTACGCCGCAATGTCCCGGAGAGCCCACGGTGGCTGCTGATCCACGGCAGACAGGAGGAGGCCGAACAACTGGTGGCCTCGGTGGAGGAACGGGTCCGCGCCGACCTCGGCGGCCGCGAACTGCCGCCCCCCGCCGGGGAGATCACCATCCACCAGCGCAAGACCATCGGCTTCCTCACCATCGCCCGCACGGTCCTCGCGACCTACCGCAAACGCGCCGCGCTCGGCCTCTCCCTCTTCATCGGCCAGGCGTTCCTCTACAACGCGATCACCTTCGGCTTCGGCGCGATCCTGACAAAGTTCTACGACGTTCCGGCGGGCGCCACCGGCTACTACTTCGCCGTGATCGCGTTCGGCAACTTCCTCGGCCCGCTGCTGCTCGGCAAGCTCTTCGACACGGTCGGCCGCCGCCCGATGATCTCGTCGACATACCTGCTCTCCGGGCTGCTGCTGTTCGGCACGGCCTGGCTGTTCGGCCGGGGCTCGCTGAGCGCGGTCACCCTGACGGCCTGCTGGTGCGTGGCCCTCTTCTTCGCCTCGGCGGGCGCGTCGAGCGCCTACCTCACCGTCTCCGAGATCTTCCCGATGGAGACCCGCGCGATGGCCATCGCCTTCTTCTACGCCATCGGCACGGCGGCGGGCGGCATCAGCGGACCGCTGGTCTTCGCGAACCTCACCCAGTCCGGCGTGGTCGGCGACACCGTGCTGGCCTTCCAGATCGGCGCGGGCCTGATGTGCGCGGCGGGCCTGGTCGCCGCGTTCCTGGCGGTGAACGCCGAACGGCGCTCGCTGGAGGACATCGCGTCCCCGCTGTCGGCGGCACCCGCGGACGCCGCCTGAGTACGGGAAGCTGAGCACGGGCCTGAGCACGGGAACCTGAGCACGGGCCTGAGTACGGGAACCTGCGCACGGGCCTGAGTACGGGAACCTGCGCACGGGCCTGAGTACGGGAACCTGAGTACGCGTACTCTGTCGGCCCGCCGCCCGGACGGCAACCCTCGTACGCATGACCGAGAAGCTGTTAGGCCCTCTGCGAACGCGCCCCTGGCCGGAACGCTGGCTGACGCGCGTGCTCGGCGCCGCCCTCTCCGGCGCGGCGTACCTCCTCTGCCTCCCCTGGGACCTGCGCAACCGCCCCGGGACGACCGGGTCGGTCACCGAGACGACCTCGGTGACCGTCCTCGGCGCCGTACTCCTCAGCGTGGCCCTGCTGTTCCTGGCCGCCTACCTCGGCTGCCGGGACGCGCTGGCCTGGCCGTTGCTGCTGGTGGCGGGACCGCCGGCCGCGCTGATGTACATCTCCTTCCACTCCCACCCGGAGCCCCCGGACGCGGCGGCCTGGCCGCTCACCTGGGCGTTCTTCACGCTGGTGGTCGCGGCGGGAGTGCTGATCGCGACGGCGGTGGCGAGGCGGTATCGGGCGGCGGACTGGGCGAAGTCCTCGGGCTCCGGGGGCTCCGGGGGCTCGGGGGGCTCGGGGGGCTCCGGGGACTCGTCGGACGAGGCGCTCAGCCTCGCCCGGTGGTGGTGAACACCCGGCGGGGGAGGACTCACGGACCGTTGAAGTGACGATTCACGGACCGTAGAAGTACCGCGAGCCCTTCTCGATGAAGTACGCGGCGTAGACGCGCCCGAGGGCGGGCTTGCCGCTGTACATGCCCACGTACGGGCGGGAGCTGTCGACCACGACGGGCCGTGTCATACAGGCGAACCGGACCCGCTGGCGCTCCTCCGCCCACCGCACGGCGGCCGGGTCGACACGGTCGCTGACCAGGACGGGGAAGGCGCCGACCCCGTTCTGCAGACCGACGGGCAGGCCGCCCTTGGTGGCCTTGGCGTACTTCGTCACCTGTTCGGTGAAGCCCTCGATGACGGGCACGGTGATTTCCGGAACCGCCGCGGCCACGGTGAACAGATACAGCTTCGTCGCCATCCAGCGCAGCCGGAAGTCCGATCGTCGCCCCACCAGCACGGGCACCCCGGCCCAGTCCTCCCAGCGGGTGGCGCACCCGTCGGCTGTCAGCCTGCTCTCCACGGTGGCGAGGTAGGCCGCCGGGGCCGAGGGCGTCGACGGATCCTGTGGTCCGTACACCTGTTCATGCATGAGCCGGATCCTAGGGCTGATGCTGTGGCCGTGTCGTTGTGGGTGCGGGGTGTCCCTCGGCACGCGGCTGCGGGCGCCCCGTCAAATCGTCCACATCACGCAATGGGGCTGTTGCTGTACGTGCCGCCCGAGCAGTACTGGCCGTCGTACGGTCTGCTGTTCACCGTTCCGCCGCCGTCCCGGCACTGTTCGGGGGTGACGTTGGTGTGGGGTGTGCCGGCCTGCGCGATTGGGGCGCCGGTGAGGCTGAGTCCGGCGAGGGTTGCTGTGGCGATCGCGAGTCCGAGACTTCGGTGGATACGCATGGCGCCTCCCTTCGGGATCTTCCCCCAATCGGGTTACAACAGTTGCCGGTCACGGCGCCGCCCGCGCGCACTAGTACTCCGAATGGGTGAATGGGCAGGACCGACTTGGATCGGAGGCCCGAGATATGAGGTCGCCCCCTGCCGGTCCGGGTGAGCGTCCCTGAGCCCGGTGAAGGTTCCCGGTCACCGCACTAGGCGCCGGTGGTGGACCCCGGTCGGACAATCATCAGGATCGTGACGGTGGCCCAGAGGAGGTTGAAGAGTCCGGTGAACATGGCGAGCCGGGCGGTGGCCCGCCGTCCGACACGGCTCGCTCCGGGATTCGCCGCACCTTCCCCGCCTCCCCCCACGCCTACCGCTACCTCCATGCCCTCCATGCCCTCCATGAGCGCGGTCTGCCGGGGCAGGACCAGCGCGGCGAGGACGACGGCGGCCAGAGCCGTCAGCGTGATCGAGACGATCAGCCAGGTGTCGCCGAGCACGCCCATGTTCTTGGCCGTGGCGAACCCGAACACGGGCACGGCGACGCCGACCGTCGCGTACGCACGGCAGATGCGGTGCAGCACCCGGACGGTGGAGAGGGCCTGGGCGTCTCCGGGCTCGGCGAGCGCCTTGCGCGCACTGGGCGGGAACATGCTGGCGGCGACGGTGACGGGCCCGACGGCGACTATCGCGGCGAGGACGTGCACGGCGAGAAGGAACTTGTTCACGGGCTGACGCTAGGGGCGCGCTCGATCTTGCGGAAGCGGCACTTCTGCCAGGGTCCAACGGATTCTCGCCACTCACCGCGCCGCAGGCCGGAGGCGCCCCGACGCAGCCCTACGACGCTACAGACGCCCTACGAGGCTACGAGCCCCCATTGGCCACAATCCGCTGTACGCCTACGCTCTTGCCATGCACACCGTGGCCGTACTGGCGCTCGACCAGGTCATCCCGTTCGACCTCTCCGCCCCGATCGACACCTTCGGCTGGGCCCGGCTGCCGGACGGCCGGGAGCCCTACCGGATCCGGGTCTGCTCGCCCACGGCGGACGAGGAGGTGAGCGCGGGCCCGTTCACGATCCGCGCGCCCTACGGCCTGGAGGCGCTCGCCGAGGCCGACACGATCATCCTGCCCGGCGTCGCGAACCCGGCCGCCCCGCTCCCGCCGGGCGTGACGGAGGCGCTGCGCGCGGCGGCCGCGCACGGCACCCGGATCGCCTCGATCTGCGTGGGCGCCTTCGTCTTCGCCGCCACCGGCCTGCTGGACGGGCTGCGCGCCACCACGCACTGGGTCGCGGCCGCGGACCTGGCCGCCAGGTACCCCGCCGTGACCGTCGACCCGAACGTCCTCTACGTCGACAACGGCCAGTTCCTCACCTCGGCGGGCGCGGCCGCCGCCCTCGACATGTGCCTGCACATGATCCGCCAGGACCATGGTTCGGCGGTCGCCGCGCACGCGGCCCGGATGTCGGTCATGCCGCTCGAACGGGAGGGCGGCCAGGCCCAGTTCATCATCCACGACCAGCCCCCGGTACCGGCCGGCACCACGATGGAGCCCCTCCTCGCCTGGCTGGAGGAGAACGCGGAGCGTGAGCTGACCCTGGAGGACATCGCCGCCCACGCAGGCATGAGCACCCGTACGCTCAACCGCCGCTTCCGCGACCAGACCGGCACCACACCGCTCCAGTGGCTGCACCGCGCCCGGGTCCGCCGCGCCCAGTACCTCCTGGAGACGACCACGTACCCGGTCGAACGCATCGCGACCCAGGCGGGGTTCGGCTCACCGACGGCGTTCCGGGAACGGTTCAAGCGCGTGGTGGGAACGAGCCCGCACGCATACCGCCGCGCGTTCCGGAGCACGGAACCAACCCCGGTCCCGGTCCCAACCTCAGTCCCGGTCCCGGTCCCGGTCCCGGAACCCGTGTCCGCTGCCGCGGCCTCGTAGGCCCTCAGACCCTCAAGCCCTCAGACCCTCAAGCCCTCAGACCCTCAAGCCCTCAGACCCTCAAGCCCTCAGACCCTCAAGCCCTCAGACCCTCAAGCCCTCAGACCCTGAGACTCTCAAGCCCTCCGACCCTCAGGCCCGTAGTGCTCCGTGCTCGCTCAGGCCCGCCGGTCGGCCACGGCCCACGAGGCGAGGGCCACGGCACCGGCGACGCCGAACACGGAGGGCCAGGCGCCCACCTTCTTGGCCAGCGGGTGGGACCCGGCGAAGGCGGCGACGTACGCGACGGTCAGCGCCCCCGCGGCCTTCCCGCCGGCCTGCCGCCGCCACTGCTGCGCGGCCGTGGCCCCGGCGGCGGCGAGCACCACCCCGCCGAGCTGCCGCTTCTTGGTCCACCGGGCCACGCCGTACCCGCCGATGAGCCCACCCGCGGCCACCGCCGCGGCCGGTACCTTCGCCATTACTGCCTCCCGCTCCTGCCCGCCTCTGTCGAACAAACCGAGGCTAACGCGCACGAACGGACGTCCGGCGACCGCCCTACCCCCGGGCGACCGTGCGGGGAGCGTTGTAGGCGGACACGCTGAGCGCCGGACGGTTCGACGGCAGCGCGTGAGCCGGCCAGGACAGGGTGACCGTCCGCGACTCGCCGGGCAGCAGCCAGAGGTAGTTGTCGCTGTACAGCGTCGGCAGGACGCGGTCACCGCTGTGATCGTCCAGCAGCGACAGCCGGACCATCGGGGCGAGGGCCGACCCGCGGTTCTCGACGACAGCGGTCAGCTCACGTCGGGTACCGGAGCGCGACACACGGGTGATCGAGGCCGAGAGCCTGACCCGTGGGAGGTCGTTGAGTGCCTTCATCGCGGCCGGGGTCCGATGGCGCCAGTAGGTGTTGGCCGAGAGCGTACGACCCGCGTGGTCCTCGACGGTCAGACGCAGCAGATGCAGATCGGGCAGGTCGTCGGTCCAGTCCACGGAGAAGGTGCGGGTGGTGGAGGCCGACGCGACATCGACCACGGCCTTCCTGGTCCCGCCGATCCGGCGGCCGGCGAGGTCGTGCAGCCGGGCGGTGACGGTCGCGCCCTTGACCGCCTGGCGCGTGTGGTTCACCACGAGGAGCTGCCATTTCAACGGGTCGGCCTGGACGTGCAGGGGCTCGCAGGCGGTGCGGGCACCGTAGTAGGTGCCGTTGACGTCGAAGTCGTAGTCGTAGGTCTGCCAGACGGTGCTGTGCCAGGCGGGGTGGGACATCCACAGCATGAGGCCGCTGGCGTCGTCCCACAGGTGGGCGTTCCACGCCTCGAACATGCTGCGCGCGTTCTCGTAGTTGACGAACTGCGCCTTGCGGGCGAAGTCGTCGAGATCCGTCGCGGTGTCCAGGCGCGCTTCGATCGCCGCCCGGTACTGCTGCGGAGCCTGGTTCCCGTGTTCACTCCAGTCGTGGTAGTACCACGCGCCGCCGATCGGCCACTCCTTCTCCTCTCCCACCAGGTTGCGCATGCTCTCGGCGGTGGAGACGACCGGCATGCCGATCTCGGTGTGGAATCCGAAGCTCTTGCTGCCGTAGGTCGACGGGTCGTAGTACTTCTCGGGCTCCACCCAGTTGTAGGGGCCGCCGCCGCTGATGATGCCTCCGGCGGAGTTGTTCTGGTAGAGGATGCCGGGGACCTGCTGCTCGACGGCGTCGCGCATGCCCTTGTCGATGGCGGCCGGCGGGTCGCCCTCGTTGGCGCCGCACCACACCACCACGCACGGGTGGATGCGGTAGCGCAGTACGGTGTCGCGCGCGATCGCGTTGAACGCGTCATGGTCCGGCGGGTCCATGGCCCAGGCATTGGGGAAGTCGTTCCACACCAGGATGCCGTGTTCGTCGCAACTGGCGTAGAACTCCTCGCGGTTGATGCTGCCGACCCAGTTGCGGATCATCGTGAAGTTCATGTCGCGGTGCATGCGCACCGCCGCGTCCATCCGCTCGGCCGGCATCCGCCGCAGCAGTTCGTCCCAGCCCCAGTTGCCGCCCCTGGCCAGGACCCGTACGCCGTTCACACTGATCTTCAGCGGCACCGGGCTGTTGTCCACGGACTTCACGTCCGTCCAGGTGTCACCGTCGGACGACACCTGGATGACGTAAGTCTTCGGATAGGCCTGCTCCCACAGGATGGCCACCCGGTCGAAACTCTGGGCGGAGCCGAGGTCGACCTGGATCCACTGGTGGTCCTCGTACTGCGACGACCACCGGCTGTCGGGGCTGCCGTCGGTGGCGGCCGCGGCCGGATGGTCGGACTCCTCCGTGGAGGCCGTGGCCGCCTTGTGCAGTGCCAGGTCGGTGCCCGGACGGGAGCTGTCGATCACCGACAGGGACCAGAGGGAGTTGCCCCAGCTGGTGTGGCGCACACCGCAGTTGATCCGCACGAAGCGGGCCGTGCGGGCGGTGAAGTCCTCCACCTGCAAGCTCGCCCGGTCGGTGTTGAACGGCAGCGGTACGGCGGTGTTGTCGACGGACTTCACGTCCGTCCAGGTCGAGTCGTCCGTGGACACCTGGACCACGTACGTCCGGGCGTAGGCCTGCTCCCACACGAGGTCGACGCCGTCGAAGGACTGCGGGGACCCCAGGTCCACGCGGATCCACTGATCGTCCTGGTAGGCCGAGGACCAGCGGGTGCCGGGGTCACCGTCGGTGACGTTGCCGGGGCCGTGGTCGTCGCCGTCCGTCGTGGAGGAGGTGGCGCCCGCGTGCAGGGCGAGGTCGGTGCCCGGCCTGCCGCTGTCCGTCACGGACAGGGTCCACAGGGAGCTGCCCCAGTCCGTAGCCCTGGTCAGGCACCTGACCCGCACATACCGGGCCTGCTGCCTCCCGACCTCCAGCGACTGGGTGCAGGCGTCGCCGGACGAGGTGAAGGGCAGCGGCACGTCGTACTCGTAGCCGAACTGGCGGATGCCGAAGCGGGTGGTGCGCCGGTCGCTCTCCGTCCCGTCGACCGCGGCGGCCAGGGTGAGGTCGTGAAGGTCGGGACTGCCGAGCCCGTTGGGCCACCACAGCGCGGGGTTGCGCAGCCGCAGCCGGCTGAAGGCGTCCGGAGCGAAGGTGACGTCGACGCTCCGGCCGGCCGGCACGGTGACGGCCTTGGAGACACGTATGTCGCCGAAGGAGGCGGAGACGGTCGTGGTGTGCTCGACCGAATCGGCGTTACGGACCGGGACGGTGATGGTCAGTTCGGCGACGGAGGTGTCGGGCAGCTCCGGCAGAACCGTGTCCACCCGGGGGTCGCCGATGACCACGGGCCCCGTGGACCTCAGCCGGACGTGGTTCCAGATCCCCGAGACCCGGTCCCGGACGGCGGGCATCCAGTCCCACCCCGAAGCGGCCAGATACGTGGGCGAGTTGAGGTTCATCTGGCCCGCGCCCGCGTCCACCCAGGACTCCCCGGCGGGGCCCTTGTCCCCCGGGCTGCCGGGGACGGGCATCGGCGTGATCTTCACCGCCAGCGCGTTCTGGCCCTTCTCGGCGATCCACTCCGTCACGTCATGGGCCGAGCGGGCGAACGGGTAGGTGAGCCCTCCCACCCGGTGGCCGTTGAGCCAGATGTCGGCCTGATGGTTGATGCCGTCGAACTCCAGCCAGACCCTGCGGCCATGGCCGGTGCGCAGACCGGACGGCAGGCCGAAGTCACGCTTGTACCACCAGGAATGGCGGGAGAGCGCCTCAGGGATGTGCAGATTGTTCAGTCCGGCCACCGGGTCCGGAAGCTTTCCCTGGTCGACGAGCGAGGCGAGGACCGTGCCGGGCACGGTGGCGGGCAGCCAGCCACTGGTGTCCACGGTCGGCTTCGACAGGTCGGCGCCCTCGCCGTCGGCCCAGTCGTCCAGGGTCAGCCGCCAGCCGGACTCCAGCGGCACCGTGCCGTCCGCCGCGACGGCCAGCCGGGGAGCCTCGCCGTGGTGGGTTCCCCAGTCGGTCCAGCCGGTGGCCGAGGGCCGCCGGCCACCGACGGTGCCGTACACCTCGAAACCATTCAGACCGAGCGGGTTGGGACTGGACCGCCGCTGGGCCGTCATCCGCACCCACCGCGCCGTCACGGACCGGGTCAGCGGGATGTCCACCACCCCGCCCGTACCGGAGGTCGTGCGGTACACGCTCGTCCAGGAACTGCCGTCCCTGGACGTCTCGACCACGAAGGCGAGCGCGTAACTGGACAGGATCTCCTTGCCGGTGGTGCCGTCGGCCGGGTTGCCGGTGGTGGGCGGCGTGAAAACCGGATCACTCGCGTCGGCCTCGAAGGTGAGGCGGACCCGCGTGATCCGGCAGTCGGCCTGCAGGTCGACCGAGATCCACTGCGGGTCGTCCCCCGCCGCCGCACGCCATCCGCTTCCCCGGACCCCGGGCGACGCGAGACGGTCGACCACGAACTCGCCCGGGGTCGGCGCGTAGTCCGTCGAGGAGACCTTGACGGGGCGGTAGGCGGCGAGTTCACCGGACGACGCCGCCGCGGTGAGCGCGTCACCGCGCCCGGCGGCCGTGCTCGTCGCCGGGAACAGAGCGCTCAGACCGAACCCGCCGAGAAGAGTCGAACCCGTAGTGACCACCGACCGCCGGGAAGGACCGGAAGGATCCCGCGGCGCATGTGACTGACCTGCCATGAACGTGAGTCCCATCAGAAAACAGCGCGGCCGGCGAACACGCGGGTGGCGCCGGAGCCGACATGACAACGTTGTCAGAGGTTGTGACAACGTTGCCAAAGGTTGTGACGCGCCCAAGCTCATGTCAAGACCTCGCGCACGATCACCGCGTTCTTACGACACGATCACCGTGCCCCGATGCGGTCACCACACGCAGAGCAGCAAGTCACCCTGCGGCCGAGGGAGTCATGAAGCAGATCGTGGAACCTCCGGCGTACAGCCCCAAGGTGTGGCCTCCACTGGAAGCTGCCCGCCGAACCAGCGAACCAGAACAGTTGATCACTCACTCCCGATAAACGGGCGGCGCATTCCTGTACGTATGCCCCGTGGGACTCGTCCAACTGGCAATCCCGGTATGCGGATCCCGCGTCACCCTCCATCCGCGATGGTGGGTCTTCAGCCGATGATGCCGCCGACACAACGGCTGCAGATTCTCAGGAACTGTCAGCCCACCCGCCTCAGGACGCTCGTGATCGAACGGTTCGACGTGATCGACATCGCAGCGATGCGCAGGCATCCGACAACTGGGAAAGGCGCAGTACTGGTCGCGCGCGATGACCTGCCTCTCGGCATCAGCCGTGGGCCGATAGGTGGTCGGATCGACCTTCACGAGCAGCCCACTGCCAGGATCGGTAATGAGCCTCCGCCAGATCGTCCCCGGAGCAAAAGCGATTTCACGCGCCTGCCCCGGGGTGATCGGCCCGTACCCCTTCAGCTCGGCAGGCCCGTCCTCGGCCCCCACCAGAACATCAAGAGGCACCGTGACCTGCACGACGGCAGCAGCCCGCCCCCGCACCGGAGTCGCGCCATCTCCCACCACACCATTCCGGTTGACCACAAGGTCGTACAACGCGTCGGCACGCTTCTGCGCCAGAGTCCGCCCGTCATTGTCGAACGTGGCCGCATGCGCATCGACGGCCTGTCCCATCTCGGCAGCCTGCTCAGCAGGCAGGACGGCGCCGAAGAGGGCCATCCCATCCTCTCGCGGATAGAGGACAGTCTCCCGATCTGCCTTGCGCCGCCGATGCCGCTCCTCAGCTCCGTCAGGATCGGCCTTATGAATCTGCCGACGCAACAGGGCCCGCGTCTGCCCGACGGCCAACTTCGGCATTTTCGCGACCACGACGGCCTCAACCTGCCCAGCCTTATCCGGCTCGAGAACCGCACACAATTCCGTGACGGCTTCGGCCTGCAGATGGGAGATCTCCCCACGCTTCAGCAAGTCCAGAGTCGCCGGATATCGAGCGCACAGCTGCTGCGCCACCTCGAGCCGCCGCGAAGCGGTGCCGCCGGCCAGCCGCAAGGCACAAGCCACTTCATCGCTCGCGGCATCCCACTCCCGCAGCAGCCGAGCATCGAACGCCTCACCGGCTGCGGCAGCATCGGCCCCAGAATCCGCGTAATCCCCAATGGCCGCCAACACCTCGACCTGCATCCCCTGCATCCAGGCAAGGTGCCTCTCGAACACGGCCAGGGCATCAATCCGCCCCCGCGCCGAAAGCCGCTCACCGGCCAACTCGACCAGCAACCCCAGGGTCTCCACCGAAGGCGCGCACGACCGCAATTCAGAAATCCACTCATCTGCCACCGCAGACGACACATCGACTTCGGACTCCACCGCAACAGCCACCGCGCACACCCCCGTCCCCCATGAGAGCGCCGAACCTCACCCACCCACCAACGGTCCGACCCCTTTCATTATCGCTCACGGAGAGTGATATCCCCAGCTCATCGCCGCATTTCATCCGTCAGAATGATCCATCCCGGAACCGGGAACTCCGCCTGTCACCGGCCAGTCGTCAGCCCACGCAGCGCGTCATCGCAATCGGTGCCAGGCCAAGACGACCGGCGTCCTGGTCCACCCGGACCACCCCAGACATGCTCTCGTCCCACCCACCATCAGGAAGCCGCCATACCAACCCGGCGTGCGCGGAAGGCCATAGGCGTCCCCAAGCCACAAATTCCCGGCACCCGGCAACGCGAAGAAACCCCACCCCCGCTTCCCCCGCCGCCCCCTTTCGGGCCGCCCGGCCAAGAGCACTGCGCGGTGGAGGGGTGAGGGTCAAGAGTGCAGCGAAGCGAAATCGGCGCAGCCGACGCCCGAAGGGCGCTCTTGACGCTCATCCCGGAACCGCCACACTCAGCAAAACCGGGCGGCCTTGGGTGCGTTGATGTCAACGTGACGCGACCGGGCGTGATCGTCGCCGCAGTGACGGATCAGTTAGTCGTTGCTCCAGAACACCAGGGCCTTGGTGATCAGGTCCTTGGCGGCGTCGCCGTAACAGGCAACGCTGCTCAGAGCGTTGAAGGCCTTGTCGTGGAGCGCGAGTTCATCCGGCTCGGTGACGTCCACACCGGCGGAGACGAGTTCGTAGTGAACTCTGGCATCGTCGTACACACTGAAGCCGGGCATAGGGACAACGTTCACCTCGGCAGTGGCGGCCAGGACGCCGAGGGAGAGCGAGGGCAGGTCGATATCCCTGACAAGCCGTTCCATCTGCTCGCGCATCACCTCCGGCCCACCGATGTTCGTGTACAGAGCCTGTTCGCCGAGGATCACGTCGTAGTGGTGCTCACCGTCGTACAGCACCTGCTGCCGCTGCATCCGCTTGGCCACCCCTGCCGGCACATCGTCCGGAACCTTGAGGAATTCGACGACCCGGCGGAGGATCACGGTCGCGTAGGCCTCGGTTTGGAGGGTGCCCCAGATCATCGTGGGGACGTACCCCTTGCCATGCCGAGTCTGTTGGTACCAGCAGATCACCTCGTCCTGGATGTCTTCGGTGCTACTGGACAGACGCTGTTGCCACGGGACGGAATGGGTCACCGTCCCTCCCTTCGGTCAATGACGGTGAATCCAAGGCGGTCATATGCGGTGGTTCGTGAAACCACCGCAGCGTCTCTCGAACGCGTGGCGAGGCTCAACAGCGCGATCCGGCCGGCCATCAGGACGTCATGAGGGACCTTGCGGCCGCCGGGTAGCGCGTGCTGGCCCCGCTCGGGGGTGCGTCAGTTCAAACGTGGGCGTGGCCGGAGTCAACCGAGCCCGTCAGGCCGACGCGCACTCTGCACGGTGATGTCAGCACCTCGACGGGCACGTCGTGAAGGCTGCGACGGGCACTGCTTGTGCAGGTAGATGGTGATTCCGCCAGCGGATGACGAGACTTTGTCGTGTCCGTCGTAGTCCTCGCCGACCCGAATCGTCTGGTCACACTTCCCGCAGATCACAGTGACGAGTCTCCTTCCACACCGCTTTCCAGCTGCGGTACAGCAGCTGCGCTGCCGGGCATGTCTGGTCAGGCGATGCTCTGCAGTTACGGCAGATCAGGCAGTGATCAGCAAGGACGTTGAAGGCATCGACAACTTCGTTGGTTGCTTCCGCACTCATCGGGAATGCTCCGGCCGTGGGCCGTACTGCTCGTCGACCGCAGTCTGGAGTGCCTGACGCAGCTGCTCTGTCGGCGTGAATGGACGATCGGCGGGTGGCCTCACCACCCAGTGCAGATCCACTTCCTTGGAGTTGAGGGGCGGGACAACGACGTAGGTGGCAGCCCCGCATGCGGTCGTCTCACGCACTTTCCAGCCGGTCGTCGAGGACGGCTCGGTCAGAAAGTAGTAAATGCGGCTCCACGGATCGCAGATCACTGCTCCCGAGGAGTCTCCGAGCAGAGCGAGTGCGGCGGCACCGAGAGTTCGACCTGTCCGAACGACGTCGAAGTGGGTGCCCGCCTCGACGTGCCAAATTGTTCCTTCAGGCGGTAGCCATGGCTGCTGGGCCTCTGCGGCGACGTTCACGCTGCCACCGCTCCGCGTCGGTGTACGTCGGTCATGATCTGCCACACGTGCGTGCTGCTGCGGAGTGCCCCGTGCCCGGCCACGCGCAACTTGTTGGCGACGGCTCGGCCGCCGATGCAGGCTTCGCCGCGCAGTCGAGCGATGCTCATGCTGCCCTCGATGAGGATGGGCACGACTGGGGTTGCTTCAGGCATCCCTGTCCCATCTGTTGGTTCCAATGCCTCGGACAGATGGTGGGGGCCTGCAAGGGCCACAAGTACCCCAGCGAGGGGTAGCCGACAGGCAGCTCAGGTGGCAGCGCACCATTCGGCGAAGTTCGTGAGCGTCTCCGAGTCGGCACGCTTCAACCGCCGCAACGTGGCAGCGTCTTCACGGACCCACGGGTGCTCACGCGTGTGCTGCGGGGCGATCTGGCGGGCAACTTTCAAGGACTCGAAAGCATGGCCTGCGAGACCAGACCACAGTTGGGCTCGGGCCAGTTCGATGTAGAAGCCGGAGCGCCGCTCGGCCGGGAGTTCGGCGGGTGGCTTCCAATCACGCGCGACGGTGAGAGCACGGCTGACGTGGCCGTCTCCGAGGCTGACGGCTACGGACACCTCGTGGATGCGGACGGAGTCGGGCCCGAACGCCGTGCCGTGGTAGATCGCCTCGGAAACTTGGTCCGCGAGGGCTCGGGCTTCGGCGAGGTGGGTTTGCGAGGCTGTGGCGTCACGCGCTCGCCCGGCGATGACCGCGGCCCTCATGTGAAGGGCGCCTCTTGCCGCGATGGCAGGCGCCGTCTTCGCGGCGGGTGCTGAGTCGATGGCCTGCTCAAGAGCACGCAGCCCGGAGGCATGGGCGCGCGCGGCGAAGAACGTCTCTGTTCGTACGTAGGCGACGGACGCGGTGAGCAGCGGATCGTCTGTGTCGTGGGTAGCCCATCGCATCAGTTCGACCAAGCGCGCGGACAGGTCGTGGGCACCGAACTTGAAAGCGACGGCGTCGGCTGCGCGGTAGGCGGTGACCAATAGCGCGGCTGGCTTGTGCCTCTGGTGGGCAGGGGCTTCGTGGTAGGCACGAGCCAGTTCCGCGAGCAGGTCGGGAAGTTCGCGGACGATGCGCGTGTACTGGGCCGCAAGGCGCCAGCAAGCAGCCGCCGCGACGGCAGTTCGAAGTTCATCGAGAGGGCGAGTCGGACCGTCATCCGGGACGTCGTACGTGGCGATCGCTGCGGATAGCGCGGGCATCGCTTCGTGAACGCGGGTGTGCACAGGGCCGCGGTCGACGCGCAGACGGCTCGGGTCAATGCCGAGAGCGGCCGCGAGGGCTTCGAGGGTGGCATCGCTGACGCCGCGATCGCCTTGCTCGACCTTGCGGATGGTGCCGAGTGAGACGCGGGCGGCGTCGGCGAGCTGCTGCTGCGTCATCTTCGGGCGCATGACGCTGCGGTAGTAGGCGATCCGCTTGCCTACCCCACCGTTGGCGTGTGCGGGCATACCGGCTCCAGTTCGAGGCGTTCACTCCGAACCGTACTCGTGCCGAGACGCAGCGTGTTCACGAACCGTCCCGCCAGTCCTGACAGGCGGGACGGTTCGTTGCCGTCAACCCGCGGTGATCGTGGTGAGCTGAGTGAGGCTGTCGATCTGCCAGTCGGCTGCCGCTCTCAACGCCGGGTCGTCCGCCCACAGATGGCCCCAGGGTCCGCGACGGATGTGCGCCGTCCGCAGCCCGGCCGCCTTCGCTGGGAAGACGTCATTGGCCGGATGATCACCGACGTACACGGTCTCCCACGGCGCGGCTTGGGCTACTTCCAGCACGCGCTCGAAGAACTCTGAGTGCGGCTTTGCCACGCCCCAGTCCCCAGACGTGACGACGAGATCAACGGGCAGGTCAAGGTCACGCAACAGCTGGCCTGCGCGGGCAGTCTGGTTTCCGGCGATGATGACACGGATGCCGAGCTTACGCAGTCCGGAAAGGGCGGGACGGACATCGTCGTACAGATCCGTCTCGTCGAGGAACTCGCCCCGGCCGGCTGCCTCTCGGGCGTGGTACTCAGCCGCCACGTCGATGCCGGGGCGTGCAAGGCGTACAGCATCTGCGTTGTCGCGGCCTTGAGCGACCACGGCCCCCACGAGGGCGGAGAGAGTGTGGCGGGGGATGTCGAGCCAGTCCGCCCACGAGTGCCAGTAGCGGTCGTCGCGGGTGATGGTCTCGCCGACGTCGAGGACGATGGTCTCAATCACCCAGGGAAGCCTACGGCGTCGTGCTCTGGCACAGGGAGACCTGAACGCCCCGTCGGATATAGGAGCAGATGTTGGGGAGTCAACGGACTCTGACGGGAGGGGCGAGAGACGGAGCGTCAGCTACCGTCAGTCGAGCAGGGCGGGGGCAGGATTGCCACGACGGGGCTCGTACAGCAGTCCGCCATAGGCGTTCGCCGTTGCCTGCCACCACTCGATGAATGCGTCGAAGGCGTCGAAGCTCGTGTGCAGTTCCTTGGGGCGACCTGGGAGACGCGGCGCGTCAGCAACGACTTGATCTCGGCAGAGGTGAACATCAGGAGGCCGACGTTGTAGGGGCCGAGGACTCGTTGGCATGAGCGATTGGGGCGGGGAGCTCATGAGGGGTGATGGCGTTCCTACGTGCTCGGTAGGGCGAAGTACGGTTCGGGCCATTCCACTGACCCGTCCCTGTCGGACTGGGCCACGTGTTGCATGAGAAGTGCTGTGGGGTTTTGAAGGTCTACCTTTCTGGCGGACTCGGCAGCTCCAGGGGGCGTGGAGGTGTAGTCGATGCCGAGTAGTCGGCATATGTGCTCAAACTCTTTGTTCTCGTTGCATTCACCGAGCCTTCCGTGGAGGTAATCGCGAAGTCGAGAGCAGACGTCGATAATGGCGTTTCCGCTATCGCTGATCCGATAGATGCCACCCTGGAGGCTGTCGCTTTCTAGGAATCCTATGACGAAAAGCCGTTGAACCTCTTCCTTGAGGATTGGTGTGCTGAATCCAAGCCTCTTGGAAGCGTCAGATAGGCTCCGGAATCCGTGTGTTTTGATGTGCGAAAGGATGGCGAGCGGATAGCCCGGGCGGCCAGAAGCTGCGAAGCGAGAAACATCCTGAGGAGTAAGACCGCCTAGAGCCACCTGTATCAGCAGGTCCTTCGTCATCTCTTCCTTCAGATTTCGGTAGGCTGACTGTCTGGCCTTCTCGTCATCCGCGTCAAAGTCATCTGGAACCCAGAATATGCGCAAGCGGGAAAGTCTATCGCGCATCGGAGTGTCGCGATACGAGCCGGCTACTTCAGCCACTCGCACCTTGTTCTGCATCGAATGGCGTGCTATATATACCGCGGCGGAAACATCTCGCTCGGTGAGCAGGGTTCTTATGTCTTTGTCTATCCCATCCCTGTCGTGCTTCCAGAGAGTTTGCCCGGAAACTATCTTCGACCAGTCTTTCTTGAGGTCGCATGAGAAATCGAAAAGCTTTCGACTTCCCTCTTGGTAAGTGAAGAGGCCAGACCTGGAAGTACTCTCCATTATTCGGAGAGCAGCATCCGACAGGAACTCGTGCTCTGGTGACGGCATGTTGGCTCCCGAGGTCCTTTGGTGAGCTGGCGGCTATGAGAAAGGGAAGGGGACGTAGTTCTTTTCGTCTTGGTAGATCACGCTGATGCCTTCCCTGTGCAGCAGGTCATGAAGGTCTCTGTGGGGCTTCTCGGGAAGGAGCACTGTCAACTTCGGGTTGGTCGGCTCGATGTGTCTTACGTAGTCCTTGAGTTGGCCAATGGCCATGCGAATCTCGTCGCGGCTGCTAGCACCCTTCACGGAGTACAACACGTGATCGGTGGCGTCGTAGAGGTCGGTCTTCAGAGTGATTGTGGTTCCGGCAATCTTGATCTGGAAGGCGCCGACCTCGTGTTGCTGTTCCTCAAGGTGCCTGATGTATTCATCCAGCAACCTGGATTTGCGGAGGTCGGCAATGGTACTTGGTTGCGCGGAGCGCCTACTCTCCCGTGCCCGATTTTTTGGCGGTTCGGCGATCGAGCTTGCCGTAATGGCTGCCGATACACGTTGAGCTCGAGTCTTCTCCGCGGGCTCGATTGCGTCCGCCGGGATATGTTGAACTTTTCCCTTGGGTCGCATTCTGAAGACTATTATGCGCCGCCGGTTTCCGGCCGGATCATTAGCTTCGCGGATGGTGTACGGCTGTTTCGTATCTAGCTCGAATTCGCCGAGGTAGCGCTGCAACTTTGCATCGGAGTTCGATCCGGGGATCTTTCCGGCTGAGACGAAGAGACGCAGTCTTCTGCCATCATCAACGTGCTGCAATATCGCGTTGTTGCGGGATCCGGCCTGCCCTAAGAAGGTCTGGTCCCCATAGCGCCCTCTGCCCGTGTACTCGAACACGGGCCCTTGATCGTCTTCTTCTTCGAGCCAGCCGTCCTGGTAGCCGTACTCTTTACCGCTCTCGTGGTCTGTGTATATCAGTATGTTTGGTGTGGTTGTGGACGGAACTATCCCTTCGCGATCCCCTCCACCGAAGAGCTTCTGCATCTTGGCGCGTGTCGTGAGTTGCCCAGGTCTGATCGAAGAATCGTTCATGCCCTCGACGTTAGCGGATGGCACTGACATCGGGCCTCTGGGTAATCAGCCCGCTGCGATGGCTGAATACGTCCACACGTCGGCCGGAAGCTCATGCTTCAGTCGCCACGTGATCGCCATCGGCTTACTGCCCGTATGTTCCACATACGTCGCTGGGCCCAGGAGCATCCAGGGCTGAGACTTGCCGATGTCGGTGTTCTTGTAACGGCGCATGAACAGCAAGACGTGACTGTTCCGCTGTGCGTGCTGTTGGTAACGCAAGCCAGTGCGGGAACTTTCCGCCGTTGCGTTCTGAGACTCCCAGTGGAAGAGCGTAGGACTCAGCGCGTAGTCCTTGTAGCGGATCGTGGGGGAGAAATCCTTCTCGTTCTTCTCCAACGTGATCAATAGGGCATCGGTTTGGAGCTCATCGACCCACTGCACGCCTTGAGCGAAGGATCTGGGCATCTGGCCGCCGAAGCGGGCTACGCCGAGGGCGGTGAGGATCTCGGAGCGGTTGTAGGCGCTGTGGACCTTGAGCGGGATGTGGCGATGGTCGCCCGACAGAGGAATCGGGTAGTGGTCAGACTGCTCGATGACGTACGACAGCACTTGCTGAAGCTCATCGCGGAACGCTCGTTGGGGGCGCAGCGACTCGAGGCCTTGCTGGAAGCTGGTGAAGCCGCCGGCGTTGTCCCAGAGGTTGAAGAAGAACATGCGGGCGTAGGTCTGGTCCGTGGGAGACAGATCCTCGTACGCGAGGGCATCGTCGGCGAGTAGACGAAGGTATGCGTGCGCGCGCTCTGGGTCGTCGACGTGTAGGAACGCGTGGACGCGCTTGAGGAGTGCCGTTTCCTCTGAGGACGCCGGGCCTTCGATGAAACCTGCCTTGCGAAGCACCGTCGTCCAGGAGTTGTCGCTCTTATATAGCTCCTTGATCTCCCGACGGCTTTCGCGGAGATAGTCCGCGAGCCTCGGCGTGCTGTACGCCTTGGCCTCGGTCACCAACGTCTTGATGGTGGCGGCCAGTTGGGCACGGATGTTGCCAAGGACCAGCTCTTTGGACTTGCCCTCCAAAATGATCTGACATCCGGAAGGAAGTTGCGGGAAGTCGTGCTCGATATGGTCGACGAGGCGGTTTCGGGAGAGGTTGGTCAGGGCTCTGAATTGCTCCTCGAAGCGAAATTCTGCTCGGTGCTGCCCGATGAAGTCGAGGACGGTGAGCACCGGCTTCGTCTCGGTGCGTCGTAGACCTCGGCCGAGTTGCTGAAGAAAGATCGTGGCGCTGTTCGTGGGGCGCAAGAGGAGTAGCGTGTCGACATCAGGGATGTCGAGCCCCTCGTTGAACAGATCGACGGAGAAGATCACCTGTAGCTTGCCGTCGCGTAGGTCAGCTAGCGCCTGAGTACGGATTCCAGCGGGAGAGTCGCTGTCGAGAGCGAGGGCCTGGAACCCGGCGCCACGGAAGAAGTCGGCCATGAAGTGGGCATGAGCCTTGGTGACACAGAAGCCCAACGCCCGCATGGACCCGGGGGCGGAGACCTTGTCTCGGATCTGCTTGACCACGATGCGGGCGCGCGCATGGTTGCCGGTATAGAGGTTGCCGAGGTCTCGATCTGCGTAAGCGCCCTTCTGCCAGCCGAGGTTGGTTAGGTCTGTGCCGTCTGGGATGCCGAAGTAGTGGAAGGGGCAGAGCAAATCATTCTCGAGGGCTTCCCACAGCCGCATCTCCGCCGCAATGCGTCCGTCGAAGAACTCGTCCTGTACGTTGCGCCCGTCCATCCGCTCAGGCGTGGCGGTGAGACCCAGCAGCTCCTTAGGCTTGAAGTGGTCGATGACTCGCTGGTAGGTAGCCGCTGTGGCGTGATGGAACTCGTCGATGACGATGATGTCAAAATGGCCAGGAGTAAGCTGCTCCAGCCGTTGGACGTTCAGGGATTGGACGCTGGCGAAGACATGGTTCCAGTCGCGAGGATCTTCACCGCTGTGGAGTAGTTCTCCGAAGGAAGCGTCATCGAGTACTTCGCGGTATGTGCGGAGGGATTGCCGGAGGATTTCCTTGCGGTGGGCGACGAACAGCAGTCTCGGATTGCCTTTTGCGAGCTTCTTGCGCAGGGCTCGGTAATCCAGGGCTGCCATGACCGTCTTGCCCGTGCCCGTGGCTGCAACGAGGAGGTTGCGCTCCCGTCCACGGATTTCGCGCTCGACACGGAGGCGCTCAAGCATGTCCCGCTGGTGCGGGAAAGGGCGCACTTCGAGTCCGGAGAGATTGATCTTCAGGTCAGTACCTGAGCCAGTGCCGCCCGCCTGGGCTAGGGCACTATCGAGTCGCTCGCCGTCCTCGTAGGGGTCGTACGACTCAAAGGCGCTGTCGTTCCAGTACGCATCGAAGGTCGCCTCGAACTTGTCGAGTACCGCAGGCGTGGCAACCGACGACAGGCGTACGTTCCACTCCAAGCCATCGAGGAGCGCGGCCTTCGAAAGGTTCGAGCTACCGACGTATGCCGTGTCGAAGCCGCTCTTGCGTCGGAAGAGCCATGCCTTCGCATGCAGTCGCGTAGATCGAATTTCGTAGTTGACCTTGACCTCAGCACCAAAGTCTTCAACGAGCCGGTCGAGCGCGTGACGGTCTGTGGCGCCGATGTAGGTTGTTGTGATGACGCGGATCGGCACCCCACGATCCTTTGCGGCGCGCAACGCGTCCTCCAGGACGCGAATGCCATACCACTTCACGAATGCACACAGCAGGTCGATGCGGTCGGCGGTGGCCAACTCGGCCCTTAGTTCCGCGCCAAGGCTAAGGTCTTCTGGAGAGTTGGTGATCAGCGAGGTTTCGGAAAGTGGAGTAGAAGGGCGGATGGCGTAGACCCCCGGTGCCTCTTGTTCGGCGAGGGCCAACAGTTGTCGTGGTCCTTCTGCGACGGTGTCGGCGGCCACTTCTTCACTCAGCTCAGGTGCGCTGGCGGCGAGTGACTCCAGGATCCTGTTTGCTGCGGTGACCTGTTTGTCGTGAGGGAGTTGACTCAGCCTCCGCCCCACCGTCTCGCTGATGTAGCGGGCCAGCACATGGGGAGAGGACTCGGCGCTGACGTCTGCCTTGATGGTCTTCCAGCCTGCGGCCTCGAGTCGCTCGAGTTCATCCCGCAAGCTGTGAGTGATCAACTTCTCGTAGACGCCCACAGCCGGTTGTGCCAGATCGCCCGATTCCTCCACAGCTACCCCCTCGATCGCCATGCCAGTACGACTCTGTTTTAACAGCAGCTACCGACAACCGAAGACGTTCGGATGAAAAGTGATCGTTTTCAAGGTAGTTGTGAATCCGAGTAGTCACCGGTCCTGATTCGCCTCCAGACACGCCAGCTCCATGCCGTCCAGGACCGCCTCAAGCGTTCGCCCGGTCAGCTGGGCGTCACGTTCGATCCCGGCTGCGGCCCAGCCCGTCAGGCTTACAGCAAGAAGGCGTAGGCCGTCGGCCCCGTGGTCCTTGAGGACCTTGTCGGTCGGCGATGGCCAAGGCTTCCTCGGGGACGCGTTCTGCGGGTTCTAGGCCGACGACCTGGCGGAGCAATGTGATCGTTAGCTGGGAGATTTCCGGGGCGATGGCTCGAAGTTGCTCGTCCTCGGCCTTGTCCACGGGTCCCCCAACTGCGTGCGTCGTGTCCCGGAATAAGCCTGCCCGATCATTCCTCGGTTCCGTGGCACCCCCCATAACCCCGCCCCGACCCACACCAGCACTCAACCCCCCGCTGCGGCGGCCAAGTCACCGCCAGCCCCCGCGCCGCCAGCGTCGTCGCGTACTGCGGGAGCAGGGTCGCGTCCGACGGGGACGAGGCCTCCGACGCGGCGAAAGCCTCGTACGACGGGACCGTGCCCGTGACGATGCCGAGGTTCGGGGTGCCGGAAGTCGCCAGTTCCCGTAGCGACGCCTCTATGGTCGCGAGGTGTTCCTCGTGGGACGGGTACTCCGAGGAGAGGGTCGGGTACGCCGTCAGGAGTTCCGTCAGTTCGGTGGTCGGCCAGTGGAGGATCGCCACCGGGAACGGGCGGGACAACGCCTCCCTGAACGTGCCCAGTTCCGCCCTGAGGCGGGAGATCTCCGCCTGGAGTTCGGCGGGGTTGTCCGAGCCGAGGGACCAGACGCGTTTCGGGTCGTGGAGCTCGTCCAGGGAGACCGGGGACGAGTGGAGGGTGTCGGCCAGGGTGTCCCAGTCGTCGTGGGCCGCGCCCAGCATGCGGCGGACGCGGTGGCGGCCGAAGAGGAGCGGGTGGGTGGAGTACGGGGGCTCCGACGTCTCCGTGAGGAGGAGCTGCGCGGCCTGGGTGAACGTCTCCTGCGCCGCTTCCAGCTCGTCGTGGGACTCCAGGGCCTCGGCCACGATCACCCAGGGGGCCGGGTCCCGCGGGGACGCGGCGCGGATGCCGTCGATGATCGCCCGGGCCTCGGCCTCGTGGCCGTACTCCCACAGGTTCGACGCCTTGAGGGCGCGGACGAGGTGGGGATGGTCCAGGGGCGTCGAGGACGACAGCAGGCGGTCGTAGAGCGCGGTGGCTCCGGGGCGGTCGCCGGCCAGTTCGAGGTGGGCCGCGGCCTGCACGAGCAGGTGTTCGGCGTCCTCGGGGTAGAGGCCTGCGGTCCGCTCCAGGCGCGCTGCTTCGGCGTTGTGGTCGACGTGTTCGGCAGACGTGTCGGGGCGCATGGGGGACACCGTACTGCCGATGCCGTAAGAGGGAGAGATATCTGCAGGCCAGAGGGCGGGATCTCTTCGTTGCCCTTGGGTGCCGAAGAACGGTTCGGGCGGTCATGGGGCTGGTGAGTTCGGGGCGCAGCCCTTATCTTGCGGGCCCGGTCAAGGAGGCGAGGCGGTCGAGGAGGCGAGGCATCGGGATGCGGGCTCCCGGCATCGTGCGGCGCGGCCTCGGGGCCCCCGGCGTCGTGGATCACGGCACTCGGCGGCGGCGGGCCGCGTACCGGCGGGTGGTGTGGGGCGGGGGCGAGGTTCTCGTCACCGTCGGACTCCTTCTCCTGCTCCTCGTCGTGCATCAGCTCTGGTGGACCAATCGGCAGGCCCGGGAGGGCGCCGAGAGGAAGGTTCAGGCGTTGGAGAAGGGGTGGGGGAGCGGGGAGGGAGAGGGGAAGGGGGAGGGACAGGAGCAGGGTGCGGGGAGTGGTTCGGGTGCCTCGGCGGGGGGTGGGGCGTCCTCCGGTAGTGGTTCCGGAGCCTCCGGCGGGGGTGGTTCAGGGGCGTCCACCGGGAGTCGGCGGGCTCAGGGAACGCCCCGGTCGTCCCAGGCGTACGCCGTTCTCTCCATTCCCCGGCTCGGTCTTCGGGTGCCCGTCGCGGAGGGGGTCGGCAAGCGGGATGTCCTCAACAAGGGGTACGTCGGGCACTACCCGCACACTCAACAGGCCGGACAGGCGGGAAACTTCGCGCTCGCGGGGCATCGGAACACTCATGGGGAGCCGTTCCGGTACATCAACCGGCTGCGGCGGGGGGACGAGATCGATGTCGAGACGGCGGCCGGGCGCTACGTCTACGTCGTCGACAAGACGCTTCCGCAGACCTCCGCGAATGACGGAGGGGTCATTCGGGAAGTGCCGCGCAGTACCGTGCGGCCCGGCTACGGGTACAGCGCGCCGGGGTACTACATCACCCTCACCACCTGCACGCCCGAGTACACCTCCGGGTATCGGCTCGTGGTGTGGGGCACGTTGACCTCCATGCGCCCCCGTTGACCACGGTCACCGTCCCGTGCGGGGAGCGGTTCCCGTCCGGGGGAGCCGTCCGGCGCAGGGAACCGGTCCGTCCGGGGAGCCGTCCCGCGCAGGGAACCGGTCCGTCCGGGGAGCCGTCCCGCGCAGGGAACCGCTCCGCCCGGGGAGCCGTCCCGCCCAGGGAACCGGTCCATCCGGGGAGCCGTCCCGCCCGGGGACCCGTCCCCTCCGAGGGAACGGCCCCGCCCGGCAGGCGTCAGACCCGGTCCCGAAGGGCCAGCACGCTCGCGCCCGCCACCAGCGCCAGCCCCGCCGAGACCGCGATCGCGATGTCCGCGCCGTGCGCGAGCCCGCCCGTGGAGGTGACGATCGCGATGGTCAGGGCCACGCCGGCGCACGAGCCGATGTAGCGGAACGTCTGCTGCGCGCCCGAGCCCATCGCGGCGCGGGTCGCGGGGACGGATTCGACCGCGACGAGCGGCAGTGCGGCGTTGAGGAGCCCGCTGCCGACGCCGGAGACGAGGAAGCCGGGCAGCAGGCGGGTCCATGAACCAGCGTCGAGCGCGCCGAGCATCGTCAGGACGCCGACCGCGTGCAGGGCGAAGCCGAGGGCGAGTTGGTGGCGCGGGGAGACCCGGCCCGCGAGGCGCCGCACCTGCAGAGCGACCCCGAAGGACAGCCCGGACCAGAGCAGGAACAGCCACGCCGTGTCCAGCGCGGACAGGCCCAGGGTCTGCTGGAGCAGCGCCGGCAGGAAGCTGAACAGGCCGATCACCGCGAGGCCGGTGAACAGACCGCTCGCGGAGGAGGCGAGGAAGCGGCGGTGGCGGAGCAGGGAGAGGTCGATCATGGGCGTACGGGTTCGGTGTTCGACGAACACGAACGCCGTCGTCAGGACGGCGAACGCCGCCAGCAGGAGGCCGACTGACGGGCGCAGCCAGCCGTCCCGGCCCAGGGTGAGCGCGGCCACCAGGGCGACGAGCGCCAGAGCGAAGGTGAAGGCGCCGGCCAGGTCGGGGCGACCGCCCCGGGAGGCCCGCGACTCCGTGAGGGACCGGGTGCCCAGCAGGGCGACGAGGAGCGCGGCGGCGCCCAGGACGGCGTACGCGATCCGCCAGTCCGACGTCTGGGCGATCGCGCCGGCGAGCAGCGGGCCCAGGGCTATGCCGCCGCTGACGAACGCGCCCCACACGCCGGTCGCGTGCAGCCTGCCGCGGGCGGTCGGGAAGGCGTGTACGAGCAGGCCCAGGCTGCTGGCGAGGATCGCGGCGCTCGCCGCGCCCTGCGCGACGCGGGCCAGCGTGAACAGCCAGGTGGAGGTCGCGAGCGCGCCGAGTGCGGTGGTGATGCCGAGGGCGACGGTGCCGGAGAGGAAGATCCGGCGGCGGCCGTAGTCGTCGGCGAGGCTGCCCGCGACCAGGAGGAGTGCGGCGAGGCCCAGCGGGGTGCCGTTGAGCAGCCAGGCCTGGGCGGAGACGGGGGTGTGCAGCGCGGCGGCGGTGTCGGGGAGCGTGACCATCGGCGCGGTGTACGTCATCAGGGCCACGGCGGTGGCGGCGCTGGTGACGGCGAGGGTGGCGGTTGCCCGCGGGGGTGTCTCGAGGTGCGTGCCGGGGGGTGCCGAAGACGCCTTCGCGGTGGTGGCGTGGTCGAGCGGTGACATGGTCTGCCCTTCGGGCTCCGGAGCGGATCAGTGGAAGGGTGGGTTCAGTCAATGAACCAGCCCCGTGGGTTGACCGTAGCAGCTTAGGTTCGTTCATTGAACCTGCATGTCGAAAAGTGGCTACAGTGGGGTCATGGCTCTCGGCAAGGACTACGCGACGCAGGAGTGCTCGATCGCCCGCGCGCTCGAGATCGTCGGCGAGCGGTGGACGCTCCTCGTCGTGCGCGACGCGCTCTACGGCGTACGGCGCTACAACGACTTCCTCGTCCACCTCGGCATCCCGCGCGCCGTTCTCGCGTCCCGCCTCCAGGCGCTGACCGCCGAGGGCATCCTCGAGAAGCGCCGCTACCAGGAGTCGCCGCCGCGCGACGAGTATGTCGTCACCGACCGCGGCATCGCCCTGTGGCCGACCCTGCGCTCGCTCGGGCGGTGGGGCCGCGAGCAGCTTGGTGAGGCGCAGCTGCGCTATTTCCGGCACGCGACCTGCGGTACGGAACTCGGCCCGTACGGCGAATGTGCCACGTGTGGAACCGTCGTACCCGTCCCGGACGTCGAAATGGTGCCGGGACCCGGACTCGATCCGGACCCGGCGGATCCGGTCAGCCGGGCGCTGCTCAGGCCGAGGCGGCTGCTGGAGCCGATCGAGGCCGGTCACGCATAAGATCGACACCGGTCACGCGTAAGCGGGTACGGGGGACGTGAGCCGCCGTACGAGAGGGCGAGAGGAGGGGTGGTCCGTGGTCCGGAGCTCGACGAACGTGCGAAACGTGCGCCCTGTCGCCCTGCTGCTCGTGCTGCTCGTGCTGCTCCTCGAAGTCGCCGTGCTGGATGCCGGCAGCCTCCCGGCAGCCGTCGCCGTCGCGTTCACCGCGACCGCCGCGGCCGGGGCCGCGCTCGCCGTCTGCGCCCTCAGCGGCTCGCGCCGCGCGTCCGCCGTCCCGCGTACGCGGGTTCGTACGGCGATCCGCGACCGTGAGCACCGTACGGCGTTCCTGCCTCAACGTGATCCCGACGCCTCGGGGCGTCCGCGCCCCCGAGCGCCCGGGCGGGCCCTCCTGACGGCCGCCGCGTAGGGATCCCAGCAGGAACTCGCCAGAACTCGCCAGTCGTACAACCCCTGTCTGCGTACCCCGCGCGGGTCGTCATGCCGACGCGTCATTTCTCATTCCGGCACGACGAGACCCCCGGAGGGCTCATCCATGTCCACCGCCATGTCCACCGCCATGTCCACCTTCATGTCCACCGCCATGCCCACCTCCATGTCCGCTTTCCCGCCCGCGCCCATGTCCGCCTTCGCCGGGCTGGTCGAGCGGCTCGCCGATCTGCTCGAACCGCTGTTCCACGCCTCCGCGGCCGCCGCCGCGATCGTCCTGTTCACCGCGCTCGTACGACTGCTCGTGCATCCCCTGTCCCGGGCGGCCGCGCGGGGACAGCGGGCGCGTGCCGCGTTGCAGCCGCGGATCGCCGAGCTGCGCAAGAAGCATCGGAAGGATCCCGAGAGGATGCGGAAGGCGGTGCTGGAACTGCACGAGAAGGAGAAGGTGTCGCCGCTGTCCGGGATTCTGCCCGGGCTTCTTCAGCTGCCGGCCTTCTTTCTTCTCTATCACCTGTTTTCCAGTTCCACCGTCGGCGGTGAGGCCAACGAGCTGCTGAGTCACCAGCTGTTCGCCGCGCCGCTCCGCGGGCGATGGGCGGACGCGCTCGGGGACGGCGGGGTGTTCGGTGCCGCTGGGCTTGTCTACGTCGCTCTGTTCGTGGTTGTCGGCGCGGTGGCCGCCTTCAACTACCGCCGTACGAAGCGGACGATGGCCGCCTCGGTGCCCGCGGCCGGCGGGGCGGAAGTGCCCGGGCTCGGTGCGGTGAGCGCGTTCGCGCCGTTCCTGTCCTTCTTCACGCTGATCACCGTGGCGGTGGTGCCGTTGGCCGCCGCGCTGTACGTGGTGACCAGTACGGCCTGGAGTGCCGTGGAGCGAGTGGTCCTGTATCCCTGAGGGTGTGGTGGCGGTCCAGTCCGTGAACGGGGTATTGCGGAGTGGACGTGCAGCTTGGAGGATCGACCAGTCCTCCGATGGCTGCACCCATCGGTGGCTGCCCGCGATCGAGGGAGATTGTGATCATGAAGCTGCTGCGAGTCGGTACGGCGGGATCGGAGCGGCCCGCGCTGCTCGATGCCGAAGGGATCCTCCGGGATCTGTCGGGTGTCGTGCCGGACATCGACGGGGCGCTGCTCGCCGACGACGCGGCGCTCGGGCGGGTCCGTGCGGCCGCCGAGTCGGGGGAACTGCCCGTGCTGGACGCGGACGGGCTGCGCGTCGGGCCGCCGCTCGCCCGGATCGGCAAGGTCGTCTGCATCGGGCTCAACTACCACGACCATGCTCGCGAGACCGGGGCCGAGCCGCCTGCCGAGCCGGTGATCTTCTTCAAGGCGGCGGACACGGTGGTCGGGCCGCACGACACCGTGCTCGTGCCGCGCGGGTCGGTCAAGACCGACTGGGAGGTCGAACTCGCGGTCGTCATCGGGCGTACCGCCCGCTATCTGGAGTCGCACGAGGAGGCGCTCGCGCGTGTCGCCGGATACGCGGTGGCGCACGACGTCTCCGAGCGTGAGTTCCAGATCGAGCGCGGGGGGACGTGGGACAAGGGGAAGAACTGCGAGACGTTCAATCCGCTGGGGCCGTGGCTGGTGACGGCGGACGAGGTTTCCGACCCGCAGGATCTTTCGTTGAAGCTGTGGGTGAACGGTGAGCTGAAGCAGGACGGGACCACGGCCGAGCAGATCTTCTCGGTGGCGGAAGTGGTGCGGTACGTCAGTCAGTTCATGACGCTTTATCCGGGGGACGTCATCAATACGGGGACGCCGGCGGGGGTTGCGTTGGGGCAGCCGGAGCCGAAGCCGTATCTGCGGGCCGGGGATGTTGTCGAGCTGGAGATCGGGGGGTTGGGGAGGCAGCGGCAGGAGCTCAAACCTGCGTAGGCACTCCGTTGGGTTTGGCGGGGGGGGGGCTTGGGGGGCGTTGTCGGGTGCCGGTTCGTTGTGGCTGGTCGCGCAGTTCCCCGCGCCCCTGAAAGATTGCGCAGTTCCCCGCGCCCCTAGGGGCTGGGGTCGTCCTCGTTTCCAAGGCTGCGCTGTTTTCCGCGCCCCTGAAAGATTGCGCAGTGCCCCGCGCCCCTGGGGGGTTGCGGTCGCCCTCGTTTCCCAGGGGCGCGGGTGTGGGGGTCAGCTTTTCAGGAACTGTTGGAGCGCTTTGAGGACCATGGCGTGGTCTTCCAGTTGGGGGAGGCCCGAGACCACCACCGTGCCGATGACGCCCGCGCCCTCGACCGTGAGGGGGAACGCGCCGCCGTGGGCCGCGTAGGTGTCGGGGTCGAGGCGGGAGGAGGCCTCGAAGGTGGTGCCCTTGGCGCGGAAGCGGGTGCCGACGAGGAGCGAGGAGCAGCCGTAGCGCTCGACGACGCGGCGCTTGCGGTCGATCCAGGCGTCGTTGTCCGGGGTCGAACCCGGCAGGGCCGCGTGGAACAGCTGCTGGCCGCCGCGGCGGATGTCGATGGCGACCGGAGCGGCGGCCTCGCGGGCCATGCTCACGAGCAGAGTGCCCAGGGTCCACGCGTCGTCGTACGTGAAGTGGGGGAGGACCAGTTGCCGCTCCTGGGACTCCAGTTCCGCGATCTGTTCCGCGAGCAGCCGCGCGGTGTCCTCGGTGCTCACAGGGACACCGCCGTGCCCTCGGTGGCGGAGCGGCGGGCCGCCTCCAGGACGTCGAGAGCGGCCGCGGCCTCCTGCGCGGTGACCGGGTTCGGGGCGCCGTCGCGGAGGGCGGCGGCGATGGCCGCGTAGTACGCGGGGTACGCGCCCGGGAGGGTGGGCTCGGGGCGGCCACCGCCCGTGAGCGGGGACTCTCCGGAGCCGACGCGCCCCCACAGGGACTCGGGCTCGGTGCCCCACTCGGCGGTCGCGTCGGGACGCTTGCCCTCGCGCAGGTCCGCCTCCTGCGGGTCGAGGCCGTACTTCACGTAACCCGCCTGCGAGCCCAGTACGCGCAGGCGCGGGCCGAGTTGGGCGGTCGTCGCGGAGACGTAGAGGTGGGAGCGGACGCCGTTCACGTGCGTGATCGCGATGAAGGTGTCGTCGTCGGTCTGCGCGCCGGGGCGGCGGACGTCCGTCTCGGCGTACACCGAGGCCGCGGGGCCGAAGAGGACGAGGGCCTGGTCGATGACGTGGCTGCCGAGGTCGTAGAGGAGACCTCCGATCTCTGCCGGGTCGCCGGACTCGCGCCAGCCACCCTTGGGCTGCGGGCGCCACCGCTCGAAACGGGACTCGAAGCGCCATACGTCGCCCAGCTCGCCCTCGTCGAGCAGCTTGCGGAGGGTCAGGAAGTCGTTGTCCCAGCGGCGGTTCTGGAAGACGGAGAGAAGCAGGCCGCGCTCGTCCGCCAGCGCGGCCAGCTCGCGGGCCTCCGCCGCCGTACCGGCGAGGGGCTTGTCGACGACGACGGGCAGGCCCGCCTTGAGGGCGGCGGTCGCGAGCGGGACGTGGGTCTTGTTCGGGGAGGCGAGGACGATCAGGTCCAGCTCGTCGGCGCGCGCCCAGAGCTCTTCGGGTGTGGCGGCGAACGAGACTCCGTCGCCGAACTCGGCGCGGGCCTGCTCCTGCCGCTCCGGGTTCGAGGTGACGATCGTGTCCAGGGCCAGGCCCTCGGTCGCGGCGATCAGCGGGGCGTGGAAGACGGAGCCCGCGAGGCCGTAACCGACGAGGGCCACGCGGAGGGGAGGAGTACCAGTCATGACGTCCACTTTCGCAACGCTGTTGCCAAAGTGCAAGCGCGGGGGACAATGGCGTACGTGAACAGGACCAACGCGGAGTCGGGAGTGAATCTGCTCGCCCTGCGCAGCCACAATGCCGCGCTCGTGCTCGATCTGCTGCGCACGGCCGGGGAGGGCGGCATCAGCCGGCTCGAACTCGCGGAGCGCACCGGGCTGACCCCGCAGGCCGTCAGCAAGATCACCGCTCGGCTGCGGGCGGACGGGCTGGCGGCGGAGGCGGGGCGCCGCGCGTCGACCGGCGGCAAGCCGCGGACCGTGCTGCGGCTCGTGCCCGAGGCCGGCCACGCGGTCGGGCTCCACCTGGACCGCGACGAGGTGACGGTCGTGCTGTGCGACCTCACCGGCGCGGTGGTCGCCGAGCGGCGGGTTCCGCTCGATCTGGGGGCCGGGGCGGAGGCGGTCGTCGAGTCGGCGGCGGGGGAGGTAGAGGCGCTGCTCGCGGGGGCGGGGGTGTCCGTACTGGGCGTGGGCGTCGCCCTGCCGGGGCCGCTGGACCATGCCCGGGGTGTGCTGCATCGGGTCACCGGGTTTCCCGAGTGGGACGGGTTCCCGCTGCGGGACGCGCTGGCGGGGCGGCTCGGGGTGCCCGTGGTGGTGGACAAGGACACGAACGCGGCCGCGTTGGGGATCGCCGTGGTGGGGAGCGGGAGCGGTGACCCGGTGCTGGGGTGTGTCCCCTCCGTCCCCCTCGAATCCTTCGCCTATCTGCATCTCGGTACGGGGCTCGGGGCGGGGCTTGTGATCGGTGGGGACGTGCACCGGGGGGCGCGTACGGGGGCGGGGGAGTTCGGGCATCAGGTCATTCAGCTGGACGGGCCGCCGTGTGGTTGCGGCAACCGTGGCTGCATCGAGGCGTTGTGCCTGGCCGCGGTGGACCGCGGCGCCGTGGGTGAGGCGGCGCGGGTGCTCGGGGTGGGCGCCGCGAATCTGGTGGGGCTGCTGGACATCGACCTCGTGCTGCTCGGCGGGCGTACCGTCGCGGCGCATCAGGAGGCCTTCGTACGGGGTGTCGGCGCCGTTCTTGAGGAACGGGCCCGGCTGGAGGGCGTGGACGATGGGGCGGTTCCGGTGCGGGTGGCGCCCGGTGGGGCGCGTGGGGTCGCGGAGGGCGCGGCGCAGTTGCTGCTGGCGCCGTTGTTCGGGCGTGGGGAGGGCTGAGCGGCTCGGTTGTCCGGGCGTGGGGAGGGCTGAGCGGCTCGGTTGTCCGGGTGATTTCCGGGGCCGGGGCGGCTCGGCTGTTCGGGGCCTTCGTGGGTCGCGTGGCTCGGCTGTTCGGGGGACTTCGGGGGCCGGGCGGGGTGTGTCACGGGCGTGGCGGGGCGGTGGGCGCCGGGCGGTGTGGGACGGTCACGGGGCCGTTGCCCTGTACGCCGTTGCCCTCACCGCCCGACGCTCCCGACCCCCCTCCCGCCGCCCTTGATCGGCAAAGGCCCCTCATGCGACTGCGCAAGACCAGCCCCTTCGCCCTGACCGCCGTTGCCCCCGCCCTGGGCCTCGGGCTCGCACCGCCGCCCGCCGCCCAGGCGCTCACGCCTCTCGGGCCCACCGCGAGCCCCCGCCCCACCTGTGCCGCGCCCGACACCCGGGCCTTCCCGATCAAGACCCGGATCCATGGCGGGCCGGACGCCTACGACGTCGGCGGCGACTTCCGGACCTGGTACATCGACCTGACCAACACCACCGCGCACACCTGCGGCAACATCCACCCGATCGTCGTACTCGTGGACAGCAAGCGGGTGCTGCGGCCGGAACAGGCGCAGCTGGAGTTCTACGAGGGGGAGCGCACGCATCCCGTCGAGTTCGAGAAGAGCGACCAGGACGAGAACGTCGGGGCGTTCGACGACGGGTTCCCGGGGTTCACGGTCGGACCCGGCCGGACGCTCACCGTGAAGGTCCGGCTCTCCGTGACCTCCGACGCCGCCGTGCCGAACGACGTCGTCGCCAACGCGGCCGTGGTGCAGCGCCACAACAACGACGGGGACTGGGTGGGGGAGTCGAACGAGTACCGCTTCCGGATCGACGACGAGAGCAAGACGAGCGACGGCGACGTTGTGGACGCCGGGGGCACCGGAGGCACCGGAGACACCGGAGGCACCGGGGGCGGCGGGGATGGCGGGGGCACTGGGGGCACTGGAGGCACCGGGGACGGCGGTGACGGTGGGGGCAGCGGTGGCACCGGCGATGGCGGAGGTGACGGGGGAGGCGATGGCGGAGGCGGCGGCGGTACGAGCGCGGCTCCCGACGCCAGCGGTACCGGTACCGGCACCGGCAGTAGCACCGGTAGCAGCATGGGCGGCGTCACCGGCACTGGCACCGGCACCAGCAGCCCCACCGGTGCCGGTGACGGTAGCGGCGGCGGTGGCGGCGGTCGCGACGGCGGTGACGGTGACGGTGACGCCGCAGGAAAGGAACGGGACGGGTCCTGGTCCGCGGACGAAGGGTCCTCGTCCGCGGACGAGCTGGCCATGACCGGGCCGCGCGGGGCCGCCCTGGCGGTGGGCGTCGTCCTGTTCGCCGCCGGAGGCGTGCTGCTGGCGGTCTCCCGCTGGTCCCGGTTCCGGCGTCGCTGAGCCCTCCCACCGGCGCACCGCCCGTACCGCGTCTGCGACCATCCCCCCGTGGACTACCCGAACGACCAATCGCCCGGCGCCCCCGTCCGCTCCGGCATCCCGGAGCACGGCCGTATCCCGAAGTACTACGCGGTCAAGGCGCACATCGCCGTGCTGGTCGAGGAGTTGGGTGAAGGGGGACTCCTCCCCACCGAGCGCGATCTCGCGGAGAAGTACGAGGTGGCCCGCGAGACGGTACGGCAGGCCCTGCGGGAGCTGCTGCTCGAAGGGAAGCTGCGGCGGCAGGGGCGCGGCACGGTCGTCGCGGGACCGAAACTGGAGCAGCCGCTCTCCCTGGCGAGCTACACCGAGGGCGTACGGCGGCAGGGGCGCACCCCCGGTCGTACGCTCATCTCGCTCGACCGCTTCCCCTGCCCGCAGGCGCTGGCCACCGAGGCGGGGCTGACGCGTGGCGAGCCCGTCTGGCACATGGAGCGCGTGCTGCTCGCCGACGACGAGCGGGTCGGGCTGGAGAGTACGTACGTCGCCGTGGCCCGGGTGCCCGACCTCGACCGTGACTTCGATCCCGACTCCTCCTTCTACGCCTACCTCCACGACCGGCTCGGCATCGCGTTCGGCGACGCGGACGAGCGGATCGAGACGGTGCTGGCCACGCCGCGCGAGGCGCTGCTCATCGGTACGCCGCCCGCACTGCCCATGCTGCTGATCCACCGGGTCTCGCGGGACACGAAGGGGCGGCCGCTGGAGCGGGTGCGGACGCTGTACCGGGGGGACCGTTTCTCGTTCACCGCCCACCTCGGCAACTGACCTTCACAGCCCACCTCGGCAGCTCACGTTCCGCCCACCTCGGCAGCTGACGCTCGGCGTGCCGGAGCGGGCTTGGGCGCACCCTTCCGGTCAAGTAGTGTCACGAGAAGATAACGGGTCTAGCCCAAACGTGATGGGCGGTTCACCATCTGGTTGCTGTCCGGACCCCTTCGATTCCCCCTTCCCGAGGAGCGTGGCCGTTGTGAGAGTGATAGTCGTCGGAGCCGGCGTGGTGGGTACCCTGCACGCCTGGCACGCAGTGGAACGCGGCCACGAGGTCGTGCAGATCGAGCGTGAGGCGGAGGCCCGCGGGGCCTCGCTGCGCAACTTCGGGCAGATCTGGGTGAGTGGTCGCGCCGGAGGAGAGGAGCTGGAGACCGCCCTGCGGGCGCGAGAGCTGTGGGAGGAGATCGGGGCGCGCGTCCCGGACCTCGGCTTCCGGGCGTGCGGGTCGCTGACCCCCGTGCGCAACCCGCGCGAGCTCGCCGTCGCCGAGACCGCCCTGGCCCGCGCGGACGCCGCCGCCCGCGGCTACAAGCTGCTCACGGCGGACGAGGCGCGCGCCGTGAACCCCGCCCTGCGGGGTGCGTTCGAAGCGGCCCTGTTCTGCGAGCGTGACGCGGCCGTCGAGCCGCGCACGGCCCAACTCGCCCTCCGGGCAGAGCTGTCGAAGTCCCCGCACTACACCTTCCTGCCGGGTCGCGAGGTCCGTGACGTGGTCGGAGAACACGCCGTGCGCGACGACCACGGGGACGTCCACACCGGCGACGTCGTCGTGCTGTGCACGGGGGCCTGGCTCGGCGGCCTCGTACGGGAGCTGGCCGGGCCCGAGCTGCCCGTACGGCGGGTGCGGCTGCAGATGATGCAGACCGAGCCGCTCGGCGAGCCGCTCACCACCTCCGTCGCCGACGCCGACAGCTTCCGGTACTACCCCGCGTACCGCAGCCCCGCCCTCGACGAGCTCGACGCGCACCAGCCGCAGGCGCCGATCGCCGCCGCGCACCGGATGCAGCTGCTCATGGTGCAGCGCGCGGACGGCGGGCTGACCATCGGCGACACCCACGAGTACGAGCATCCCTTCGCCTTCGACACCCTCGAAGACCCCTACGACCACCTCACCGAGGTCGTCGAGTCCTTCCTCGGCCGCCCGTTGCCGAAGATCCGGCGCCGCTGGGCCGGGGTGTACGCGCAGTGCACCGACCCGAGCCGGGTCGTGCACCGGCAGCGGGTGCGGGACGGGGTGTGGCTGGTCACCGGGCCCGGCGGGCGCGGCATGACCTGCTCGCCCGCCATCGCCGAAACGACCGCCAACGAGCTGGGATGGTGAAAGAAATGACCGAGGACATACGACTCGTCGTGCTCGACATGGCGGGCACCACCGTCGCCGACGGCGGCCTGGTGGAGCAGGCCTTCGCCGTGGCCGCCGGGGAGCTGGGCGTCGAGCCCGGGTCCGCCGACCACACCGAGAAGCTCGACCACGTCCGGGCCACCATGGGCGAGTCCAAGATCTCCGTCTTCCGGCACCTGTTCGGCGAGGAGTCCCTCGCCCGGCGGGCCAACGCCGCCTTCGAGAAGGCGTACGGGGAACTCGTCGACGGCGGGCGTCTCACCCCGATCGCCGGGGCGCGCGGGGCGATCGAGGAGCTCCAGGCGGGCGGCCGTACCGTCGTCCTGACCACCGGGTTCGCCCGCGTCACCCAGGACGCCATCCTCGACGTCCTCGGCTGGCAGGGGCTGGTGCCGCTCACGCTGTGCCCGGCCGACGCCGGAGGCCGCGGGCGGCCGTACCCCGACATGGTGCTGGAGGCCTTCCTGCGCACCAAGGCGGCGGAGGGCGTCCAGCAGGTCGCGGTCGTCGGCGACACCTCGTACGACATGCTCAGCGGCGTACGCGCCGGGGCGGGCGTGGTGGCCGGTGTGCTCACCGGGGCGCACGGCGACGAGGTGTTGCGCGCCGCCGGGGCCGGGCACGTACTCGGCTCGGTGGCCGAACTGCCCGCGCTGCTCGGCGCCCACGCGACCGCCCGCGGAGCCGGACGATGAGCAGCGGCATCCGCTTCGACCGGGTGTCCGTCGCGTACGACGGCACCACGGTCCTCGACTCCCTCGACCTGACCGTCGAGCCCGGCGAGGTGATGGCCCTGCTCGGGCCGTCCGGCTCGGGCAAGACCACCGCGCTGCGGGCCGTCGCCGGATTCGTCCGGCCCGCCGCGGGGCGGGTGTTCATCGGCGACCGCGACGTGACCGGCCTGCCGCCGCACCGGCGCGGCATCGGCATGGTCGTCCAGCAGTACGCGCTCTTCCCGCACATGCGGGTCGAGGACAACGTCGCCTTCGGGCTCAGGGCGCAGAAGGCTCCCAAGGGCGAGATCCGCGGGCGGGTGGCCGAGGCGCTGGAGATGACCGGGATGGCGGCGTACGCGCGGCGCTACCCGCGTGAACTGTCCGGCGGGCAGCAGCAGCGCGTCGCCATCGCGCGGGCGCTCGCCATCCGGCCCGGCGTGCTCCTGCTCGACGAGCCGCTGTCCGCGCTCGACGCCCGGCTGCGCTCCGGGATGCTCGCCGAACTCGCCCGGCTGCACCGGGAGTTGCCCGACGTGTCGATCCTGTACGTCACCCACGACCAGGTCGAGGCACTGACCCTGGCCGACCGGATCGCGGTCATGGACAAGGCACGGTTGCAGGACGTCGGCACGCCGCAGGAGCTGTACCGTGCGCCGCGCACCGAGTTCACGGCGTCCTTCGTGGGAAACGCGAACCTGTTGCCGGTGACCGTGGGGGCGGCCGGGGTCCATTTCGCCGGGGCCGAGCTGAAGGTGCCGACCGGGGGCGCGGTCGAGGGCGCGAGCGCCACGCTCTGCGTACGGCCGCACCTCGTCGGGCTCGGTCAGGGACCCAACGCCGTCACCGGGTCGGTCGCCGAGGTGCAGTGGCGGGGCGCCACCCATCGGCTGTACGTGGATGTGGGCGGCCACCGGATCAAGACGGACCTGCGGGAACTGCGGCACCCGCCCGCCCTCGGGGACGAGATCACCGTGCACTTCGCGCCCGAGGACGCGGTGCTGCTCTCCGCGGGAGTCGCCGAGGGGGTGACCCGGGATGGCTAGCGCCGCGGTCGCCGCTCCCGCGAAGGCGGTCCCCAAGTCCCGTACGGGTCTTCCTTCCTGGGCGTGGGCGCTGCCCCCCGTCGCCGTTCTCGGGATGGTCTTTCTCTATCCGCTCGCCCTTGTCGTCCAGCAGTCGTTCCGGCCGGACACCGGGGGCACCTCGGCGCAGGCCTACGGCGACGTGTTCGCCTCCAGCGCGTTCCGGGAGGCGCTCGGCACCACCGTGTGGCTGGCGCTGGGCTCCACGGTCGGGTGCCTGGTCCTCGGGTTCGTGCTCGCCCTGGTCATCGCGTTCGTGCCGTTCCCCGGCGGGAAGGCCGTCGCCCGGTTCATCGACGTCTTCCTGTCCTTCCCGTCCTTTCTGATCACGCTCGCGCTGCTGTTCATCTACGGCACGGTGGGCATGGCCAACGGGCTGTGGACGGACGTGACCGGCGCCGCCGAGGGACCGTTCCAGTTCCTGACCACGCCGTGGGGTGTGCTCCTCGCCGAGATCACGTACTTCACCCCGTTCGTGGTGCGGCCCCTGCTCGCCGCCTTCTCGGGGATCGACACCGCCCAGCTGGAGGTGGCCTCCTCCCTCGGGGCGCGGCCCGCGCGGATCGTGCGGCGGGTGATCCTGCCCGAGGCGCTGCCCGCGCTCGCGGCCGGCGGCAGCCTGGTCCTGGTCCTGTGCCTGAACGAGTTCGGGATCGTGCTGTTCACCGGGGCGAAGGGGGTCACGACCCTGCCGATGCTCGTGTACAGCAAGGCGATCCTGGAGTCGGACTATCCGGGAGCCTGTGTCGTCGCCGTCGTCAACGTCCTGGTATCCGTGGGGTTCTACGGCCTCTACCGGGTGGTGAGCGGTCGTGTTGGTGCATAGCCGCAAGGGGAAGTGGGTCATCTGGGCCGTCTTCTTCCTCCTCTTCCTGCCCCTGTTCGCCCTGCCGCTGCTCGTCGTCCTCGCCGCGTCGTTCGCCACGAACTGGTCGGGCGCGTTCCCGTCCGGCTTCACCACCGGGCACTACACCGCCGCCACCCGCGGCGAATCCCTTGATGCACTCACCACCAGCCTGGTCACCGCGGTCACCGCGAGCCTGCTCGCGCTGGCCGTGGGCAGCTGGGCGGCGCTCGCCGGGCACGCCCTGAGGAAGCGCGGCAAGCGCGTTCTGGACGCGCTGTTCATGCTGCCGGTCGCCGTGCCCTCGGTCGTCGTCGGCCTGGCGGTCCTCGTCGCCTTCTCCAAACCGCCGGTGCTGCTCAACGGCACCCGGTGGATCGTCGTCCTCGCGCACGCCGTTCTTGTCACGGCGTTCGCCCACCAGTCGGTGTCGGCGGCCATCGTCCGTCTCGACCCGGCGTACGAACAGGCCGCCGCCTCGCTCGGCGCCCGGCCCTCCTACGTGCTGTGGCGGGTGCGGCTGCCCCTGCTGCTGCCCTCGCTGACCGCCGCCGCGGGGCTCTGCTTCGCCCTGTCCATGGGTGAGCTGAGCGCCACGATGATGCTCTACCCGCCGGACTGGACTCCGCTTCCCGTCCAGATCTACGCGGCCACCGACCGCGGCGCGCTCTTCACCGGTTCCGCGCTCGCCGTGGTCCTCATGACGGCGACGGTGCTCGTCCTGTTCGTCATCTCCCGGATCCGTACCAAGGCCTCCTACCGCTGATCCGTCCCACCCTCGACAGCCCTCGACAAGCACTGACAGCACTGACAGCACTGACAGCACTGACAGCACTGAACAAGCACTGAACAAGCACTGACAAGCAAGGAGTTCACCTCGCCATGCCCAGAAACGCCCGCCTGCGCCACCTCACCCCGATCGCCGCCGTGATCGGCGGCCTCGCCCTCGCCGCCACCCTCACCGCCTGCGGCGGCGACTCCGCCGCCTCCGACGCCAAGGTGGTCACCGTCTACAGCGCCGACGGCCTCAAGGGCGAGAACGGAGACGGCTGGTACGACCAGGTCTTCAAGGACTTCGAGAAGCAGACCGGGATCAAGGTCAAGTACGTCGAGGGCGGCTCGGGCGAGATGGTCCAGCGCGCCGTCCGCGAGAAGTCCAACCCGCAGGCCGACGTCCTCGTCACCCTCCCGCCGTTCATCCAGCAGGCCGACGGCAAGGGGCTGCTGCAGAAGTACACCCCGAAGGGCTCCGACCAGGTCGCCGGCGGTGACAAGGCCGCCGACGCCACCTGGACCTGCGTCGTCAACAACTACTTCGGCTTCGTCTACGACAAGAAGGAGCTGAAGCAGGCCCCCACCACCTGGGACGAACTGCTCGACGCGAAGTACAGGAACAAGCTCCAGTACTCCACCCCGGGCGTCGCCGGTGACGGAACCGCCGTGCTCGTCAAGGCGATCCACGACTTCGGTGGCAAGGACGCGGCGCTCGCCTACCTGAAGAAGCTCCAGGCCAACAACGTCGGCCCGGCCGCCTCCACCGGCAAGCTCGCGCCCAAGGTCGACAAGGGCGAACTCCTCGTCGCGAACGGCGATGTCCAGATGAACTACGCCCAGTCCAAGGACATGCCCAACCTGGGCATCTGGTTCCCGAAGGCCACGGACAAGGCAGCCGACGCCGCCGGGAAGCCCACCACCTTCGCCCTCCCGTACGCCGCCGGCCTCGTCACCAAGGCCCCGCACACGGCCAACGGCAGGAAACTCCTCGACTTCATGCTCTCCGCCAAGGCGCAGCAGCAGGTCAGCGAGATCGGCGGCGGCTTCTCCGCACGCAAGGACGTCAAGGCCACCGACGCGAACGCCATCGCCCTGACCAGGCTCATGGACGGCGTCGCGCTCTTCGAGCCGGACTGGGCCGACATCGACAAGAACCTGACCTCGTACGTCGAGGACTGGAAGACGGTCACGGGAAGCTGACACTCCGCCCTGACTAGGCTGGGGGCGTCGGCACATCGTCGTTCCGGCGCCCCGGATCGTGTGCGTACGTACGCCAGGACGGCAGTACGCCAGGACGGCAGGAGAACCAGCACCATGGCAGAGCGCAAGCCCATCGAGTCGTGGCTCACCGACATGGACGGCGTCCTCATCCACGAGGGTGTGCCGATCCCTGGCGCGGACGCCTTCGTCAAGAGGCTGCGGGAGTCCGGGAAGCCGTTCCTGGTGCTCACCAACAACTCGATCTACACCGCTCGTGACCTGCACGCCAGGCTGCGGCGCATGGGCCTGGACGTGCCGGTCGAGAACATCTGGACCTCCGCGCTCGCCACCGCCAAGTTCCTGGACGACCAGCGGCCCGGCGGTACCGCGTACGTCATCGGCGAGGCGGGTCTGACCACGGCGCTGCACGACATCGGGTACGTCCTGACCGACCACGAGCCGGACTACGTGGTCCTCGGCGAGACCCGTACGTACTCCTTCGAGGCCATGACCAAGGCGGTCCGGCTGATCAAGGGCGGTGCCCGGTTCATCGCCACCAACCCCGACGAGACCGGCCCGTCCGCCGAGGGTCCGCTGCCCGCCACCGGCGCGGTCGCCGCGCTGATCACCAAGGCGACCGGCAAGCAGCCGTACTTCGCCGGCAAGCCGAACCCGCTGATGATGCGGACGGGGCTCAACGCCATCGGGGCGCACTCCGAGACCAGCGCGATGATCGGCGACCGGATGGACACGGACGTCCTGGCCGGTCTTGAGGCGGGCATGGTGACCTATCTCGTCCTCACCGGGCTGACCACCCGCGAGGAGATCGAGCGGTACCCCTTCAGGCCCTCCAGGATCGTGGACTCGATCGCGGACCTCGTCGAGCGGATCTGACGCCGCCCGGACCGAGGGCCACCGGGCCGCGTCAAACCGTTCGAGACCCGTTTGGAGCAGTCGGGGGCGTCTGAGGATGCGTCCCGGGGCCCGGAGGGGGAGTCTCCAGGTATCTGGAGGTTCACGATGGGTTCATGTCGACTCGCTCTCTGTGTGCGACTCACTCTCTGTGCCGGTGCGGCGTACGCGGCGGCGTTCACTCCCGCCGCGTACGCGGCCGACGGCGGCGTCTCCGTCTCTCCCGCGTCCCCGGCCCCCGGCAGCGACATCCAGCTGCGGGCGCTGGGCTGTACGGGGACGACCGGTACCGCGGTCTCCACGGCGTTCGTCGCGGACGCGCGGCTCACCGGCCAGGGCGGGGTGCTCGTCGGTGACACCCGCGTCCGCTCGTCGGCCACGGCCGGTACCTACGAGGTCAAGGTCAGCTGTGACGGCCGCCAGGACCGGGTGACCGGCACGGTCACGGTCGCCGCGCCGGGCGGCCCGAGCTCTTTGAGGTCCGCCCTCGCCGTCCCGACGGGCCTCGCCTCGCCCGTCGCCCCCGTGCACGCGGGCGGCGGCGGCACCGCGCACTTCGCCTCCGTGGACGCCCGCTCGTCGAGCCCCGGCACCAAGCACGCGGTGATCGGCCTCCTCCTCGCGAGCGCCGCCGCGGTGGCGGTCGCGGTCCGCAGCGCGCGCCGGGGCCACGACACCCGGGACTGACATGTCCGACGACATGCCCGAACACGGGCGTTCCTCCGGCGCAGGCCGGCTGGTGACCGGTGTCGCCTGGGCGGTGCTGTTGCTCGGGCTGTGGCTGTGGGGCCGTGAGCTGACCGACGTACGGCAGGGGATATCGGCGCCGACGACGGGGGACATCGCGGCGGTCGGACGACCGCCCGAGGTACGGCTGCCGCCCGCGGCGAAGCCGCTGACGAACGCCGCGCCGCAGCGCATCGACATTCCCTCGATGGGGGTGCAGGCCCCGGTCGTGGGCCGCGGGCTCGACAGGCAGGGGGCGATCGATCCGCCGCCCTTCGACCAGCCGGGCGTGGTCGGCTGGTACGCCGCCGGGGTGCGGCCGGGGGCGGCCGGGACCGCGCTGTTCGTGGGGCACGTCGACACCGAGACCCGGCCCGCGGTCTTCTACAAACTCAGCACGGTACGGCCGGGGCAGACGGTCCGGGTGGTCCGCGACGACGGGACGGTCGCCGAGTTCACCGTGGACGACGTGCAGGTCTTCCCGCGCGACCACTTCGACGCCCGACAGGCCTACGGGCCGCGGGAGTCGGGGCGGGCCGAGCTGCGGCTCGTCACCTGCGGCGGCACCTTCGACCGGGTGAGCCGCACCTACACCGCGAACGTGGTCGTGTCGGCGTACCTCACGGGCCACGGACGATGAACCAGTCACCGGTTCCACCTGGCCCGGTCGGCGGCACGCTCCCCCCGGAGCCGCCGACCGGGCTGGTCCTCGACCGCGCGCGCACGGGCTGCGGGAGTAACCCGGCGGTCGGCGCGGGAGGTTCTGGGTCCGTTTGAGGCAACTGTAGAACGTATGAGCGTTCTGGCCTAGGACCTGTCCCGGGGGCTGTAACAGCTCGCCGACAAGGGGTGGGCGATCTCGTGGGCGAGGCGCCACCTATGTCACGATTGACCCCAAGGACAGTGCACCCGAGGGGGAGTTGCATGTACGGCAGTAAGGGGGCCGGGGCTCGGGCGTCCGTCGCGGTGGTGGGGGCGTTGCTGGTGCTCGCGGGGTGTTCCTCCGGGGGCGGCGGCGACAAGAGCGACGGTTCCGGTTCCAAGGTCACACAACAGCCCAAGAACTCCGACCCGTTCTGGGTCAACCCGGCGGGCAACGCGGCCGAGCAGGTCACCGCGTACGTCAAGGCGGGCAAGAAGGACGACGCCGAGCAGATCCGCAAGATAGCCGAACAGCCGACCGGCGAGTGGATCGGGCCGGAGAATCCCGAGCAGGAGGCGCGCGGTTTCACCGAGGCGGCGCAGCAGGCCGACCGGGCGGCCATCCTGGTCCTCTACAACATCCCGCACCGCGACTGCGGCCAGTTCTCGCAGGGCGGCGCGGCGGACGGCGACGCCTACAAGGCCTGGATCGACGGGGTCGCCCGCGGTATCCAGGACCGGCCCGCCACGGTGATCCTGGAGCCGGACGCCATCCTGCACCTGGTCAACCAGTGCACCCCGGCGCAGTTCCAGGAAGAGCGGTACTTCCTCCTCGAGACCGCGGTCACCAAGCTCAAGGCCCTGAAGAACACGAAGGTGTACCTCGACGCGGGCAACGCGGGCTGGGGCCACCCCGACCAGATCTTCCAGCCGCTGAAGCGGGCGGGCATCGACAAGGCCGACGGCTTCTCCGTCAACGTCTCCAACTTCTACTCGACCCAGGACTCCATCGCGTACGGCAAGCAGCTGTCCGCGAAGGTCGGCGGCAAGCACTTCGTCATCGACACCAGCCGCAACGGAAACGGCCCCTACACGGCCGGCGAGGCGGACGAGAACTGGTGCAATCCGCCGGGGCGCGCGCTGGGCGAGACCCCGACGACCAAGACCGCCGATCCGCTCGTCGACGCGTACCTCTGGGTCAAGCGGCCGGGCGAGTCGGACGGGGAGTGCAAGGGGGGTCCGAAGGCGGGCGACTGGTGGGCGGACTACGCTCTTAAGCTGGCCAAGGCTTCAAACTGACGGCAGTTCCCCGCGCCCCTTCTTTTTCTTTTAGGGGCGCGGGGAACTGCGCGCTCAGCCCCCACTCAGCCGCAGCCAAAACCAGCCCAACCCAGCGGAGCGCTACGGCACCTTGACCCACTGCGCCTTGCTCGGGGTCCCCTGGTCGTCCGTCACGAACAGCATGTACCAACCGGACTCCACGAGATTCCGGTTCTTCGGCACGGTCACCGTGACCCCGTTCTTCGTCTTCTTGAAGTCCAGCGCGATGGAACGCTGGTCGACGTCGGTGACGTGCGTGGACGCGCTCGGCCGGATCAGCCGGGCCGTCCTGATGGTCGACGCGTGCTGCGAGGTGAACGTCGCCGAGCCACCGCGCGCGATCGTCTTCGGGCCGCCGGTCAGATCGGGCCGCGAGTCCCGGTAGAGGTACGGCGGCGTGTAGATCTCGATGCGCTGCTCGAACGTGGCCGGTTTGGTGTTGGCCTTGTCCGCGTAGAGCGAGTTGGAGCCGAAGAACATCACCCGGCCGTCGGGCAGCAGGATCGAGCCCGAGTGGTAGTTGCGGCCCACCAGCGGATCCGCGACCCGGTCGAAGGTGTTCGCCCTGGTGTTGTAGATCCGCGCCTGGAGGATGTTGGAGGCGCCGCGCCCCCGGTAGTCCTCGGAGCCGCCAGAGACGAGGACGGTGTCGTCCGGCAGGATCGAGGACTGCGGGTAGCGGGTGCCCTTCTCCAGTTCGGGCCCGTCCACGAACCTCGGGTTCTTGTCCTTGAGGTCGATCAGCCGGGTCTTCTTGCTGGACAGTTTGGACTCGCCGACCCCGCCGCCGCCGATCACCATGTACTTCTCGTCCTGCGCGGGCGGCAGCAGCACCGTGCCGGACGTCTCCATCATGTTGGGGTCGCTCAGGCCCGGCAGCTTGGTGAACTTGTTGGTGGCCACGTCCCAGATGCCGGGGTCGCGGCCCACGTTGTCCGGTCCGTAGCCCGCGTTCGAGCCCGAGTAGAACATCTCGCCGTTCTGCATCAGGGAGATCGCCGGGTAGGTCGGGAACTGGCGGACTCCCTTGGTGTACGTCCACTTCTTGGTCTTCGGGTCGAACACCTCGTTCTTGCCCGGGACCAGCTGGCCGATCTCGTCCAGACCGGAGAGGCTGAGGATCTTGCCGTCGCTCATGGTGGTGAGCGTCGGGTACCAGCGGGCCTCGTTCATCGGGTCGACCTTGATGTACCGCTCGGCGACCGGATCGAACTCGTACGCGTCCCGGATGCCCTGGAAGTCCTTCTTGTCCAGGGCGAGCTTCTGTGCGATGCCGTAGGTGTTGCGGGCGTCGGCGCCGGTCAGGCCCTGGATGCGGTAGTTGTCCTGGGTGCCCGTCTCATACTTCTGGCCGCTCTGCTGTGCCTCGACGTAGATACGGCCGAGGCCCGGGTCGTTGCGCAGGAACTTGCCGGTCGCCTTGTCGAAGACCTTCGTCGCGCGCGGGACGAGCACCGGGTCCTTGGAGACGAACGTCTTGCCGCCCTCCTTGCCGGTGAACTTGGTACCCGCGGGCAGCGTGATCGGCTTGTCCGGGTTCTCGTTGTGGACGACCATCAGACCGCCCGCCTTGGTGACATCACCCTTCAGCGTCTCGTACCGCTTGGTGCCGCCCGCGATCAGCAGATTGCCGTTGGCGAGCTGGGTGTGGCCCGTGCAGAACAGGTCGGCCGGCGTCGGGATCTTCTTGATGGTGCCCTTGACCGGGTCCCAGATCCGCGTGTCGAACTTCTTCGCGTCGAAGTTGTCCTGGTTGTTGCCCGAGCCCGCGATCAGCAGGATCTTGCCGGTGTGCAGCAGGGCCGCGTGGATGGTGTTCTGTCTGTATTCCTTGGGGAACTGGATGATGTCCCAGTGCCCGTTCTTGGCCTTGTACTCGGGCTTGTTGATCGTGTACTCGTGGTATTTCTCCGTGCTGAAGCGGTACACCCACGGCCCGTTCATTCCGGCCAGCGCGAGCACCACCGCCCCGCCTATCGCAAGACGACGAGCACGGCGGCGACGGGCACCGTCTTTCATTTCTTACGTCCCCCAAGGGAAATCTGCATGGTCTGGTCATTGCCTCCGCCGCTGCCGCCGCCCTGTGCCGCCGCCCAGCTGGGCTTGTGCTGCGGGGCGTGCGGGGCGTGCGGCGCGTGCTGCTCCTGCTGGGGCGCCGAGGCCTGAGCGGGCAGCGGCACCGTCTCCTCGGGTGAGGCGGGCGGCACCGACGGCTTCTTCTTCGCCTGGCGCAGGGCCCACTGCCAGGCGAGGATCGGCGAGGCGGTGATCAGCAGGGCGAAGGAGGCCCAGGTGATCATCGCGGGGTGGGAGTGCCCGAGCAGGAGTCCGGCGGTGATCGAGCCGGCGAAGACCAGGATGAAGAACAGGTGGATCCGGAAGGTCCCGAACAGCGTGTCGGGGCTGGCCGAATCACCCTTGGGGGTCACCACGAACTTGCTCTTGCGGCGCAGCACCGCGTCCATCAGCGAGCGGGCGTAGATCGGCGCGGAGAGCGCCGACATGATCATGCCCGCCACTCCGCCGGAGCCTTCGGGCTCGTGCGGGGAGACGTTGTGCCGGCGGTTCCACACGTACAGGCCGATCTGCAGCGCGGAGGCGTTGCCGTACAGCATCAGCCAGACCGTCGGGTCGATGTTCACACCGGATGCGCCCAGGCCCAGGAAGAGCGCGCAGCTGAGGGCCGCGAGGATCCAGTTGAGGGCGGACATCGGGTAGAAGATGATCATCATGGTGTAGTTGAAGAGCTTGCTCGGCGGCAGCGAGAAGAAGCCCTTCCAGTACTGCTTGAGGATCGTCTCGTAGGTGCCCCGGGACCAGCGCAGCTGCTGGGTGAAGAAGTCCGTCCAGGCGTTCGGGCCCTCGCCGACCGCGAGGACGTCCGGGGTGTAGACCGAGCGCCACTTCCTGCCCGTCGCCGGGTTCTTCGCGCGGTGCATCTCGAAGCCGGTCGCCATGTCCTCGGTGATCGAGTCGTACAGACCGCCGATCTGCTTGAGCGCCTTGATGCGTACGGCGTTGGAGGTGCCCACGAACATCGGCGCGCCGTAGCGGTTGCCGGCCCGCTGGATCAGCGCGTGGAAGAGGAACTGCTGGGACTCGGCGGCCTTGGTGATGGGGTTGTCGTAGTTGCCGTAGACCTGCGGGCCGATGACGAAGCCGATGTCCGGGTCGCGGAAGAAGCCGAGCATCCGCTCCAGGTAGTTGGGCAGCGGCACGTGGTCGGTGTCGACCGAGGCGAAGAAGTCGTACTCGTCGCCGTGCGCCTCCAGCCAGGCGTTGTAGTTGCCGTGCTTGGTCTTGGCGCGGTGCGGGCCCTTGGCCTGGTTCCACTTCGCGACGCCCTTGCGGGAGAAGTGGTGCACGCCCAGGCGCTCGCAGACCTCCTTCACCTCCGGGTCGTCACCCTCGTCTAGGAGCCAGATGTGCAGAAGGCCCCGGTGGCGCAGCTTGACGGCCGCCTCCAGGGTCTTGGTCACCATGGCGAGGGGTTCCTTGCCGGGCACGAAGGAGGTGAGGAAGGCGACTCTGGTGCCGGTCTCCGGGACCACCGGGATCGGGTCGCGGGCGACCAGGGTGGCGTGCGCGTTCGACAGCACGTTCATGCAGCGGAAGAACTCGATCAGACCGATCGAGACCAGCATCACGATGTCGAGCACCGGCAGGAAGTCGTAGGCCGGGTAGTCGCGTTCGGTCCAGTGCTCCGGCTGGAGCAGCCAGCCCAGCAGGATCAGCGACAGCAGCGGCGCGGCGCCCAGCATCAGAGCGGCTCGTATGCGGTGCGGCTCCTGGGACAGCAGCGAGCGGTACTGCACCTTGTACGGCTTGCTCGGATCGGGCTGTGTGAGGGGACCCGCGAGCCGGCTGTAGTGCTCGTAGTCGTATCTCGGCAGGGTCTTCTTGATCCTGCGGAAGTTGCTGCCGGTCCGGTGCGACGGCATCCGGAGCTGGGTCGTCTCAGACGGGTCGAAGTTCTGCCGGGCGCCGGTCGGCGTCGACGTCATGAGTCATTCCCCCCGCACGCACGTCCAGGTGCGTGTTCGTCGGTTCTTGTCGCCCGTTCGAGTCCCCCTTGACCGTCACGGACGCATGCTGGCAGGTCGGCATCACCACATCCTCCACACAACGAAGACATAGAAATGCGACCTTCCGGTTGCAGGATGCCCCCCTCGGCATCGGTTCATGAACGGGGCCCCCAACCCCCCATGGTCGCAACCGGCCATACCCCCAACTGTCAGGTATCGACAGTCCCTTGAAGCCCAGGGTTCTACGGCGTTCATCATGATCGCAAGATGCGAAACGCGGTGTTAACCGGTCATACGCGCTAATTGGGACGCGTGTACGAAGATGGGGTCACTGCCCCATACGCCGGGCGCATATGCCCGGCCCGTATGCGCCTCTATGTGACCCTTTGCGCCGGTTGTGCCCGTGGGGGAGCCCGCCCGGCCCATAAGACGAAGGGCCCCTCACAGTGGTGAGGAGCCCTTCGCTGTCGGTGCGCCGCCAGGGACTCGAACCCCGGACCCGCTGATTAAGAGTCAGCTGCTCTAACCAACTGAGCTAGCGGCGCCTGCTGACCCGAGAACTCTACCCGACCGGGGAGGGTGCTCCGCACCGCGGGAGGGCCGTGAAGTGAGCGGTGAGGCGTCCCGGACCGGCCGGAAGTGGTCCCTGTACATCATTCGGACCGTCAACATGCGACAAGAGACGACAGTTGCGAAACTGGCGAGTGTGCAGAAGTGCGGAGATATGAACCTGTGGTGTGAGGGGAATCTCATGGAGGCTCCGGTGTTCGAGGAATTCGATCCCGCGAGCGACTGCGATTGCCCCGGATGCGCGCACTGGCGGCGCGTCATTCCCCCTGCCTCACCGGCCGGGCCCGTGGGACACCCGGCGGCGCGGGGCGCGCTGCTGCTGGCCGCGGCGGCGGCCACCGTCCTCGCCGCGGGCCAGCCGGTGCCGGCCGTGGCCGCCGCGCACGGACCCGCCCGGCCGGGCGACCTTCGAGGTGACGAGCCCGGCACCCCGCAGGGCGGCAAGGCCCCGCTGCACGGTCCGGGCGGGGGTCCGGCGGGGTCCGCGAAGCCCGGGGCCGGGGGCGAGCTTCCCGTGACCACCCGGGCGGCGATCATCAACCGGGCCAAGAAGTGGGTCGCCTCGCAGGTGCCGTACAGCAAGTCCGAGTACTGGCCGGACGGATACCGGCAGGACTGCTCGGGCTTTGTCTCGATGGCCTGGAACCTGCCGGGAAACGAATGGACGGGCAACCTCGACACGTTCGGCGTACGCATTTCACGCGACCAGCTGCAGCCCGGCGACATGCTCCTCTTCCACAATCCGGCGGTTCCGCAGAACGGCTCGCACGTCGTCCTTTTCGGCGGCTGGTCGGATTACACCCACACCTATTACCTCGCCTATGAACAGACCCGCCCGCACGCCCGCGGGCAGTCCACTCCGTACGCCTACTGGAGCAACTCGGACCGCTATGTGCCCTACCGCTACAAAGGGCTGGCCGAGGGGACGAGCGGCGCGGGCGTCTCGGCGCCGGGGGTGAGGAGCAGCCGCTACCCGGGCCGGTCCTCCTTCGGCCCCGGTGCGGACAACCCCCATGTCACCCGGCTTGGCCGGCTCCTCGTGGAACGCGGCGCGGACCCCTTCTACTCGACCGGCCCCGGATCGAGCTGGTCGGACGCGGACCGGCGGGCCACCCAGGCGTTCCAGCGGGCGCAGGGCTGGCGGGGCACGGACGCGGACGGGCTGCCGGGGCCGCAGACCTGGTCCTACCTGGTGGAGAAGAAGGGCAGGGACATTCCGGCGGCGGGGACGTCCGTGCCGGAGACCCCGGCGGTGGGCGGACCGGGGACGAAGGGTTTCTCGGCCCCGTCCGTGCCCGGCTATCCGGGGCGCGGGATGTTCAGGCCGGGCGCCGACAACGAGTTCGTCACCCGGCTCGGGGAGCAACTCGTGAAGAAGGGGTTCGGCAAGTACTACACGTCGGGTCCGGGGCCGCGCTGGGGCGAGGCGGACCGGCGGGGCGTCGAGGCGTTCCAGCGGTCGCAGGGCTGGCGCGGCGGCGCGGCGGACGGCTGTCCGGGGCCGGAGACCTGGCGCCGGCTCTTCTTGTGACAGGGCCGGGATCACTCTTCCACGCGCGGAGGCATGGAGGCAGCTATGAGTACGACGACTTCACCCACCCCTGAGTCCGGGGGGACGCCGGAGGGCGGCGGCGCTTCCCGGTCCGCCCGGCTCATCCACAACGAGGCGACCACCGAGATCCCCGTCCATCTGCTCTTCCGGGACGACCCCGAGCCGGTGTCCGTGCCGCTCTCGCCCGCCGTGGTGGGGCGGCGGCGCGGCACGGGTGAACAGCCCCGGATCCGGCGCCCCGTGCTGGGCCGGGCCCCGCGGCCGGTGCCGGACGTCGACCCCGAACTGGTGGAGCGCCCCGCACGGGTGCTGCCCGGAGTGGCGGGTGTGCTGGCCGGGGCCTGCGGGGTGGCCGGATGTGTACTCACCACTTGGTGGTCGGGTGTGCTTCCGCACAGCGCGGCGAGGGTGATCGGGCTGCCCTGGTACGCGGGCGCCGGGCTCGGTCCCGCGCAGTGGGCCGCGTACGCCGGGGCCGGCGCGCTCGGGCTGTTCGGGTTCGGCGGGCTCTCCCGTGGCCGGACCGGGCGCGCCTGGGTGCTCGGTCTCTTCGGCCGCTACCGGGGCACGGTCCGGCGCACCGGGCTGTTGTGGATCAACCCGATGGTGCTGCGGCGCCGGGTCGACGTACGGCTGCGGCACTGGCGCAGTGAGCCGATGTCGGTGGTCGACGCGAACGGGGTCGCGCTGCGGGTGGTGGTGCTCGTGGTGTGGCGGGTCAAGGACACCGCGCGGGCCGTGCTCGGCGTCGAGGACCACGAGACGTATCTGCGCGAGTGTGTGGAGGCGGCGATGTCGCGGATGCTCTCGCAGTTGCCGGCCGAGGCGCCGCCCGCCGTCATCAAGGACGTGGCGACCCTGCGCAACACGGACGCGGTCGGCGAGGTGCTCACCGGGATGATCGCCGCGGACACCGCGCCGGTCGGCCTGGAGGTGTTCTCGGCGCAGCCGACCCGGATCGAGTACGCCCCCGAGGTCGCGGCCGTGATGCAGCGCCGCCGGATCGCGACCCTGGACGCCCAGCACCGCGACACCGTGCTCACCTCCGTCGTCGACTCCGTCGAGGACACGGTGACCCGGCTGACCATGCGCGGACTGGTCGAACTCGACGACTACGAGCGCAAGGCGCTGGTGAAGGACCTGACGGTGGCGTTCTACACGGGGCGCAGGGAGTCCTCGCCGTGACGGGGACCGACAGCGGGGCCGTGACGGGGACCGGCAGCTTGGTGATTGGTCTGGACATGTTCAAGTCGTGGCAATAATCTGGGACTTGGTCTAGACCTGAAAATCGCGCGCACGGCTCACGAGAACCTCCCCCACGTCCTCCAGGAGCGGCAGCATGCGCATACGGACGACCAGGATCGCTGCGACAAGGGTCCGTACCAATAGGAAAGCCAAGCTGTACGCCGCTGTCGTGGGCCTCGCCACGGCGGGCACGTTCGTGCTCTCCACCGGCGGAGCCGACGCCCACGGCTACACCGACCAGCCCCTCAGCCGGCAGAAGTTGTGCGCCGCCAACGGGGGCAGTGTCGCGGGCTGCGGTGACATCCAGTGGGAGCCGCAGAGCGTCGAGGGCCCGAAGGGCTTCCCGGCGGCGGGACCCGCGGACGGACAGATCTGCTCCGCGAACCACACCAACTTCAGCCAGCTCGACCAGCCCAAGACCCCCTCGGGTGCGGCCTGGCCGACGACCAAGGTCACCGGCGGGCAGAGCTACACCTTCCGCTGGCAGTTCACGGCCGTGCACGCCACGACCGACTTCAAGTACTTCGTCACCAAGGCCGGCTGGAACCAGAACCACGCGCTGACCAGGGCGGACCTGAACACCACCCCGTTCCTGACCGTCCCGTACAACGGGCAGCGCCCGCCGTCCACGTTCAGTCACACCGGCACACTGCCCTCCGGGCTGAGCGGTCACCACGTCATCCTCGGCGTGTGGACGATCGCCGACACCGCGAACGCGTTCTACTCGTGCGCGGATGTCACGTTCTGAGCGCGTCCCGACCGGAAATGTTCTGAGCCTCTCTTGAGGAGCTCGCGCACCCCCCACGGGTAGGTTCCACGCACGTCGACATGACCATGACGGCGTGCGTGGAGCTGTACCGGACAACGGGGGAATGTCATGGACGTGTTCTTCTATGCCGTGCCAGGGCTGATCATGGCTGTGACCCTCTTCATGGCGGTCGCCGTGATCCGCCGCTCGATGGAGATGAACCGGGCTTGGAGCAGCGGGCTGACCGCCGAGGCGCGCTGTTTGCGGTCCTTCACGACGACCAGCGGTGGCGGAGGTGACACCTCCGTGAGTACCACCCTGCACCACGTGTACGAGTTCACGACGCGCGACGGCCGCACGGTCCGCTTCGAGGAGAAGAACGGCCCGGCGACGATCATCGAGGGCGACATCGTCACCGTCCACTACATCGCCGAGCGCCCGGAGAAGGCCACGGCTCACACGCCGAGCCGGGGCAAGCTGGCTGCGGGAACCGTGGGCATCTTGATCTTCTGCACGGTGGTCATCCTCTTCTGTGTCGGCTTCATGGTGGGTGTCCACGGGTTCTTCTCGATGGACGACTCGTCCGGCGGAGACGACTTCGAAGGCACAGGCCTCCCTTTCTGACGGACCGTCAATTATTGTGCGCCCCCATGGGGTCCATGAGGCGTACCGTCGCGGAACTCGTACAGGAACGGTGGGGCGACCACCGGCCCGGGCTGTGGTTCGAGGGGCGGGTACTGAGCCATCACCGGGTGGCGGCGGGCGCGGCGGCGCGGGCGGCGCTCCTCGCCGACCTGCTGCCGACCGGCACCACACCGCACGTCGGGGTGCTGCTCGACAACACCCCCGAATATCCACTCTGGTTGAGCGCGGCGGCCCTCTCCGGTGCCGCCGTCGCCGGGATCAACCCGACCCGGCGCGGCCCCGAACTGGCCCGCGACATCCTGCACACCGAGTGCCGTGTCCTGGTCACCGAGCGGACCCACCTGCCCCTCCTCGACGGCCTCGAACTGCCCGGCGTACGCGTCCTGGTCACCGACACCGAGGCGTACGGGGAACTCCTCGCGCCGTACGAGGGCGCGAAGCCGGACGCGGCGCCCTCCGTGTCGCCCCACGCCCGTCTCCTCCTCTACTTCACCTCCGGCTCGACCGGCGCCCCCAAGGCCGCGATCTGCACCCAGGGCCGGCTGGCCGCCGCCGGGCGCTCGCTCGTCGAGCAGTTCGGGGTGCGCCCGGACGACACGCACTACATCTGCATGCCGATGTTCCACGGCAACGCGGTGATCGCCGACTGGGCGCCCGCGCTGGCGGCGGGCGCGGGGATCGCGTTGCGGCGGCGCTTCTCGGCGTCGGGGTTCCTCGCGGACGTCCGGGCCTGCGGGGCGACGTACTTCACCTATGTGGGCCGCGCGGTGCAGTACCTGCTGGCCACGCCCGCCCGCGGCGACGACCGCGACAACCCGCTGCGGATGGGCTTCGGGACGGAGGCCGGGGCCGTGGACGCGGCCGCCTTCGAGGAACGCTTCGGGGTGCGGCTGGTGGAGGGGTACGGCTCGTCCGAGGGCGGCGCCGCCATCCAGCGGACGCCCGGCGCCCCGGCGGGCGCGATCGGGCGGGCGGCACCGCGCGACGACCTCGCGGTGGTCGACCCGGGGACCCGGGCCGAGTGCCCGCCCGCCGTCTTCGCCGAGGACGGGCGGCTCCTCAACGGGGACGAGGCGATAGGGGAGTTGGTGAACCGCGGGCCCAACCCCTTCGAGGGGTACTGGCGCAACCCCGCGGCGGACGCCGACCGCCGCCGCGACGGGTGGTACTGGACCGGAGACCTCTTCTACCGCGACACCGACGGCTTCCTCTACTTCGCCGGGCGGGCGGACGACCGGCTGCGCGTCGACAGCGAGAACCTCGCCGCCGCGATGATCGAGAACATCCTCGCCCGTCACGAGGGCACCGCCGCCGTGGCGGTGTACGCGGTCCCCGACCCGGTGGCCGGGGACCAGGTGATGGCGACGATCGCGCCGCGCGAGGGGGCCGGCTTCGACCCGTCGGCCTTCGCGGAATTCCTCCTCGCCCAGCCCGACCTGGGGACCAAGATGGCACCCCGCTTCGTCCGGATCGTGACGCGGATGCCGGTCACCGCCACCAACAAGATCCACCGGGTGGGGCTGCGCCGCGAGGGCTTCCGCTGCGCCGACCCGGTGTGGTGGCGGCCACCGGGGGAGTCCGTGTACCGCAGACTGCGCGAGCCGGACGTCGAGGGGCTGCTGGCCGAGTACCGGGCGCGCGGACGCGAGAAGTTGCTGCCGACCGGGTAGGTTCCGGGCGCGCCTCCCGCGCGGGGGTGCCCGCCGGCCGGAACTTTCGGCGGCCCGGCGGACGTCCCGTCTCAGGGAGTCCCGGGGCAGAGGAATCCCCTCCGCCCCACAGGGGGAGGATGCCCCCGGACACCTGTGCCGTCCGCGCCGAGGAATGAGGGAACATGCGTCACCTGATCCGGGTCGTGAACATCGCCGATGCCGCACCGCCACGCGGCGGACGGGGGCGGTCGGCGGTCCGGGGGCGGCTCGTGGCGCGGCACCGGTGACGGCCGAGGGGCGCTACCGCGTCCTGGTCGCCGGCTACTCCGTCTCCTCGTACGGCACCTTCCTCAACATGGTGGCGCTCAACCTGTTCGTCTACGCCAGCACCGACAGCGCGCTCGCCGTCGGACTGTTCATGGCGGTGCGGCTGGGCGCGGGGTTCCTGGCGGGGACGGTCGCGGGGCGTGTGCAGGCCCGGTTCGGGGTCAAGCCGGTCATGCTGTGGGCCAATATCGCCCAAGCCGTTGTCATGTTCCTGCTGGTAGTGACGCCGGACGGGGGACTGCGGACCGGCGTGCTGTTCACGGTGTCCGCGGCTGTCGGGGCGTGCAGCACCGTGTTCATGGTCGCGCTGCGCAGCTCCATCCCCGACCTGGTCGGCGCGGACCGGCGCGCCTGGGCCAACTCACTGATGGTGGGCGGACGTTCGCTGGCGATGGTCGCCGGGTTCGCCTCGTCCGGTGTGGTGGTGCCCTGGCTCGGCTTCACCGCCGCCTTCCTGGTGGACGCGGCGAGCTTCCTGGTGTGCGCGGCGGCGGTCGCGTGGCTGCCCGGCATCCAGCGCGCCCCCGAGCCCCCGCGGGCGCCCGACGAACCCCGCGAGAAAAGCGGCGTGTGGGCCGCGATGACGGCACTGGCCACCGTGCCCGCGCTCGGCCTCATGATGTGTCTGCGCACCGTCGACGCCCTCGGCTCCTCCTCGCACAACGCGGCCCTGCCCGTCTACTCCAGCACGCTCCACCCGGACGACCCGGCCGCGTTCGTCAGCCGCTTCTGGCTGTTCTGGGCGCTGGGCAACGTCCTGGCGCAACAGGTCATCCAACGCTGGGCCAAACGCTCCGGACGGGCCGTCGGCGCGCTCGGCTTCGGACTCGGCACCATCGTCATGTCCTGCGCGTTCATCCTCGGCTTCGCCGGGTTCCCGATGGCGGCGACCGTGCTGATCGCCCTCGTCGCGGGCGCCGCGGACGGCCTCACCGAGGTGTCGTACACCTCGCATCTGCAGACCCTGCCGGAGACCCTGCGCGGCCACGCCTTCGGGCTCACGGCGACGGTCGAGAACCTCGGCTTCGGGATCGGCATGATCGGGGTGTCGGCGGCCCTCGAATCGTTCTCCGCGTTCACCGTCGTGGCCTGGTCGCACGGCCTCGCCATCGTCGTCGCGGGGATCTACCTGCTCCGGTTGTACGCGGTCCACGGCACCGGCAAGGAGGGGACGAGCGGTGCGTACGGCAGTCGTCGGGATGGCGCTGAGGTTTCCGGGGGCTGACACCCCCGACGGGTACTGGCGGGACATCCGGGCGGGCGTGACGCACGTACGGCGGTTCACCGACGCCGAGCTGGCGGCGGCCGGGTTCGCCCCCGAGGAGTACGGCGCACCCGACTTCGTGGCCGCGAGCGCCCCGCTGCCCGGCATCGACGGCTTCGACGCGGCCTTCTTCGGGATGAGCGCCCGCGAGGCCACGGTCACCGATCCGCAGCAGCGGCTCTTCCTGGAGTGCGCCCACCACGCCCTGGAGGACGCGGGGTACGCGCAGCCGCGCGCCGGGGTGCGGATCGGGGTGTGCGGGAGCACCGGCTACCGGCTGTACTCGCTGCACAGCTACCTCGCCAACAACCTGCGGGAGGAGGCGGATTCGGGGGACTGGCAGCGGCAGAAGCAGGCGCAGGTCGGCAACTACCCCGATTTCGCGGCCCCTCGGACGGCTCACCGGCTCGGACTGACGGGCCCGGCCCTGAACGTGGCCACGGCCTGCTCGTCGTCCCTGGTGTCCGTCCATCTCGCCTGCCAGGCCCTGCACCTCGGCGACGCGGACCTCATGGTCGTCGCCTCGGCCGCCCTGCACGTGCCCCAGGTCACCGGGCACCGGCATGTACGCGGCTCGACGATCTCGCGCTCCGGGACCGTGCGCGCCTTCGACGCCGACGCGGACGGCACCGTCGGCGGCAACGGCGTCGCCGCCGTCGTCCTCAAACCGCTGGAGAGGGCGCTCGCCGACGGCGACACCGTGTACGCCGTGATCGCCGGGTCCGCCGTCACCAACGACGGCGCCGACCGGGCCGGGTTCGCCGCGCCGGGCTCCGCCGGCCAGCGCGACGCCGTGCTCGGCGCCCTGCGCGCGGCCGGGGTGCCCGCCGACTCCATCGGCTACCTGGAGGCGCACGGCACCGGCACGCTCAAGGGCGACCCGATCGAGTTCGCCGCCCTCACCGAGGCGTTCCGGCTGCACACCGACCGCACCGGCTTCTGCGCGCTGGGCTCCACGAAGTCGGCGATCGGCCACCTGGACAGCGCGGCCGGTCTCGCGGGGCTGATCAAGGCGGTGCTGGTGCTGCGGCACGGGGAGATACCGCCGCTGGTGAACCACACCCGCCCCAACCCGGCCCTGGACGTGACCGGGAGCCCCTTCGTCCTGCCCACCCGCGCGCTGCCCTGGCCCGCCGAGGAGGGCCGCCCGCGCCGGGCCGGGGTGCACTCCATCGGGATGGGCGGGACGAACGCCCACGTGATCCTGGAGGAGGCGCCGGCCCCGGCCCCCCGCCCGCCGGACCGCGGGCGGGCCCCCGCACTGCTGCCGCTGTCCGGCCACACCCCCGAGGCGCTCCTCGCCTCCGCACGGGCCTTCCGCGACCACCTCACCGAACACCCCGGGACCGACCCCGCCGACCTGCTCCTGACCACCGCGCTCGGACGACGGCACCTGGAACACCGACTGGTGGTCACCGCGGAGGCAGGCGGCACGGCGGCGGCGCTGGACGCCTTCGTGCGGGGTGAGGCGGGGGCGTACGCGCTCGGCGTCGCCGGGGCGGAGGCGGGCGGTGGACCGGTGTTCCTCTTCACCGGCCAGGGCAGCGGATACGACGGGATGGGCGCTGCGCTCGCCGAGCGGTTCCCGGTGGTGGCCCGCACGTTGGAGGAGTGCGCGGGGATCCACCGGGACGAGACGGGCGAGGAGGGGTTCCTCGACCGGTTGCTGGGCGGCGCCGACGGTGGTCCCCCGGAGGGAGCGCGGGTCTGGGACACCGCCTTCGCGCAGCCCGCGCTCTTCGCCCTGCAGGTCGCGCAGGCGCGGCTGTGGCGGCGCTTAGGCGTCGAACCGGTCGCGGTGGCCGGGCACAGCGCCGGGGAGTACGCGGCCCTGTGTGTGGCCGGAGCCCTGACGCTGGAGGACGGGCTGCGGCTGGTCTGCGAGCGGGGGCGGCTGATGCGCGACGGTACCCCGGCCGGGGGCATGCTCGCGGTGTTCGCCGCCGAGGACGTCGTACGGGGACTGGTCACCGAGGTCGACGGGCTCGAACTCGCCGCGGTCAACGGGCCCGGGCAGTACGTCGTGGGCGGACCGCCCGAGGCGGTGGCCGCCGCCCGCGCCCGGCTCGCGGAACGCGGCACGCCCGCGGAGCCCCTGCCGGTGGACCGCGCGTTCCACACCGCCCTGCTCGACCCGGTCCTGGCGGACTTCCGGGACGCCTGCGGAAAGGTACGACTGCGGCCCACCAGGACCGAGTTCGTGAGCGGCCCGGACGGGGTCCGCCGCCCGGTGGGCTGGCTGCCGGACGCCGACCACCTCGTACGGGGGACCCGGCGGCCGGTGGACTTCGCCGCCGTACTGCGCACGCTGGAGCGGACACCGGGGCGGCCGGTCCATCTGGAGATCGGTCCCGACGCGCCCCTCACCGGGCTCGTCCGGCGCGCTCGGCCGGATACCCCCGCCGTCCCCACCCAGCGCCGCGGCGACCGTGGCCTCGGCACCCTCTGGGCGGCCGTCGCCCGGCTGCACTGCGCGGGCCACCGGCTCGACTGGGCGGCCCTGCTCGACGGCTGCGACGCCCGCCGGATCCCGCTGCCGCCGTATCCCTTCCAGCACCGGTCGTACTGGACAGGACCGCCGCCCACCCCCTTGGCCGACGACCGCAGGACGGAGCAGGGCATGACCGAACAGGCCGTACTGGAAAGGGTGCTGGCGCTCAGCGCCCGTCATCTCGGATACGCGCCGGAGGAGATCACGGCGGAGCGGACGTTCGTCGGGCTCGGCGCGGACTCGCTCCAACTCATCGGTATGGTGCGGCAGTTGGAGGCCGAGTTCGAGGTGGAGATCGGAATGCGGGAGATCCTGGAGGAGGCGGGAACCCCACGGCTCGCGGCCCGGTTGATCGCGCAGCGGACGGGGCGGGGAGCGGCCTCCGCGGGCGTCACCCCGGACGACGAGCCGGTCCGCGTCACCCCGGGCGACGAGCCCGCGTATGTCACCCCCGACGACGAGCCCGTGCACGTCACCCCCGACGAGGAGCCCGTCCACGCCACCCGTGCCGAGGTCGAGGAACTCGCCCGCCAGATACGCCAGCTCGCCGAGGCCCAGACCAGAATGCTCGGTCAGCTCTCCGAAGCCGTGGCCCTGCTCTCCGAGGGCCGCAAGGCGGTCGGGGGATGACCACGGCCCAGATCAGCCCCGAGTCGCGGGCGAGCGCCGAGGCTGTCGCCCGAACCGTCGCCGTCTCCGGACGGCTCGACGAACTCCTGGCGGCGGCCCGTCACCACACCGAGCCGCCCGCCGAGCCGCCCGCCGAGCCGCCCGCCGAGCCGCCCGCCGGGCAACCCGTCCACCACGGCCCCCACGTCACCCTCCCCCCTGACTCCGGCATGTTCGGCACCGGTGCGAGCGAGGCCCAGCGGGCCCACGCCGACGACCTGGTCCGCCGCTTCACCGAGCGGACCCGGGCGTCGAAGGAGCTGGCGCAGCGGCACCGGACGGTGCTGGCGGACAGCCGGGCCGTGGTCGGCTTCCGGCGGGCGACGAAGGAGATGCAGTACCCGATCGCGGCCCGCTCGGCGCACGGCGCCCGGCTGACGGACGTCGACGGCAACGACTACACCGACATCACCATGGGCTTCGGCGCGCTGCTGCTCGGCCACGAGCCCGCGCCGGTGACGGAGGCCGTCCGCCGGCACCTCGCCGACGGACTGCGCCTCGGACCGCGCTCCGAGGACACGGGCGTGGCCGCCGAACTGCTCGCGGAGCTCACCGGCATGCAGCGGGTGGCGTTCGCGAACTCCGGCACCGAGGCCAACTCCGCCGCCCTGCGGCTCGCCCGCGCGGCCACCGGACGCGACCGCGTGGTCATGTTCCGCGGCTCCTACCACGGCCACATCGACTCGGTCCTCGGCCGCCCGGGCCCCGACGGCCGCCACGCCGTCCCCGTCTCGCGCGGCATCCCCGCGAGCGCGGTGTCCGAACTCCTCGTCCTCGAATACGGCAGCCAGGAGAGCCTGGACGTCATCGACGAACTCGGCGACACGATCGCCGCGGTCCTCGTCGAACCGGTCCAGTGCCGCAACCCCGCCCTGCGCCCCGTCGCCTTCCTGCGCACGCTGCGGGAGCTGACCGCCCGGCGCGCAATCGTCCTCCTCTTCGACGAGATGCTCACCGGCCTGCGCCCCCATCCCCGCGGCGCCCAGCACCACTACGGCGTCGTCCCCGACCTCGCCACCTACGGCAAGGCCCTCGGCAGCGGTCACCCCATCGGCGCGATCGCGGGCCGCGCCGACCTCATGGACGGCATCGACGGCGGCTTCTGGCGGTACGGGGACGACAGCCGCCCGACGCGCGACACGGCCTTCTTCGGCGGTACGTACATCCAGCACCCCCTGTCGATGGCCGCCGCCCGCGCGGTCCTCACCCATCTCAAGGAGCGGGGCCCGGGGCTCCAGCAGGCCCTGAACGCCCGCACCGACGCGCTCACCGCCCACCTCGACGACTTCTTCCGCGCCGAGGAATTCCCCCTGGAGACAGCCCACTTCGGATCCATGTTCCGCTTCACCCACCGCGCCGACATGGAGCTGCTCTACCACCACCTGCTCCTGCGCGGGATCTACGTCTGGGAGTGGCGTTCCTTCTACCTCTCCACCGCGCACACCGACACCGACGTCGAACGGATCACGGACGCGGTGAAGGACTCGCTGCGCGAGCTGCGCGCGGGCGGCTACTTCCCGACGACGGCCCGCCACAGCCGAAGTCACCGCCACGGCAACGCCGCCGAGCGGCCCGCCCCCGACTTCGGCGTCTACTTCTTCGGCGACCACCCCGACGGCGAGGACAGCGCGCAGGCCTACGAACGGCTGATAGAGACCGCACGCTTCGCCGACACCCACGACTTCAGCACGCTCTGGCTCCCCGAACGCCACTTCCACTCCTTCGGCGGCCTCTTCCCCAACCCGTCCGTCCTGGCCGCCGCGCTCGCCCGGGAGACCCGCCGCATCCGCCTGCACGCGGGCTCGGTGGTCCTCCCGCTGCACGACCCCGTGCGGATCGCCGAGGAGTGGGCGGTGGCCGACAACCTCTCCGGCGGCCGGGTCGGCATCGGCTGCGCGAGCGGCTGGCACGCGAGCGACTTCGCCCTCCACCCCGACCGCTTCACCGACCGCACCGAGATCGCCTTCCGACACCTGGAGGACGTACGGCGGTTGTGGCGCGGCGAGAGCGTCGCGCGCCGTACCGGCGAAGGGCACCCCATCGACGTACGCCTGCACCCGCGGCCCGTGCAGGAGCTGCCGCCGATGTACCTGGCGACGTCCGGGCGGCGTGCCTCGTACGAGGAGGCGGCCCGCCGCGACCTCGGGATCGTCACCAACCTCATGAACCAGACGGTCGAGCAGCTCGCGGCGAACATCAGCCACTACCGCCGACTGCGCGCCGAGAGCGGCCTCGACCCCGACGCGGGCCGCGTCACCGTCCTGCTCCACACCCACCTCGCCGAGGACCACTGCGCCGCCCGGGCCGCCGCGCGCGAGCCGATGAGCCGCTATCTGCGCTCTTCCCTCCAGATGCGTTCCGCCGCGAGCGCCCTCGGCGGCCGCCCCGAGGACGTGGCCGACGCGAGCGAGGCCGACCTCGCCTATCTCTTCGACCGCGCCTACGACCGCTACTGCGACCAACGGGCCCTGATCGGCTCCCCGGACAGCTGCGCGGCCACCGTCGACGCGCTGCGCGCCGCGGGCGTCGACGAGATCGCCGCCCTGGTCGACTTCGGGCTTCCGCCGGACACGATGAGGGCGGCCCTGGAGCAGCTGGACGTCCTGCGCCGCCGCTACCACGAGCCCCCGACGGAGGTACGCGAACGGCGGGCTCCCGCGACCCCCGCCCAGCGCCGCCTCTGGCTCGCCGCCACGCTGATCGCCAACCCGGCCGCGTACAACGAGATCCAGGGCGTACGGCTGCGGGGCCCGCTGGACGTCGAGGCGCTGCGGACCGCCGTGGACGGCCTCGTCCGCCGCCACGACGGTCTGCGGACCGTGTTCGTCGCCGGGGGAGACGGGGTCTTCCAGGTCGTACGGGAGGACCGGGACCCGGCACGTCCGGCACTGACCGTCGACGACCTCCGGAGCCGGGACGCCGACGAGGTGATCCGGGCCGTCCTGCGGGAGGAGAGCTCCCGCGCCTACGACCTCGCGTCGGGGCCGCTGTTCACACCCCGGCTGCTGCGGCTCGCCGACGACGACCACGCGCTGATCCTCGGCATGCACCACCTCGTCACCGACGGCCACTCCGCCGGGCTGGTCGCCGCCGACCTCGCGGAGTTCTACCGGGCGGCGGTGGAGGGGCGCCCGCCCCGGTTCGAGCGGCCCGCCGGCAGCACGCTCGACACGGCCGAGGTGACCGGGGGAGCGGACGACCTGGACTGGTGGCGCGCCCACCTCGGGGACGGGCCGGGCGCGCCCGCGCTGCCCACGGACCGGCCGCGCACCCGCACCGTCGCCGGACGCGGCGGGGCCGTGGGGCTGCGGCTCGGGCCGGAGCGGGCGGGGCGGCTGCGGGAGTGGAGCGGACGGCAGGGGGTCACCCTGTTCGCGACGCTGCTCACCGCCTGGCGGATCGTGCTGCGCCAGTACGCGGGACAGGACGACTTCGTCATCGGGTCCACCTTCGGCCGCCGCACCCCCGAGACGCGGGACACCGTCGGCTTCCACATGTCCCTGCTGCCGTTGCGCGCAGCCCTGACCGACGGCACGACACTCACCGACGCCGTACGCGCCACCCGGGACACGCTCTTCGCCGCCGACGCCCACCAACACGTCGACCTGGACGCCCTGTCGGCGTCCCGCCACCCCGACCCGGGCAACCCGCGCCCCCTCGTCACCGTCTCCGCCGACCTCGACACCGCGCCCCTGACCACCCTCGCCCTGCCGGGCCTGCGCGCCGACCCCCTCGACGGCGGCACCGAGTCCGCGCCCCTCGAACTCGCCCTGATGGCCACCCGGCTCCCCGACGGGGACCTCGGCCTGCGCCTGCGCTACGACGCCGACCTGTTCGACGAGGCGACGGCGCGGGGGTGCCTGGACCGTCTGGAGGACGTTCTGACCACCATGACGGCGGGCGCCGCGGAGACGGTCGGCGACCTGACACCGGGTTCCCTCACCCCGGGCACCCCCGACGGCGCCCACCGTCTGCGTACCCTCTGGCAGCACACCCTCGGCTCCGCCGGCGCTCTCACCCCGGACGCCAACTTCTTCGAGCTCGGGGGGAATTCGATCGGCGCGATCAGGCTGGTGAACCGGGTCCGGGACAGCTTCGGCGTGGAATACCCCTTGGCGGACTTCTTCGCCGACGCCACGCTGGGGGCGATGACCGCCCGGCTCGCGCCACCCCGGGGCGTGACCGTGGTGGACACGGCGCCCGTCAGCGACCAGCAGGCCCGCATGATCGCGGGCGTCCTGAGCATGCCCCGCCCCGAGGTGTGGAACATCCCCACCCGGATCCGTTTCACCGGCCCCCTGGACGTGGCCGCCCTGCGCACGGCGGTGGCCGGGCTGCTCGACCGCCACCACGGACTGCGGTGCCGCTTCGTACCCGGAGACGGGCAGCCGGTCCCGTCGCACGGAACGGACGACGGGACCGGCTGGCGGCAGGAGGTTCTCGACGTGCCGCCCCCGGCGCTTCCCGTCGAGGACCTCACCGGCATCGCCGCGGAGTCCGAACGGCTCGCGCGCGCGGAGGAGTTGTGCCGGGAAGCCGCCGCGACACCCATCACGGTGACCGGCCCCGCACTGCCCGTACTGCCCGTCCTGCGGCTGCTGCGCGTCGCGCCCGACCGGTGGACGCTGATGTTCGTCGTGCACCACATCTGCGTCGACGGCTGGTCCCTCTCCCTCCTCCTGGCCGAGCTCGCCGCGCTCTACACGGCCGCCGCCGCGGGCCGCCCGCACGGTCTGCCCGAACCGGCGGCGCAGTGCACGGACTACGCCCGCTGGCAGCGCGAGCACGCCGACCCCGCCGAGGAGGCCCGCAGGACGGCGTACTGGACCCGGTATCTGGAGGGGATCCCGGCCGCGGTCGAGATCCCCGGCGACCGGCCCCGGCCCGCCGTGCCGAGCGGACACGGCGACACCCTGCGCGGCACCATGTCCGGGGAACTGCGCAGAGCCGTCGAGGAGTTGGCGGCCGCCCGGCACACCACGCCCTTCGGGGTCGCGGCCACGTCCCTCGGCGTACTGGTCGCCCGCCGGTCCGGGGTACGGGACATCGCGATGGGCACGCCGTACGCCCACCGTGAGCGCAGCGCGTTCGAGTCGATGGTCGCGCTGACGTCGACCGGCGTGGTCGTGCGGGTGACGCCCGACCCGGACGAGACGCGCGGCGCCCTCGTGGAGCGCACCGGCGCCGGCGCCCTGGAGGCGACGGCCCACGTCCTGCCGACCGCGCGGATCGTGCGCGCCCTGCGCGAGAGCGGCGCCCGCGCGGTGCCCGAGCGCTTCCCGCTGACCATCGCCTTCCAGAACTCCCTGGACACGGACATCGAGATCCCCGGACTCGACGTCGAGGTCGACGACCTCGCCCCGCCCGTGTCCCGCGGTGACCTCTCCTTCGGTCTCGCCCCGCGCCGCGATCCGGCAGGCGGCTACCGCACCTTCCTGGAGTACTCCGCCGATCTGTGGGACCCCGCCACGGCTCAGGAGCTGCTCGACGACTGGCAGGCCGTCCTCGCCGAACTGTGCACTCGGCCGGACGCGCCCGTCGCTTCACTCCTCAACCCTCTCCAGCCCCTCCGAAAGGCGTGAGCGCCCATGTCCCCCACACATGACCGCAGTCACAGCGACGACCTGCTCTCCTTCGTCCGCTCCAGCCCCTCGCCCTACCACGTGGTCGCGAACGCGGCCCAGCGCCTGGAGAAGGCGGGCTTCCAGGAGCTGCGCGAGACCGACGACTGGACGGCCGGTGCCGAGGGCGGCCGGTACGTCGTCCGCGGCGGAGCACTGCTCGCCTGGTACGTCCCCGCGGGCGCCCCGGCCCGCACACCGTTCCGGATCGTCGGCGCCCACACCGACTCCCCGAACCTGCGGATCAAGCCCGAGCCCGACACCGGCTCCGCGGGCTGGCGGCAGATCGCCGTGGAGATCTACGGCGGCGTCCCCCACAACACCTGGCTCGACCGCGACCTCGGCATCTCGGGCCGGCTGACGCTGCGCGACGGAGCCAGCCGCCTCGTCTGCGTCGACCGGCCGCTGCTGCGCGTGCCCCAGCTCGCCATCCACCTCGACCGCTCCGTCAACGAAGGCGTCGTGCTCGACCCGCAGCAGCACATGACCCCGCTGTGGGGCCTCGGCCCCGCCCGGCCCGGCGCCCTGCTCGCCCGGGTCGCCGCCGAGGCGGACACCGACGTCACCGAGGTCCTCGGCTGGGATCTGATGCTGCACGACATCCAGCCGCCCGGCTACCTCGGCGCCGACGAGGAGTTCCTCGTCTCGCCCCGCCTGGACAACCAGATCTCCGTGCACGCGGGCGTCACCGCGCTGGTCGCCGCCGCCGCCGCCGCCCGGCCGCCCGCCCATGTGCCCGTGCTCGCCGCCTTCGACCACGAAGAGGTCGGCAGCGGCTCCCAGTCGGGCGCCCAGGGCCCCCTGCTGGAGCGGGTGCTCGGCCGGTCCGTCGCCGCGCGCGGCGGCAGCGCCGAGGACTTCAACCGGGCCCTCGCCGGCGCCTTCTGCGTCTCCGCCGACATGTCGCACGCCGTGCACCCCAACTACGCCGAACGCCACGACCCGGACCACCACCCCCTCCCCAACGGCGGCCCCGTCGTCAAGGTCAACGTCAACCAGCGGTACGCCACCGACGGCACCGGAGTCGCCGCCTTCGCCGCGGCCTGCGAGCGCGCCGAGGTGCCCTGGCAGCCGTTCGTCTCCCACAACGCCATGCCGTGCGGCACCTCGATCGGCCCGATCACCGCGGCCCGGCTGGGAGTCGCCACCGTCGACGTGGGCGTACCGGGGCTGTCGATGCACTCCGCGCGGGAGCTGTGCGGGGCGCAGGATCCCGGTCTGCTGGCCCGGGTCCTCACCGAGTTCGTCACCACGGGCTGAGCCCCGGCCCCTGTTGTATCCGGAACCGAGACCCGGGAGCGATGTCAGCAGTGGAAGAGACCCACCTCGTGTGCCTGCCCTTCGCCGGGGCGGGCGCGTCCTTCTTCAAGCCGTGGCAGGACCGGGCGCCGGCGGGCCTGCGCGTCCTGCCGGTGCAACTTCCCGGCCGCGAGGAGCGGTTCGTGGAGGAGCCCCACACGGACGCGGGGCGGGCCGCCGCCGAGGCGCACGCCCAGGTGACCCGGCAGCTCCCGGAGGGCGCGCGGGTGGTGGTGTTCGGGCACAGCCTCGGAGCGGTGCTCGGCTTCGAGCTGGCGCACCGGCTGGCGGCCGAGCCCGGCGTCCGCCTCGACGCCCTTGTCGTCAGCGGCGCGCCGGGCCCGTGGACCGGCCGCGCGGACCGTGCGAGCGGTCTGCCCGACGCGCAGTTCCTGGCCCGCGTGCGCACCTTCGCGGGGTACGCGCACCCGGCCCTGGAACACCCGGAGATGCGCGAGCTGCTGCTCCCGCTGCTGCGGGCCGACGTACGGATGCACGAGACGTACCGGCCCGCCGACCGCCCGCTCGCCGCCCCGGTCCTCGCCCTGCGCGGCCGCGACGACGAGCTGGTGAGCGCTGCCGAGGCCGCCGAGTGGTCCCGCGCCACCACCGGGAAGCTCACCACGGCGGAGCTGGACGGCGGCCACATGTACCTGACGGAGAACCCGGGCGCCCTCCTGCGCCTGATCGGGGCCGAACTGCGCGCCGGACGCGCCCGGTGAGCCGGGTGAGCCGGTGAGCCCGGGCGGTACGAGGCTCTCGGGCAAGGTCGCCCTCGTCACCGGCGCGGCCCGCGGCATCGGCCGGGCGACCGCCGTCGCGTTCGCCCGGGAGGGCGCCGACCTGATGCTCGTGGACATCGCGGCGGACCTCCCTGGTGTGCCCTATCCGCTGGGCTCCGAGAGCCAGTTGGCGCACACGGCGGAGCTCTGCCGGGAGACGGGCGCCGCCGTCCGTACGGCCCGGGTCGACGTACGGGACCTGGCCGCGGTGGAGACGGCGGTGAAGGAGACGACGGCCCGCTTCGGAGGGCTCGACGTCCTCGTCAACAACGCCGGGATCGCCGCGCCCTCCGGCCGGGCCGCCCACGAGATCGAGGAGCACGAGTGGCAGCTGATGCTGGACGTGGACCTCTCCGGGGCCTGGCGCACGATCCGCGCGGCGGGCGCCCTGATGACCGCGCGGGGCGCCGGCTCGATCATCAACATCGCCTCCACGGCCGGGCTGGTCGGCTACCGCCACTTCGCCGGGTACGTCGCCGCCAAGCACGGCCTGATCGGCCTGACCAAGGCGGTCGCCCTCGACTACGCGCCCCGCCGGGTCCGCGTCAACGCCATCTGCCCCGGCTCGGTCCGCGACGACCCCCGTGTGGAGGGCCGGATGCTCGCCGAGATCGCCCGCGCCCTGGACGTGCCGGTCACCGAGCACGAGCAGACCTTCGTCCAGGCCCAGCCCATGAACGCCCTCGTCGAACCGGACGACGTCGCCACCGCCGCCCTCTGGCTCGCCTCCGACGAGTCCCGCCAGGTGACCGGCACCGTCCTCACGGTCGACGGCGGCTTCTCGGCCCGTTAGCCCCACGGTTGGAGACCGAACGTGACGTGTCACGCCCTCGCCGCGCGCCTTCCCGCCGCCGTCGATCCCGGGCCCCTGCTCGACGCGGCCGTACGCGGCTGGTGGCCCGAACTCCCGGACCGCTGGCCGGTGTTGTGGCACGACCAGGTGCCCGCGCGGTTCGCCGAACACCGGCTGCGGGCCGAACTGCACCGGCCCGTCACCGAGGGGGGCCCCGCGTTCCGCGCGGTCTTGTTGCGGTACGAGGACGGGGGCGCCCATCTGGTGCTGGTGGCGCACCACGCGCTGCTGACCCCGGGCGTGCTCCGGGACATCGCCCACGTCCTGCTCGGCCACCGCCCGGCCACCGAAGTGACCGCTCCCCTCGGCTGCGACGAGCCCCCGAAAGGCCCGCACAGGCCCCGTATCGACTGGGCGACGGGCGAGGTGGGGGCCGGTGACCGGTCGGGCGTGGTCACCGTCCCGGTACCGGCCGGGGCCCCTGCCGCGGCCCTGGTCCTCGCCCGCTACGAGCACCGCGACCCGGGGGAGGGACTACCCGCGTACGCCACGGTCCTCGACGAGGTGGGCCCGGTGGACCCCACCTTCAGTCACCGACTTCCGTTCCAGTCGGCCCCCTTCCCCCTCACCCTCGTCCCGCGCGGGACCACCGTCGAGGTGCACCACCAGCTCCGGCACATCGACGAAGCCTCCGCCCGGGCCTTCGTCCGCCACCTCACCCACGTGCACGCTCAGCTGGGCCACCGCCCCCTCGCGGAGATCGAACTGATCCCCCGCGAAGAGGCGGAGCGCCTGCTCCCGCCGCCCGCCGGCATACTCCGGTCCGCCGTTCCCTCCCGTATCGACACCGCCTTCGACGCCCGCGCCGGCCGTCACCCCGACGCCCCCGCCCTCACCCACGACGGCACCACGACGACCTACGGGGCACTGCGTGAGCGCGCCGAGCGGCTGGCCGCCGGACTGCGCGCCGCCGGGGTCCGCCCCGGTGACCGGGTCGGTATCCGGCTGGAGCGGGGCGCCGACCTGGTGGCGACGATGCTCGCGGTGCTGAAGGCGGGCGCGGCGTACGTACCGCTGGATCCGGCGCACCCCGAGGAGCGCCTCGACCGCACGGCGCGCGACGCGGGCGTACGGCTGGTCGTCCGGGACACCGCGCCCTACCTGGGCGCCGCCCGGACCGACCGGCCGCGCAACCGCACCCCGCAGGATCCCGCCTACGTCATCCACACCTCCGGTTCGACCGGCCGCCCCAAGGGGGTCGTCGTCCCTCACGCCAATGTCCTCGCCCTCCTCGCCGCCACCCGCGAGGACTTCGCCCTCACCGCCGCCGACACCTGGACGTTCTTCCACTCCGGCGCCTTCGACTTCTCGGTGTGGGAGATCTGGGGCGCCCTGCTGACCGGCGCCCGGCTGGTGGTCGTGGACCACTGGGTGGCGCGCTCGCCGGAGGACTTCCACGCGCTGCTCGTACGGGAGTCGGTGACCGTCCTCAGCCAGACCCCGTCGGCCTTCGGGCAGTTGCGGGCGGTGGACCGGAGTGCGAAGGAACGGCTGTCCGTGCGGCTGGTCGTGCTGGGCGGGGAGGCGCTGGACACCCGGCCGCTGCTCGGCTGGTTCGACCGCCACCCGGAGGACCGCTGCCGCCTGGTCAACATGTACGGGATCACGGAGACCACCGTCCACGTCACCGCGGCGACCGTCACCCGGCGCGAGGCCCTGGCCGCCTCCCGGTCGGTGGGCCGTCCGCTGCCCGGCTGGTCGGTGTCGGTGCGCGACGAGCGGGGCCGCCCGCTGCCGACGGGCGCGGCGGGGGAGATCTGGGTGGGCGGGGCCGGGCTCGCCCTCGGATACCTGGGGCGGCCCGAGCTGACGGCCGAGCGGTTCGTGAACGATCCGTACGGCCCCGGCCGGTGGTACCGCAGCGGTGACCTGGGGCGGCTGCGCGCCGACGGTGCACTGGAGCACCTGGGGCGGATCGACAGCCAGGTGAAGGTGCGCGGGTACCGGATCGAACCGGACGAGATCCGGGCGGTGCTGCTGGAGGACCCGGTGGTCACGGCGGCGGCGGTGGTGCTGAGCGGGGACGCCTTCGAGGACGCGGCGGGGGTGCGGATCGACGCGTATGTCGTGGCCGACGGGGACACCGGCGGCGTACGCCGCCGGGCCGCCCGGCTGCTGCCCGACCACATGCTGCCGACGACCGTCACCGCCGTCCCCGCGCTGCCGCTCACCCCGAACGGCAAGCTGGACCGCGACCGTCTGACGGCGACGGCGCCCGTGAGGCCCGTACCGGTGTCCGCGCCCACCGGAGACCTGGTGACGGCCCTCGCCGGAGTCTGGGAGGAGATCCTCGGTGTTCCCGTCGGCCCGGACGACAACTTCTTCGAGCTCGGCGGGAACTCGCTGTACGCGATCCGTGTCGGCACCGCGCTGCGGGAACGCGGGCTGCCCGCGCTTTCCATGCGGCTGCTTTACACGACCCCGACGGCCCGCGCCCTCGCCGAGGCGCTGGGACATGCTTGAAGGCCCCCCACAACCGTGAAGGGCCTTCTCATGTGCGCCGCCAGGGACTCGAACCCCGGACCCGCTGATTAAGAGTCAGCTGCTCTAACCAACTGAGCTAGCGGCGCATGACTCTCGCCTCCCGCTCCCGCGGTCGGCGACAAAAGAAATACTACCTGGTCCGGACGGGTGCTTCCGACCATCCAGGGCCTGATCCAAAAGAGCAGGTCCTAGATGGCCAGGGAGAGCAGGACGGGGGTGGCGCCGCGGTTGAGGGTGTCGGCGGCGCGGCGCAGGCGGTGGGCGTGTTCGACCGGGAGGGAGAGGGCGAGGCAGCCGACCGAGGAGCCCGCGGTGATGGGGACGGCCGCGCAGACCGTGCCGATCGCGTACTCCTGGAGGTCGAGCACCGGCACCGTGGACGGCTGGGCGTCGAGCCGGGACAGCAGCAGCCGCTCGTTGGTGATGGTCCGCGAGGTGAGGCGGGCCATCTTGTGGCGGGAGAGGTGGTCGCGCCGGGCGTTCAGGTCGAGCTGGCCGAGAAGGCTCTTGCCGACCGCGCTGGCGTGGGCCGAGGAACGGAAGTCCACCCATTCGTTGACCGCGGGGGTCGCGGGGCCCTCGGCGCACTGGGTGACGTGCACCTCGCCGTCGATGTAGCGGCTGATGTAGATCGCGGCGCCGACCGAGTCGCGCAGCCGGTCGATGGTCTGCTGGAGTTTCTCGCGCAGCGCCTGGTCGCGACCGTGGGCGGAGCCCAGCCGGCCGAGGGCGGCGCCGGCGACGTACGCGCCGTCGATGACCTGCTCGACGTACCCCTCCCGGCGCAGCATCCGCAGCAGCGCGGTCAGGCGCTCCGTGCCGAGGCCCGTCTGGCGGCCCAGCTCGACGTCGGTGACGCCGCTGGAGTGCCGGGCCACCGTCTCCAGGACGCGCAGGGCGTCCTGGGCCGAGTGGTACGGCGCGGTCGGCTCGTTCATCAGCGCCACGGTTTCCCCCTGCGCTTTTTGGGCCATCGATCCGGACAGCTGAACTCCTCCACGATAACTGTCAAACGCTCGGTGGGGAGGGGCTGTTGGCGAGAAAGTCGGCGCGCTCCGGTTCGCTCAACAGGAGTGCGACACTCTGGCATATGCCGAGGTCATGGCTCAGCGGGCATGCCACGCGGTCCGGACCTCGCACCTTGTCGCGTTCACTTTTTGTAGTCATAGGATCGCGCTGAGGAATTCCCGGGTCCTTTCGTGCTCCGGATCGGTGAAGATCCGGTCGGGCGAACCGGACTCGATGACATGGCCGGAATCGAACATCAGCACCTGGTCCGAGATGTCGCGGGCGAAATTCATCTCGTGGGTCACACAGAGCATCGTGATGTCGGTGGTGTGGGCGATGTCACGGAGGACGTCGAGGACGCCCGTGACCAGCTCGGGGTCGAGCGCGGAGGTCACCTCGTCCAGCAGCAGCACCTGCGGGCGCATCGCCAGCGCCCGTGCGATCGCCACCCGCTGCTGCTGTCCGCCGGACAACTGACTCGGGTAGGCGTCGCACTTGTCCGCGAGGCCCACCATCTCCAGCAGCTCCCGGGCCCGCGCCTCGGCCTCGTCCCTGGACAGCCCGAGGACGGTGACCGGTGCCTCGGTGATGTTGCGGAGCACCTTCATGTTCGGGAAGAGGTTGAACTGCTGGAAGACCATCCCGATCTTCTTGCGGACCTCCCGGATCTGCTTCTCGGGGGCCGGGTGGAGCCGCTCACCGGCGACCGTGATCGTGCCCTCATCGGGCTTGGCCAGGGTCATCAGCAGCCGCAGGATCGTCGTCTTGCCGGAGCCGGACGGGCCGATCAGCGTGACGTGCTTGCCGGAGTCGACGCGGAAGTCGAGGCCGTCGAGAACGGTGTTGTCCCCGAAGCGCTTGGTGACCTTGTCGAAGCGGATCAGCTCGCCGCCGTCCACCGGCGGATTGGTGTGTGCGTCGGGGTCGTTCATCAGGGGGGTGTCAGCGGACAAGACGTCGCTCCAGGGCTCGCAGAAGGAGGGAAGCGGGATAGGAAATGAGGATGAAGGCCACGCCGATGACCGTGAGCGGCTCGGTGAACTGGAAGTGCTCCTGCGAGTACAGCCGCGCCTCACCGAGCATCTCCAGCACGGTGATCGCCATCAGCATCGGGGTGTCCTTGAGCATCGAGATGACGTAGTTGCCGAGCGCGGGCACCACCCGGCGGATCGCCTGCGGCAGGATCACCGCGGTCCAGGTGTGCCGCAGCGGCAGGTTGAGCGCCGTGGCCGCTTCCCACTGGCCGGCCGGCACGCCCTCGATACCGGCCCGGTAGACCTGCATCGTGTACGTCGAGTAGTGCAGCCCGATCGCGACGACACCGGTGGTCAGCGCGGAGAACGTGATGTTCCACTCGGGCAGCACGTAGAAGAGGAAGAACAGCTGCACCAGCAGCGGGGTGTTGCGGATGAACTCCGTGACGACCCCGACCGGCCAGCGCACCCAGCGGGTCGGCGCGCGCATCAGCAGCGCCCACACCAGACCCAGGGCGAAGGAGATCACCGAGCCGAGGGCCAGCGCCCGCAGGGTGACCAGCAGTCCGTCCCAGAAGTGCGGCATGAAGTCGCGCACCGCGCCCCAGTCCCAGTTCATGCGGCACCTCCGCTCGCGGCTCCCACGCCGGTTGTTCGTGCGCGCTTGAGTTCACGCGCCGTCGCCTCCGTCCCGGGGTCCTTGCCGACCCCGGCCTTCAGCCGTTTCTCCAGTGCCCGCATCAGCCGGGTGATCACGAAGGCGATCGCGAAGTAGATCAGCAGGACGTACGCGTAGATCTCCGCGCTCTCCTGGAGCGCGAGCCGCACGAGGTTGCCGCTGAACGTCAGATCGCCCATGCCCATGATCGACACCAGGGCCGTGCCCTTGAGCAGCTCGACCAGCAGGTTGCAGAAGGAGGGGATCATCTCGGGCAGCGCCTGCGGCAGCAGGATCAGCCGCATCCGCTGCCAGGGCGTGAAGCTGAGCGCGATGCCGCCCTCGCGCTGGGCGGGGTCGACCGCGTTCAGGGCGCCGCGCACGATCTCACTGCCGTACGCCCCGTAGGTCAGTCCCAACGCCAGCGTGCCCGCCCACATCGGGACGAGCTGCCAGCCGAAGGCGAGCGGCAGCACGAAATACACCCAGAAGATCATGATCAGGGCGGAGGTGCCGCGGAACACCTCGGTGTAGAGGCCCGCGAGGAAGCGGACGATCCACCGTCGCGAGGTGCGCGCGACACCGACGGCGAACGAGACGGCCCCGGCCACCAGTGAGCTGAGGAACAGCAACTGGACGGTGACCCAGACACCTTTGAGTACGAGTTCCCAGAGTCCCGAGGTCATCCGCGGCAGAGCTCCTTCGCGGTCATGTCGGTCATCTCGGCCCGGGTGAACCCGAAGGGCCGCAGAATGCGGAACAACTCCCCGCTGGCCTTCAGCTTCTTCAGTTCCACGTTGAAGGCGTCGCGCAGCCGCGTCTCGGCGGAACGGAACGCGAAGCCGCCGCCGTCGACGTGCGGCTTGCCCTTCACCAGGGGCGTGAACGGCTTCGTGCTCTCCGCCTTGCGGGACTTCCTGGCCACCTCGCGCGTGGTCAGCGCGGTTCCGGCGAAGACGTCGACACGGCCCGCCTCGACCGCGTTCAGCCCGGCGACCTGATCCGGCACGATCAGGATGTCGCTCTCCTTGTACCCGGCCTCGACGGCGTACTGGATCTCGGCGTACCCGGTGCCGGTCGCGAACTTGGCCTTCTTCGCCACGACGTCCTTGTAGTCGTGCAGGCCCTTCGGATTGCCCTTGCGCACGATGAAGGCGTCCAGCATCTGGTAGTCAGGGTCGGCGAAGACGACCTGCTGACAGCGTTCCGGGTTGATGTACATCCCCGCGGACACGACGTCGAACTGCTGTGAGTTGAGCCCGGGAATGAGCGAGCCGAACTCGGTCGGCACGGGTTGCACCCGGTCGACGCCCAGCCGCTTGAAGATCACCTTGGCGAGTTCGGGTGCCTCGCCGGTCAGTTCACCGTTCTTGTCGATGTAGCCGAACGGGATCTCACCGGCTATGCCCAGCCGTACGACGCCCTGCGCCTTGAGCCGGTCGAGGAGATCACCGCCGTTGTCGGACGCGGTGGCGACCCGGGTGCAGCCCGCGGCGCCCAGCGTGCCGACGGCACCGAGCGCGGAGACACCCGCGAGCAGCGACCGCCGACTCGGACTTCGTTTCTCCGCGTCGGTCCGGTCATTCCCGTCATTCCTGAGTGGTGGAGCCATGGCCGCGCGGCTACCCGAGAGCATGCGAAGTATTCGGATCGATTTCGGCCCCGTACGACGTCGAGTGACGTCGAGGCGCCCTTGACTCCGCGGAGACCATGGAATGCATGGCTGATCGATTCATCGAAGTCTCGCTGGTCAAGCGAGGAGTCCACTGCACCGCGAAACTGCTCGACGACCGGGCGCCGATCACCTGCGCGGCGGTGTGGGACGCGCTTCCCCTGGGCGGCGACGTCTACCACGCGAAGTACGCGCGCAATGAGATCTACGCCCTTTTCCCGCCTTTCGCGAAATCGGAGCCACCCCTGGAAAATCCGACAGTTACCCCCATTCCCGGAGACCTCTGTTATTTCGCCTTCGCGGGCACGGAGCTGGGCACCAAGGCCTACGGCTACGACGCCGACGTACGCCCCGGCACCACGGTCGTCGACCTCGCCCTCTTCTACGAACGCAACAACCTGCTGCTCAACGGGGACGTGGGCTGGGTCCCGGGCATCGTCTGGGGCCAGGTGACCGAGGGCCTGGACGCGATGGCCGAGGCCTGCAACGACCTCTGGCGTTCGGGAGCCCAGGGCGAGACGCTCAGCTTCCGTAGGGCGTAGCGGGCAGGGCGTGGGGTTCAGGGGCGTCCCCGGAACCCCGCCGGCGGAGCCACCCCCGCGGTACCCGTCTCGTAGAGGGCGTGTGCCGTGCGCAGGACCAGGTCGTCGCGGTGGCGGGCGGCGACGATCTGCAGGCCGACCGGGAGGCCGTCGCCGTCCGTGCCGACCGGGACGCTCGCGGCGGGCTGCTGGGTCATGTTGAAGGGGTATGTGAACGGGGTCCACCCCGTCCAGCGGCGGTGGCCGGAGCCCGGCGGCACCTCCACCCCCGCCGCGAACGCCGTCAGCGGCAGGGTCGGCGTCACCAGCACGTCGTACGCCTCGTGGAAGTGGCCCATCCGCCGCCCGAGCTCCATCCGGACGTCCACCGCGGCCAGGTAGTCCAGCGCGCTGAACCGGGCGCCCTGCGCGCAGATCTCCCGCAGCCCCGGGTCCAGCGACTCCCGCTGCCGTGGCCCGAGCCGCTGGGTCACCCGGGCCGCACCGGCGAACCACAGGACGTGGAAGGCCTCCACCGGGTCGGTGAGATCAGGGTCGGCCTCGGTGACGTACGCGCCGAGCCCCGCGAGCCGCTCCACCGCCCGGCGCACCGCCGCCGCGACGGCCGGCTGGACCGCGACCTGCCCGCCGAGGGACGGCGAGTACGCGACCCGCAGCCCGCGCACCCCACCCGCGAGCGCCTCGACGAACGACCCGTCCACCGGCCCGAGCGCCGACCAGTCACGGGCGTCCGGCCCACTGATCACGTCCATCATCAGCGCCGCGTCGGCCGCGTCCCGTGTCATCGGGCCCACGTGGGAGAGCGTCCCGAACGCGCTCGCGGGGTACAGCGGCACCCTCCCGTACGTCGGCTTCAGACCGAAGATCCCGCAGAACGCGGCCGGGATGCGCACACTGCCGCCCCCGTCCGTGCCCAGCGCCAGCGGCCCCGCCCCGAGCGCGACGGCCGCCGCGCTGCCGCCGCTCGAGCCGCCCGCCGTGCGCGTGACCTCGTAGGGATTGCGGGTGACCCCCGACAGCGGTGAATCCGTGACGCCCTTCCAGCCGAACTCGGGTGTCGTCGTCCTCCCGAGGAACACCGCCCCGTGCTCGCGCAGCCGGGCGACGGACGGCGCGTCCTCGTCCCAACTCCCCTGTGGATCAATGGTCTTGGAGCCGCGCAGGGTCGGTCCGCCGCGCAGCAGCAGGATGTCCTTGACGCAGACCGGCACCCCGTCCAGCAGCCCGGCGGGCTCACCCCGTCGCCAGCGGTCCGCGGACTGTGCCGCCCGCACGAGGGCCGCGTCCGCGTCGAGAGCTACGAACGCGTTCACGGACCGCTGGATCTCCACGGCCCTGCGCAACGCCGCCCGCGTGGCGTCCACGGGGCTGAACTCGCCCGTGCGGTAGCCGTCGAGGAGTTGTACCGCGGTCAGCTCGACGAGTTCCGGCATCGGCCCCTCCAGAGGAAGTCTCAGTGTCCCGGTACGTATCCGCGCTTCTTGTCGACCACGTTCGGCAGTGGTCTGCCCGCCTCCCAGCGCTCGTACATCTCCACGAACTGCGTCCCGAGTTCGTCCCGCCAGCCGACCGTGTCCCCGCTCATGTGCGGCGACACGATCAGCCCGGGGACACCCCACAGCGGGCTGTCCGGGCCGAGCGGTTCGTCCTGGAAGACATCGAGGGCCGCGCCCGCGATCCACCGCTTCGACAGCGCCTCGGCGAGCGCGTCCTCGACGACCAACTGCCCCCGGCCGACGTTGATGAAGCGCGCCGAGGGCTGCATCATCCCGAAGCGCCGCGCTCCGAACATGCCGTACGTGGCCTCGGTGAGCGGCGCCGCCGACACCACCCAGTCGGCGCGCGCCATCAGCCGGTCGAGTTCCTCGGGGCCGTGGATCCCGGTGCGCGCGGTACGCCCCACCAGGGCCGTCGTCACCTCGAGCGCCTTGAGCGTCTTGACGATCGTCCGCCCGATCGGCCCGGAACCGACCACACAGGCGCGCGTGCCCGCCACCCGCTGCGACTCCCGGTGCCGCCACTCCCGCTGCCGCTGAAGGTCCCACGTCCTCGGCAGGTCCTTGGCCATCGCGAGGACCAGCGCGGCGACGTACTCGGCGATCGGCCGGTCGAAGATCCCACGCGCGTTGGTCACCACCGTGTCGGACGTGGCGAGTTCGGGGCACATGAGGTGGTCGACGCCCGCGCTCGCCGTGTGCACCCAGCGCGGCCGGGGACCCTCGCCCGGCCAGGCGCGGCGCACCGAGTGCGAGGTGAAGTCCCAGACCAGCAGTACGTCCGCGCGCGGCAGCCGCTCGGCCAGCGTCGACTCGTCGGCGTGCTCGATCCGCACCCGGCCGGTGAGTCTGCCGAGGCGGGGGAGCGGCTCGGCGTCCAGGACGAGGAGGGTGGTGCGGGATCCGGCGCCGGACCCGGGTGCCGGGGCCGACGCGGAAACGGGGCGGGGCGGGCGAGGGAAACCGTTTCGCAATGCGAGTCCGCTTTCCTGAGAGTTCCTGAGAGTTCCTGAGAGGACGAACCTGTGGGTCGGGGGCAGCCGGAGCCGTCTGAGACGCGCCGTCTGAGATGCGCGGATTGACCACGCTCGCACCCGAACCTACCTTCGTCAACACGGACGCACACACGGTCCGTTGCCCCTTCGTCTCCCTTCGTGAGGCCGGTGCTGCCATGGACGTCTCCTTTCTCGGCGGCCCCCGCCCACAGCGCGGGATCGGCGTCGTCGCCCCCTTCGACTTCGCCCTCGACCGCGAGCTGTGGCGCTGGGTCCCCGACGACGTCTCCCTGCATCTGACCCGCACCCCGTTCGTGCCGGTCGAGGTGAGCCTGGACCTGGCCCGCCTGGTCTCCGAGCACGAGACGCTCGGCGACGCGGTCCGCGCGCTGAACGCGGTCGCGCCCGAGGTCGTGGCGTACGCGTGCACCTCCGGCAGTTTCGTGGGCGGGGTCGCGGGCGAGCGGGCGATGTGCGAGGCGATGACACGGGCGGGCGAGGTGGCGTCGCTGACCACCTCCGGCGCGTTGCTGGAGGCGTTCACCGAGATGGCCGCCCACCGCATCGCTCTCGTCACCCCCTACACGGTCTCGGTGACCCAGTCCCTGGAGGAGTACCTCGCCGAGGCGGGCATCCATGTCACCGGGCGCGCCTTCATGGGCCTGACCAGGCACATCTGGAAGGTTCCGTACCGTGATGTGGTCGACATGGCCCGCCGCGCGGTGCGGGGCGAAGGGGCCGACGCCCTCTTCATCAGCTGCACCAACCTGCCGACGTACGACGTCATCCCCCAGCTGGAGGCGGAACTGCGCATACCGGTGATCTCGGCCAACCAGGTGACGATGTGGGCGGCACTGCGTCACCTGGGTACTCGGGCGGTGGGCCCCTATCAGCGGCTGATCGATCAGTCCGCCCGCGGGGGACCTGTACTGCCGGAAGAACAGGAAGGTTGGGCATGACCGCACTCGGATTCCTCTACCCGGGCCACTCGGCCGAGGACGACTACCCGCGCATCGAACAGCTCCTGGGCAGCGACGTCCGCCTCCAGCTGGTCCACACGGACATCGGGGAGGACGCCCACCGGATCGACGCGTTGCGAGAGATGGGCTCGGCGGCCCGGCTCTCGGCGGGCGTCGAGGAGCTGCGGCTGTCCGGCGCGGAGGCCGTGGTCTGGGCGTGCACCAGCGGCAGCTTCGTGTACGGCTGGGAGGGCGCCCACGAGCAGGTACGGGCCCTGGCCCGGGCCGCCGGGCTGCCCGCCTCCTCCACGTCCTTCGCGTTCGCGCACGCCGTCCGGGAGATCGGGGCCCGGAGGGTCGCGATCGCGGCGACGTATCCGCAGGACGTGGTGGACCTCTTCGCCGCGTTTCTTCGGGATGCGGGGGTGGAGGTCGTGTCGATCAGGGCCTCCGGGATCATCACGGCGGCGGAGGTCGGGACCTGGGGCGAGGCGGAGGTACTCGAGCTCGCCCGGGCCGGCGACCATCCCGACGCGGACGCCGTCCTTCTCCCCGACACGGCCCTGCATACGGCGGCGCACCTGTCGGCCCTGGAGAAGGACCTCTCCAAGCCGGTCCTCACCGCCAACCAGGTCACGGTCTGGGAGGCTCTACGCCTCGCCGACCGCAAGGTGAACGCCCCTACCCTCGGCACCCTCTTCACCAAGGAGCCCATCATCCAGGCGTAACGCCTCCCGGGGCGAGCGGTGTGCTCTTCGTCCGCGACGGGGTGGGACTTGGCCACACAGTTCCCCACACCCCCGCCTGTCCGTAGTTCTTCGACCGCGGGTCGGTGGGGGCTGGTCGCGCAGTTCCCCGCGCCCCTAAAGGCCCCGGTGCCCGGCGTTGGGGGCCGAGGCCCGCCCCCAGCCACACGGCCTGTATCGGCGTTTGAGGACGTGGCCGGATTCTTACCACCCCACCCACCCCGGCCCGCACCGTTTCAGCCTGTCCGGCGTTTGAGGACGAGCCCTTTGGGCGATGCGGGGGTCCAGGGGGCGCGGCGCCCCTGGCGGGGGTGAGGGGGCGGAGCCTCTGGGGATGGGACGGGTAGGGGCGGCGGGGGCGAGAGACCCTTTCCGGGGGCCGGGGCGCGGTGGCGGGAATAAACGGGGACTGTCTCCTGTTGGCCACGGGAGGACAGCAACACGTACGCAACAGGAGGCACCCCGGTGGACGACACGGACGAGATCCGAGGCACCGCACAAGGCACCGCGCCCGTACCCCTCTCCGTACTGGACCTGGTCACCGTCGGCGCCGGCCGCACCGCGACCGACGCCCTACACACCAGCGTCGCCATCTCCCGCCTCGCAGAGTCCCGCGGCTTCCACCGCTACTGGGTCGCCGAACACCACTCCATGCCGGGCGTGGCCTCCTCCTCACCCGCGGTGATCCTCGCCCACCTCGCCGCCCACACGACCCGCATCCGCCTGGGCTCGGGCGGCGTCATGCTCCCGAACCACGCCCCCCTGGTGATCGCGGAGCAGTTCGGCACGCTGGAAGCGATGGCCCCGGGCCGAGTGGACCTGGGCCTGGGCCGAGCCCCCGGCACGGACGGCGCCACCGCCGCCGCCCTCCGCCGTACCGACCGCCTCAACGAGGGCGCCGACGACTTCCCCGAGCAGCTCGCGGAGCTGACCCGCTTCCTGGACGACGACTTCCCGGCCGGCCACCGCTACGCCCGCATCCACGCGGTCCCGGGCCCCGTCCAGTCGACCTCTCCGGGCGGCGTACAGTCCCCGCACCGCCCCCCGATCTGGCTCCTCGGCTCCTCCGGTTTCAGCGCCCGCCTGGCCGGTGTCCTCGGCCTCCCCTTCGCCTTCGCGCACCACTTCTCGGCCCAGAACACGATCCCGGCGCTGGACCTCTACCGCGAGTCCTTCCGGCCGAGCGCCGTGCTAGACGCTCCCTACGCCCTGATCGGGGTCTCCGCCCTCGCCACGGACGACGAGAAGGAGGCCCGCCGCCAGGTCAGGGCCGCGGCTTTGAACATGGTCCGTCTGCGTACCGGCCGCCCGGGTCTCGTCCCGACCCCCGAGGAAGCGGAGGCGTACGACTTCAGCCCGATGGAGCGGGAGTTCGTCGACTCCTGGAACGCCAACGTCATCCACGGCACAGCGGACGAGGTCCGCGCCGGCCTCGACGACCTCCAGAAGCGCACCGGCGCCGACGAGCTGATGCTCACGGGCAACGCCCACGGCGGCGACGTACGCCTGCGCTCGTACGAACTGATCGCGGACGCGTACGGGCTGCCGAAGGCGCGGTAGCGCCCGTTCGTCGTCGAGCTCTCCGTCAGAGGCTCGCCGTCAGGAGCTCGCCGTCAAGAGGGCGGAGATACGATCCGGCGCCACCGGGCGGGAGTACAGCCAGCCCTGCCCGGTGTCGCAGCCGATCCCGCGCAGCCGGGTGGCCTGGGAGGCGGTCTCCACGCACTCGGCGGTGACCGTCAGGCCGAGCCGGTGGGCGAGTTGGATGAGGGCCTCGACGATGACCTCGTCGGCGGGGTTGGGGTGGGCGCCGCCGGCACCGCCGTCGGGCCCCTCGTACTGGAAGCCGCGGACGAAGGAACCGTCCAGCTTCAGGACGGAGACCGGCAGGCGGCTGAGGTAGGCGAGGTTGGAGTACCCGGTGCCGAAGTCGTCGATGGCGATACGGACGCCCATGTCGCTGAGGGCCTGAAGGGCCTGGAGGGGCCGCCCGGCCGAGCCCATCACCGCCGACTCCGTCAGCTCCAGCTGGAGCAGATGCGGGGCGAGACCCGTCTCCGCGAGGATCTCCGCCACGTCCGCGACCAGGTCGGAGTCCCACACCTGCCGTACGGCGACGTTGACGCTGACGAAGATCGGCGCCGCGTCCGGGTGGTCCAGCTGCCAACGGCGGGCCTGGCGGCAGGCCGTGGCCAGTACCCAACGGCCGAGCTGCACGATCGAACCGTCTTCCTCGGCCAATCCGATGAACCGATTCGGCGTCAGCGTGCCGAACTGCGGATGGTTCCAGCGGACCAGCGCCTCGACCCCGCGCACCCCGCCGTCCTCCATGCCCACCAACGGCTGGTACTCCAGGGCGAATTCGTTCCGGTCGATCGCCGCCCGGAGGGTGGAGGAGAGCGCCTGACGGGTCATCCGGTGGGCGTTGCGCTCCGGGTCGAACAGCGTCCAGCGGCCCTTGCCGTCCGCCTTCGCCCAGTACAGCGTGGTGTCGGCGGCCTGCATCAGATGGGTCGCGCTCGTCCCGGCGGCGCGCCGCTCGACGACCCCGATCGACGCGGAGACCGACAACCGCTGCCCGGAGAGGTCGAAGGGCGCCTGCAGTGACTTCAGGACGGACTCGGCGAGGTCGGCCAACTGGTCCGTCCCCGTCGAGTCCTCGACCAGCAGCGCGAACTCGTCGCCGCCCAGCCGGGCGACCAGGGGAGTGGCCCCCCGGGCGTAACCCGCCTCGTCGGCGCAGCGCGTCAGCCGTTCGGCGACGGCCGCGAGCAGCCGGTCGCCGACCCGGTGGCCGAGCGTGTCGTTGACCGCCTTGAACCCGTCCAGGTCCAGATAGCAGAGCCCGATCCGGCCGGTGCCGCCCTCCTCGTACGCCTCCGCCTCCAGGGCGGACGAGAGCCGCTCGAAGAACAGGGTGCGGTTGGGCAGCCGGGTCACCGGGTCGTGCATCTGCAAGTGCCGCAGCCGCGCCTGGAGTTCACGGCGGGCGCTGATGTCGGCGATGGACAGCAGTACCGCCTCCTCCTGCGCGGGCAGCGGCGCGACCGTCACCTGGACCCAGAGCGAGTGCCCGTCGGGGTGTTTGAGGCGGCGGGTGCAGCGCAGCCGGGCCTGCCGGCCGCGCAGCACCTCGCGGTACGCGTGCCAGGTGCGGGCGTCGGAGGCCAGGTCCACCAGATCGGCCGCGATCCGCCCTACGAGCGCGCCCGATCCGGTGCCGAGCAGCGCGCCGAGCGACTCGTTGGCGGTGACGACCAGACCCTCGCGGTCGACCACAGCCATCGGAAGGGGCGCGGCGCCGAAGGCGGCACGGAACGCGCCGGACTCGGAAATGCCAGGGATGGACTCGGGCGTGTCGAGGGGGGACTCAGGCGTGTCGAGGGTGCCGAGGGGTGTTTCCGCCGGGGCGTACGTGCCGGGAGAGGCACCGGCGCAGGGGGATGCACCGGGGGGTGAAACGGCGGAGACGGATGCGCTGGGAGGCACCCCGGCGTACGTACGAGGAGACGTACGCGGAGATGTGTCGATGTGACGCTCTGTGACGGCCGACCGGATGAGATCTGCCGTGGGCGTCGGCCCTTCGGACGTTCCGCTCACCGCTCGCTCCCGCAGTGCACTCGTTCTTCGTATGGGTCTCTCGGGTGGTCGGCCGGTGCTGGACGGCCGAACAAGCCGTGTCCGTGCAGGAAAGTGTGCCGATCATAGAGGCTGGTTCCGGAGCCTTCCAGCCACAGTCCAGTGTCCCGGAACAACCACCGGTTCTGACAGATCGTTTCTGCCTGCATCTGGACCGGTTCCTGCGCCTGGCGATCGCATGTGACGTTCCGTGAGTGTTCGGGGTGTCGTTCGGGGTTTCGGCTGCTCAGGGTCCCTCACTCTTCTGGTGCAGGCAAATAGGGCGAACTGTCACTAACTGACCCAGGCTGGGTGCGGTGTCCCGAAAACCGCATCCGGAGGTCGACGTGCCGCGTCAGCGCCCCCTGAGGGGTCTCGCCCGAGAGGCTCGGCGGCGTCGAACCCGTGACGTTTCGCGGGTTCCTGACGTCCTGACGGTTCTCGGCGTGCCGCGGGTCCTCGCTCGTCCGGGCGCGCCGCGGGCCTTCGCCCGTCCGGGCGCGCCGCGGGCCTTCGCCCGTCCGGGAGCGCCGCGCTGGCGCAGTACCGCGGCCGTGTTCACCTCCATGACGGCGCTGGCCGCGACCTCCCTGATCACGGGCCCCGCGCTCGCCGAACCCCTCTTCTCCCCCTGCGCACTGAAGCGGACCGAGGCCCACCACTCGGAGGGCCTGGACACCTGGAACGCCGACTATCCGCGCCCCACCCGGCCCCTCGACGCGGTGCTCGTCTATCTGTCCTTCCCGGACTCCCGGCCCCGCACCACCCCCGCCGAACTGGCCGCCGACTACTTCCCGGCCACCAGCCAGTTCTTCGAGCGCGCCTCGTACGGCAGGTTCACGCTGCGCCCGCATCCGCAGCGCGACTGGGTCCGGATGCCGCACGCCTCCACCTCGTACGCCATAAAGCGCGACTGGAACGCCGCGCGGCGCGGCGCCTATCTGCGGGACGCGGTCGCCGCGGCCGACCGGCAGGTCGACTTCTCCCGCTACGACATCGTCTACTTCGTGGCCGACCCGGACGCGCCGGGCGTCGACTCCGACGCGACGAAGGTCGTCAATCTCGACACCCCCATCGAGGCCGACGGCAAGGACATCCGCCGCGTCGTCACGGTCTTCGAGAAGCACCCGCCGGACCGCCTCGTCCTCGCCCACGAGACGGGGCATGTCTTCGATCTGCCCGACCTCTACCACCGCCCCACCGACGGCAAGGGCGACTGGGACACCTACGTCGGCGACTGGGACCTCATGGGCAGCCAGTTCGGCCTCGCCCCCGACCTGTTCGGCTGGCACAAGTGGAAACTGGGCTGGCTGGAAACACGCCAGGTGGCCTGCCTGCGGGAGCACGGGACCACGAGGCTGACGTTGGAGCCGCTGGGGTCGGGTCCGGTGACGGGCGGGGCGGGGACGGCGGCATCGGGAGCTCCGGTTTCCGTGGCGAGCGCCGCGGCCCCGGCCGGTCCGACACCGGCCTTGGGTCCTGGGGGATCACCCTCGGGCTCCGGGGGGCCGGTTTCCGGTTCCGGGACGTCCGTCTCCGGTGCGGGCTCCGGCCCGGAGGGGGCCGTTCCGGGCTTCCGGGTGCGGACCTCGGCCACTGTCCTGCCTGCCTCGGGGCCGGCCCCGTCGACCTCGGTCCCGGGCGCGCGCGTCTTCGGTTCCGGTCGCGGTACGAAGCTGGCGGTCGTCCGTACGGGTCCCGACAGCGCGCTGGCCTTCGAGGCGCGCGCCTCGACGGGCAACGACGGCGCCACCTGCACCCAGGGCGTCCTGATCTACCGCATCCGCAGCGATGCCGACTCCGGCGGCGGCCCGGTCGAGGTCGTCGACGCCCACCCGCACTCCGAGTCCTGCTGGGGCGAATCGGTCTACCCGCCCCTGGCGGACGCGCCGGTGGGACTCGGGGAGAGTTTCACGGTCCCCGGCGAGAAGGTGCGCGTCGAGGTCGAGGACCGGACGGCGTCCGGGGCGTGGACGGTGAAGATCACGACAGGCTGAAGCCCCTCGCCCGCGCGCAGCCGGACACGCAAGAAGCCCCTCGCTTTCGCGAGGGGCTTCTCACCGTCTGTGCGCCGCCAGGGACTCGAACCCCGGACCCGCTGATTAAGAGTCAGCTGCTCTAACCAACTGAGCTAGCGGCGCCTGCTGACGTCGTAGACCTTAGCATCCTGATCGGCGGGAGGAAAAATCGATATCCGCACCGCGGCGGATGCGGCCGAGCGGGCCGCCCGGATGGCCGCCCACACCAGGATCTCGGGCCCCGGAAGCCACGGATGCCGGGTGTCGGGGGCCACCAGCCAGCGGGACGTGAGGTGGGCGACGGGGCTCAGGGCGGGCACGGTCACGGCGTCGCCGATCCCGTGGCAGAGCAGCGGGGGGATGGCGTCGACGCGCCCGGATCCCCCCGACTCACCCGCCCCCCACTCCTCCCATTCCAGGAGCGACGGCAGGCGCGGTGCGGTGCCCGGCGCGCTGAACAGCAGCATGCGCCCGCGGTGCACGGCCACCGGGCCGGAGCCAGGCCCCTCGTCCCACAGTCGGTCGAGCATCCGCCGGCCGAAGATCGCGGGTACGTTGACGATGTCGAAGGCGGTGCCGCAGGGCAGGACGACCGGGGCGGTCGGGCGTTCCTCCCAGAGGGTGAGGGTGCTGCGCGGATACGTTCCTGCCGAGGCGAGCCAGGCGGCTCCGTCCGGGGTGACGCCGGAGACGTCGAACCGGTCGGGCAACGGGGCGGCGGAGCTTGCCGGATTCCGTGTGCTGCTCATGCCTGTCAGATCTACCGTCGGTAGGCATCCGCCCCCCGAGAGTTGCGAGAACCCGGGACAGGACGTCGGGGGAGGAGTACCTTGCCCCCGCGGCATATGCCAGGCCCTTGAGGCCTTCGGGGGCGCGGGGAACTGCGCGCCAAGCCCCATCCGCCCGCGGTCGAAGAACGCACCCGGGGGGTCTGGGGGCGGAGCCCCGGGTTCGGGACGGGACGGGTAGGGGCGGCGGGGGCGGCAGGCCCCCCGGCTTACGCGGCAGGCCCCCCGGCTTACACCGAACAGACCGGCTCACGCATGGTCGCCGACCCCATGCCCCAGCCCACGCCCGTCCCCTTCGGCCCCCCGCAACAGATCCCGCCCGAACTCGATCATCTTCTTCGCGTAGTCCTCGGTCCACTCGGCCCGCTCCGCGATCGCGGCCGGCGTGAGCCGATCGAACCGCCGGGGATCGGCCAGCTGCGCGGCGGCGATCGCCTGGAACTCGAGCGCCCGATCGGCCGCGGCGCGAAACGCGAGCGTCAGCTCCGTGGCCCGCGCCAGCAGCGCCCGAGGATCGTCGATCGACTCGAGATCGAAGAAGTGCTCCGGATCACCGGCCGCCTCCGCGGGCTCGAAGAGCAGGGGCGCGGGGCGTAGCCGCGGTTCGTTCCGACGCGGCGTGGGCTCCGCCATGTCTTCTCCTCCTCGTACGGTTCAGGGGCCCGCTTCGTGGGTGGGCCACCGTCCATTCTCCCCCGTCCGCGCAAGTAGGCCCCTGTGAGCGGACCCGCACAACCGTGCAAGCCGGACCCTCGGCCGCCATCTGTGGATCTGCCATGGATCCGCCATGGATCCGCCATGGATCCGAGGTGGATCCACGGTCGCCACACCACCCCGGTGCTCCGCCAAATGCGCCAGCACCGCGTGATGGACCTCCCAGCCGTCGGGGCTGTTTCCATTGGCCGCCTGCGGCGGCGTGCCGGACTCCGTCCGGCGAGAGGACGGCGCGGCGCGTGTGGGTCAAGCGTCGGGACGCCGGTTCACGGCTGCCAGGCCACCCGGTGTTCGGACCAGTGATCCCATGTGGACATCATGGCCTCCCAGCCGTCCGGAAACTTCACCGTGACTCCCAGCTGCACCGGCTCCGTCGACGGATGGTCGTCCAGCAGTTCCGTCACCCCCGCCCGGCACACCACGATGCACGCGTGCCGATGCCGCGAGGCGAGGACGCACAGCCGCCCCGTCTCCAGGTGGAACGCGGTCGCGTCGGGCCGCCCGGACAGCGGATGCAGCACCACGGTGACGTCGAACTCCCGCCCCTGAAGCCGATTCGCCGTGTCGACGGTGACGTCCGTGACCCCGAGGTCGGCGAGCGCCGCCCGTACGGCCGCCGCCTGGTCCCGGTGCGCCGTGCCGACGGCGATCCGGTCGGCGGTCAGCGGCACCGGTTCGTCCGCCCGCTCCGACGTGGCCGCACCGCCCCGGTCCAGCAACCGTCGTACGACCTGGGCCACCGCCCGTACCGCCTCCGGGTCCGTACGCGGCGTGTGCCGGGCCGGCAGCTCCAGCAGCCCCCAACCCGCCTCCGCCGCCTCGTCGATGACCCGGTCGGGACCCGAACCGTCCGACGCCACGGCGAACTTCAGCCGCCGGTCACCATGGCCGGTGCCGCTGCGGAACGGCGTGTACGGGTAGAACGCGTCCGAGACGAGCGGCGCCGCGGAGGCCGGGAGCCGCCACGACACCGGGAGGCGGTGCTGCGGCAGTTCGGGGTTGTGGGCCAGCAGGGTCGTCACCGCGGACGCCGACGGGTCGTACGACAGCCCCGCCCACTGCTCCGAGCCGACGATCGCGAACGGGTCCAACTGCCCGGGGTCGCCCACGAACAGCGCCCGCTCGAAGAGCCCCGCCACGGCCAGCAGCGCGTCCGACCGCATCTGGTAGGCCTCGTCGACGATCGCGTGCCGCCACGGCTCGACCCCCTTGACGTGGGCCCACTTGGCGGCGGTCGAGACGACCACGTCCAGGCCGGCCAGATCGCCGGCCTTGGTGGACTTGCGCACGTTCGGCAGGTCGTCCAGGGCCTTGTCGTAGGGGTCGGGATCGCTGCTGTGCAAGCGCCCCACCGGCAGCTCCCCGTTCTTCTCGGCGAGCCGCAGCACCAGGTCGTCGACCTGGGCGTTGGTCTGCGCGATGACCATCAACGGGCGCCCGGCGGAGGCGAGTTCGAGCGCCGCGCGGACGACGAGGGTGGATTTCCCGGCACCCGGGGGCGAGTCGACCACGACGCCGCGGTGCGTGCCGTGCAGGGTGTCGTGCAGGATCGCGTCGGTGGCGCGGCCGGCCGCGGCTGCGGGATCGAAGACCGTGGTCACAGGATGTCCTCCTCCGTCACCGGGTCCGGCTGCGGTAGCGCGTCGGGCTCACCCGGCGGTCCGCCGTGCGTCCACGGGGTCTCCTCCGGGTCGGGCAGCTTCGCGCCGCCGCGCTGCTCGTGCTCGAAGAGCGTGAAGCAGACCAGGTCGCCCTTCTCCGGCACGGATCCGGTCTCGGGTTCCTTGCCGCGCCCCATCTTGTCGACGATCCGCAGGACCACCAGCCCGTCGCCCTCCGCTGACTCCTCGTACCCGACGAACTCGGCCGCCTGCGGCTTTCCGCCCAGTGACCGGTACACCTTCGTCCGCTCCCCGAGGTGCGGCCGGTCGTCCGTGCGCACGGTCACCAGGGGGCGGGGGCTCGGCCGCTTGCTCTCGCTGTACGCCATGACGACGTCCGTCACCTCACCCGCGAAGGCCTCGCCGACCAGCCGCCGCCCGGCCATGACCAGCGGATCGTCGAGGGCCTCCTGCGCGTCCAGGCGGGCCTGTTCGCGCTCGCGCGTGGCCAGTTTGTTCGCCGCGGTGACCGCGTCGTCACGGCGTGGCTGCGGGGGCTCGCCCGCGGTGATCCGGTCGCGGTGGCCGGTGAACGACCAGCGGTCGCGGGTCCACCGGTCGGCCGCGTGGGTGCCCTCGGGGAGGGTCCGCAGCAGGTCGAGGCCGCGCCACACCGCGTCCCAGGTGGGCCGGGTGATCTGCTCGACGAGAGCGCGGATCTCCCGCTCGGCGGTGGTGAGTTCACCGAGCCGGTCGTCCGCCTCCAGACCGTCCTCGGCGGCGCCGAGGGCCGTCCGGGCGCGGTCGTAGCGCTCGATGGCGGGAGCGAGCAGTTTGTTGTCGAAGGCGGGGTCGGTGGCCGGTCCCGCGGGCGGGCACACGAGCTGGCCCCGGGCATCCCGCCGCAACTCGGCCCGCAGCGCGGCGTCCGCGCCCGACGCACCCTCCGGAGGGTCGATCCAGGCGAGCAGCGCCCCCAGGTGCTGGTCCTCCAGGCTGCTCTGGCCGGTCGCCCAGTGCCGCGACAGCACGTCGGTGAGGGCGAGCAGCAGCGCGGAGCCGGGCACCCGGGCCCGCTCCCCGAAGTGCGTCAGCCACCGCCCGAGCAACGGCACCCGGGGCGGCGCCGGATGGGGCGCCTCCGGCTCCTGCTCCGCGGTGCGCCGAAACCGCATGGAGCGGCCGAGGAGCCGTACGAACTCCACGCCCGCGCGGCTCGGCACGATCAGCTGCGGGGCGTCCGCGCACAGTTCGACCTCGACCTTGACGCGCTTGCCGGTCTCGGGATCGGTCTCGCTGCGCTCGGCGGCCTCGACGTCGTCGGCGTAGGTGTCCACGTAAGGCAGTACGACATCGGCCAGCTCCGCGAGGAACGCGAACCGCAGGTCGCGGTCCCGGGGTTGCGGCACGACCAGCAGGCGGGGCGCGTCCCGGTCCGTGCCGACCAGCGCCCCGAGCGGGGCCCCGGCCTCACCGGCGGTGGTCAGCGGTACGAACACCAGGGGCCGCTCGGTGAGATGCCGGTGCCGCGCGGTGGCGAGGGGCTGGGCCCGCCCGCTCTCGACGGCCTCCAGCCGGGCGAGGGTGGCGATCAGCGACAAGGGGCCACCTCCGGGAGGTCTTCGCGGCCCGGCTCCTGCCGGCCGGTGGGAGGCGTCGCGCGTCCCCGCAGGGCCTCCGACCGCAGCGCCGCGGCCCTGCGCAGGGCCACGACCGCCGGGTCGTCGGGGTCCCCGGCCGCGCCGTGGGCCGCCGCGAGGACCTCACCGATCGTCGTCAGCCCGCCCAGCTCGGAGCGGAGCGAACGCCCCAGGGCCGTCACCACGCCCTCGGCGCGGGAGCGGTCGCGGCAGTGGAAGGCGAGCTCGCAGGCGGCCAGGCACTCGGGGGCGTAGGTCGCGGAGACGGACTCGACGGCGGTCGTCAGGTCGGCGGCCGGGAGGTCGGGGGCGAAGCAGGTGCCCTCGGGGAGGGCGTCCGCGATGTCCTCGACGCGCGTGAGGCGGGACAGCTGGCGGCGGGTGACCGCGCGCTGCTTGCGGATGTCGACGGCGGACGCGGTGGGCAGGTTGGAGAAGTCCTTGGGGCAGACCAGCAGGACCCGGTGGCGAACGTCGGGGGAGGCGTCGCTGTCCTCGGCGTCACGTCCCTCCGGCCCCGCGCCGAGGCGCGCCGCCACCTCCTCCAGGGCGAGCACGTACACCGCGGACTGGCGGGCGGCGGCGCCCACCTTCGCCGGGTCCGCGGAGCCGTCCAGCATCGGGAAGGACTTGATCTCGACGACCGTCCAGCTTCCGTCCGGGTGGACGACGACGGCGTCCGGCTCCAGGAAGGCGGGGGAGCCCGCGACGTCGAGGGCGAGCATGGGGTGGTCGAGCAGGGTCCAGACGCCGGCCGCGGTGGCCTCGCGCAGGGCGAGCGCCGTACGGGCCGTGCGCCCCTCGGGGCCGACCGCGCTCAGGTCGGGGACGACACCGGCCGCGGGCGGCTCGGCGCCCGGGTCCAGCTTCTCGTGCACCAGCCGCAGCAGCTCCGCGCCGCCGTCGGCCTTGACCCGTGCCTCGAACGCGTTACCCCGCATGAAGGCGAACTGGGACTGGCCGAAGGCGGACGGCGAGCCCAGCGCGTCCGCCAGCCTCGCCTTGTCGACACCCGCGCCGTCCAGCAGGGCGCGCCGCTCGCACCCCGGGTTCGCGGCGAGCGCCGCGAGGGCCCGCGCGTCCAGCGCCTTGGGTGGTACGGCGGGACCGCGCAGCTCAGCGAGCCGCTGTCGCAGCGCCTTCTCCCGCGTCCGCGGGGGAGGCACCCGGCTCGGCTTCGGGCCCGGTTCGGGACTCGCGCTGTCGGGGAATTCGCTCACCCGTGGAAGTCTGGCATCCGCCACTGACAATTGAGGAACGTGCGCCGCGCGAGGCGCCCGCGACCCCCGGGACGCGGGCACTCAGCAGCCCCCGCACGCGGTCCGCGAGCCGCATCACGTACGGGGTCAGCAGCAGCCCGATCCCCATCACCGTGGCGCCCGCCACCGCGTCGAGGAAGTAGTGGTTGGCGGTGCCCATCACGACGATCGTGGTCAGCAGCGGATAGGCGATGCCCGCGAGCCGGACGACGGGCGTGCGCCCGTAGCGCCACAGCATCACTCCACACCACAGCGACCAGCCCACGTGCAGGCTGGGCATCGCCGCGTACTGGTTGGTCATGCCGCCGAGGCCGCGCGGCGCGCTCGCCTCGCCGCCCCACCAGCCGTACGAGCTGTACTGGGCCATCGTGTCCACGAAGCCGTGGCCCGCGGAGAGCAGCCGGGGCGGGCAGGTCGGCATCAGCGTGAAGCCGATCAGGCCGATCAGCGTGGATGTCATCAGCCAGGTGCGGGCGGCGCGGTAGCGCACGGCCCGGGAGCGGAAGAGCCAGATCAGGATCGCGGGCGTCACCAGGTAGTGCAGCGACGCGTACCAGAAGTCGGCGGGGACGCCGAGCCAGGCCTCGCTGGTGAACAACCGGTTCAGCGGGTGCTCGGCGTTGAGGTGGAGGGCCTTCTCGATGCGCAGGATCTCCAGGCCGTGACCGACGGCGTCGTCGGTGTCGCCCCGGGCGAGCAGCCGGCCCGCCGAGTACGACGCGTACACCATCACGAGCAGCGGCAGCTCGGTCCACCAGCGCAGCCGGGTGTGCGACGCGGCGGTGCGCAGTTCGGTCCACCGGCGGAGCCGGGCGCGCGGTGCCGCCTCGGTTCGCCGTGCATCGGTCTGCGGCATCCGATCGCCCTCCCCCATCTGCTTGCGTGACCTGTGGTTGTTGCTCGCGTGACCAGCCGATTGCGATCCGGTGGCGCGGCCATCCGATTTTACGGTGTATGTGAACGGCTTAAGGAGGCGCCCCCTGGTCGTCAAAGACGCAGAGATCGCCCGCCGGGTTGCCCGGCGCGGGGGTGAGACATGATGGAATCACCCATCTCTCAGGTCCGCGTCTCCCCCTCGTCCCGCACGTCCTTCACGCGAACCGGAAAGGCTTCTCCTCATGGCACCGCGCATCCTGCTGGCCCGGCACGGCCAGACGGAGTGGTCACTGTCCGGCAAGCACACCGGCAGGACCGACATCCCGCTCCTGGAAGAGGGCCGATGCGGCGCCAAGGTGCTGGGGGAGCGACTGCACCGGGCGCCCTTCGACGGGCTCTCGGGGGTCGAGGTGCGCACCAGTCCGCTGGCACGCGCGCGTGAGACGTGCGAACTGGCCGGCTTCGGCGAGCGTGCCACCACCTGGGACACGCTCATGGAGTGGGACTACGGCGCGTACGAGGGCATGACCCCGGCCGAGATCCAGGCGGTCCGTCCGGGCTGGTTCATCTGGCGCGACGGCGTCCCCGAGGGGGAGACCCTGGAGCAGGTCACCGCGCGCGCGGACGAGGTCGTCGCCTGGGCCCGTGCGGAGGACCGGGATGCGCTGGTCTTCGCGCACGGGCACATCCTGCGCTCGATCGGCGCCCGCTGGCTCGGCCTCCCGCTCGACTTCGCGGCCCGTATCCGCCTCAACCCGACCTCGCTGTCGGTGCTCGGCTGGGCCTACGGAGAGCCCGCGATCGAGGCGTGGAACGACTGCGGGCACCTGACCGCGTAAGTGTCGGCCGGCGGCCGGGATCACACGATGCGCGGCAGACTCGCGTGGCGATCGAGGAACGCCGACACACCCGACGCCCGGCGGTGCGGCAGCAGTACGCGCGCGGTGCCCGCCAACATGGTCTGGATACGCGACGACTGGACCTCGCCCAGCAGGTCGAGGACGCGCAGACCCGCGAGGGCGGCCTCGTCGGGGCGGCCGCCGCGCGCGAGGTCGTCCGCGAGTTCGGCGGTGTAGAGGGCGATGTTGCGGGTGAAGTGCGGGTCCTGGAGGTGCGCGGCGCGCCGGGCGTGCCGGGCCGCGCGGGTCCAGTCGCCCAGCGTCGACCAGCACTGTGCCTCCAGCCCCTCCAGTTCGGCCTCTCCGTAGAAGGTCATCCACTCGGGATCGGTCTCCGAGGGGCCGCGTTCGAAGAGCGTCTGCGCGCGGGCGAGCGCCTGCTCGCACCCCGGGCGGTCGGCGAGTCCGGCCCAGCCGCCCGCCTCGCGCAGCGCGAGCAGCGAGAGCAGCCGCGGTGAGCCGAGCGGGCGTGCCGCGCGCTGCGCCGCCTGCGCCGCGCGCACCGCCTCGCGCGGGCGCCCCGCGTCGCGTGCCAGGAACGCGGTGTTGCAGAAGGCGTGCGCCTCGAGGGCCGGGTCGCCGGACATCCGGGCGGTCGCCAGCGCCTCGGCGTAGTGCGAGCGCGCGTCCTCGAAGCGCCCGGAGTCGTGTGCCAACCAGCCCACCGAGATCGCCAGTTCGCCTGCCCCCGCGTACAGCCGGTCGGCGGTGGTCTGCCGGGTGGTGCCCGCGTCGAGCAGTTCGTAGGCCGTCCGCAGCGGCGCCGCGGCCCGCCGGTAGAGGCCGTCGGCCCCGTGCCGGTCGTCGAGCAGCCGGATCCGGCGGACGGCCTCCTCGAGGGCGCCCGCCTCGGACGTCCCCACCCGGTGGACACGACGGTCCGCGGCCGCGGCCGGAGCGCCGAAGGCGACCCCGAAGGGGCCCAGTGAGGCCGCCGCCACGGTGGCGGTGCCTCCAGTCATGAATGCGCGACGTTGCACGTCGCTCTCCTCGTGGTTCTCGTGCGTGCCATACGGGTCCTGCGTGTCATACGTCTCGTGCGTCTCCTCCGTCTCACCGGTGGCATATGTCGGGCTCGTGGTGTGGGGAGGGGGCGCCTCGTCCGCGTCGCGCGCCCCTCGGCCGCGTACGGACGAGCGGGGCGAGAAGCCCAGGTCGGTCAGCGTGCGGCCGGGGAACATGTGTAGGAACACCCGTTCGTACGCGTAGTTGGGGCAGCGGATCTCGCCTGCCTCGACCCGCCCGATATAGCGCGCGTCACAGCTGACCCGCTCGCCGATCTCGCGCGCGGCCCTCCGTACCGCCGCGGCGAACTCGCCCGGCGAGCGCTGTGCGCGCAGCCGCCGGAAGGCGAGATTCGGCCGTGGTGGCCGGGGGGACTGGGACGAGGTCACCGCTGACGACGCCATGGCCGGGCCCTCTCTTGCGAACCGTCGAACCATGCCGGACCCAAGGCGAGTTGTCCGTGTTGTGGCGTGTATCGCCTTGTCCCGGCGGAGCAAGAACGTACCTGCTGTGACGACGTCGCCACGCTGGGTTTGGCTACAAAACGGATATCTCATCCACGATCTGCCATGAACTGCCATCCTTTGCGGCTGTGTTATGCCGTAGCCGTTGACGTTCTGACGCGTTGAACCCTGTGGACCGGGAGCGCACCCGAACTCCCGACCCACTCGTGCAGGAGGAGGGGTTCCGTGTTGGAGGCCGGGATGGAGAGCACCGAGTTCCGTACGCCGCTGTCGACCGCCGAGCACAGGCCGTCCCCCGAGTGCGACGCCCCGCCGGAGCCGGTCGCCGACTGCGACCTCGTGACCGTTCCGGCGCGCCAGGGGCTGGAGGCGGTCGACATCCTCCGCCGCGGCTCCTGCGACTCCGTCGGGCCCGTCCTGCTCGAGGACGGCTGCGACACCCTCGGCTTCCTGGTGCCGCCCGGCACCGCGGACGCCTGGGACATGCCGGGCAGCACCTGTACCCAGACCAACGGCCGCGGCCTCAGCCTGGTGGCCCCCGAGTCCCCGGTCGAGGGCTCGGACTGGCTGCTGCCGCCCGGCGACGCGGACCTCGCGACCGACCCGGCGGTGCTGCGGGCGGCGCTGGGCGAGGCGGCGCGGCTGATCGAGGCCGCGGACAACTGCCGCTGACACCGGAAACACCGGGCGGCCGACCCCACGGGTTGCCGCTGGGCCGACCTCCCTGTAGGCGCTGATAATGGTGGGATGGGAAGGTCGAGGAACAAGCGGTCCGACGACGCGCGGGGCACGGCGCGTGACGCGTCGCGTGGCTCGCGCCGCGGGCAGGCGTCCGCCGACGCCGTCGTCGAGACGGTCGAGGGCGGCCTCGCCGAGCTGATACCCGACCGGGACCGTCCGCGTGCCTGGACCCTCCTCATCGACGGCGCCCCCCAGTCCCACGTCGATCTCGACGACCCCGCCCATCTGAGCTTCGAGTACCAGCGCCGCCTCGGCCATGTCATCGACCTCGTGGCCCCGCCCGGCAAGCCCGTGCACGCCGTCCACCTCGGCGGCGGCGCCCTCACCCTCGCCCGCTACACCGCCGCGACCCGCCCCCGTTCCACCCAGCAGGTCGTCGAACGCGACGGGGCCCTCGTCCAACTGGTCCGCCGCGAACTCCCCCTGGACCCGAACGCCCGCATCCGGGTGCGCTCCCTGGACGCCCGCGAAGGCCTCACCAAGGTCCCCGACGGCTGGGCGGACCTGGTGATAGCGGACGTGTTCAGCGGCGCCCGCACCCCCGCACACCTCACCTCGGTCGAGTTCCTCACCGACGTCCGCAGAACCGTCAAACCCGGTGGCCTGTACGCCGCCAACCTCGCCGACGGCCCCCCGCTGGCCCACCTGCGCGGCCAGATCGCCACCGCCGCGACCGTCTTCCCCGAACTCGCCCTCATCGCCGACCCCACGGTCCTGCGCGGCAAACGCTTCGGCAACGCCGTCCTCGTGGCCTCCGGCCACCCCCTGCCCCTGGCCGAACTCACCCGCCGCGCCGCCTCGGACCCCCACCCGGCCCGACTCGAACACGGCAAACAGCTCACCGACTTCACCGGAGGGGCGATGCCGGTGCTGGACGCGGCAGCGGTGGCATCCCCGGCCCCGCCGGCTTCCGTGTTCCGGTGAGTGTGACGCGCCCCAAAGGGGCGTGGGGCTGTGAACATATGCGGCTCCGCCGCGTGGGCGCGCCCAGCCACAACAAACCCGCACCCGACCCGCAAAGCCCGCGCAGCTAGTACGTGCCGATCTCCACCCGCGGCGGCCCGTCGTGCCACGTGCAGAACACCGACACCCGATCCGCCCCCGAAGTGAACTCCACCCGAATCCACGACTCCGTCTTCCACACCTGCATCGACCACCCCGAACCCGGCGTGGCCGAGACGAGCGTCGCGGAGGCGGTACCGAGGTCGAAGACGGCCCGCCCCCCGTCGGTGTCGTAACTCTTGACCTGCCCCGCCGGTCCGGAGGCGCTCGGACCCGGGTCGGCGGAGGGCGACTTCGAGGGGGCCGGCGTCGCGGTCGGCCGCGGACTCGTCGAAGGCTTCGAGGCGGAGTGACTGGGGCTCGCCGGCGGCCGACTCGTCGGCGAGGCAAGCGGCTTGGACTCCTGCGTCGTCGCCCTGCCCACCGTGATGGGCAGCGCGCGCGGCGGATCGTAGGCCGTCCCCGTCATGACCGTGTGGACGCCCCACCACGACAGCGTGACCGCCGCGCCCGTGGCGAGCGACCAAGCCAGTACGTGTACGAATCCTCTGAGCATCGCGGGCCATACTGCCTCACGCGCCCCGCGGGTGTCTCCCGTGTCTCCTGACAGAACGGCGGCCCGAGTTGTCCACAGGCACCGGACCGGCATCGCACGGATGGCGTACGGTGCGGCGCATGGCAAGTGTGCTCGTGGTCGAGGACGACCAGTTCGTACGCAGCGCTCTCATCCGGCATCTGACCGAAGCCGCGCACACGGTGCGCAGTGTCGGCACCGCCCTTGAGGCGCTGCGCGAGGTGGCCCATTTCTCCTTCGACGTCGTCATCCTGGACCTCGGACTGCCCGATCTGGACGGGGCCGAGGCGCTGAAGATGCTGCGCGGCATCACCGACGTCCCGGTGATCATCGCCACCGCGCGGGACGACGAGACGGAGATCGTCCGCCTGCTGAACGACGGGGCGGACGACTATCTGACCAAGCCGTTCTCGGTCGAGCACCTGTCCGCGCGGATGGCCGCCGTCCTGCGCCGCTCGCGGGCGACGGGCGACACACCCGCGTCGCCGGTCCTGCGGGTCGGCGGCCTGTCCATCGACCCGCTGCGCCGCCAGGCCGAGCTGGACGGCGCCCGACTGGACCTCACCCGGCGCGAGTTCGACCTGCTCGCGTTTCTCGCCGGGCGGCCCGGTGTCGTCGTCGCGCGCAAGGAACTGCTCGCCGAGGTGTGGCAGCAGTCGTACGGGGACGATCAGACCATCGACGTCCATCTGTCGTGGCTGCGCCGGAAACTGGGCGAGACGGCGGCGAGGCCCCGCTATCTGCACACGCTCCGCGGGGTCGGCGTGAAGCTGGAACCACCGAGCTTGGAGCCGCCGCGATGAGGTGGGCACTGGTCAAGGTTTGCGTGGCGGTGACCACGATGGTCGTGGTGGCCTTCGCGGTCCCGCTGGGGCTCGTCATCAAGGAGATGGCCAGGGACCGCGCCTTCTCGAACGCCGAGCGGCAGGCCGCGGCCATCGCGCCCGCGCTGTCCATCACGACCGACCGGGACCAGCTGGAGCGGGTCGTCGCCTCCGCCGGCTCGGACGACGGGATGGCCGTGCACATACCGGCGAGCGACGGCGCCAAGGCGGTCGACATCGGACGGCAGCGCGCCGCCGCCAAGGACATCGCGACCACACGCAGCATCGGCCGGGCCTCCACCACCGAGGTCCCCGGCGGCTCCACCCTGCTCCAGCCCACCGCGCTGAGCTCCGGCGAGATCGCGGTCGTCGAGGTGTACGTCCCCGAGTCCGAGGTCAGCAACGGGGTCGGCACCGCCTGGGCGGTGCTCGCCGCGGTCGGGATCGCGCTCATCATCGGCTCGGTCGCGGTCGCCGACCGGCTGGGGGTACGGATGGTGCAGCCGGCCCAGCGACTGGTCGAGGGCGCGTATGAGCTGGGGGAGGGGAAGCTCGGCGCGAGGGTGCCCGAGGAGGGGCCGAACGAACTGCGGCTGGCGGCGGTGGCGTTCAACTCGATGGCGGATCAGGTCGTACAACTCCTGGCGAACGAGCGGGAGCTGGCCGCTGATCTCTCGCACCGCCTGCGCACCCCGCTGACCGTGCTGCGGCTCAACACGGCCTCGCTCGGTGACGGGCCGGCCGCCGAGCAGACGCGGGCGGCGGTGGCGCAGTTGGAGCGGGAGGTCGATACGATCATCCGGACGGCCCGGGAGGCCAAGCCGCAGACGGCGGCGACAGTCATCGGCGCCGGGTGCGACGCGTCCGAGGTCGTCCGCGAACGGATGGACTTCTGGTCGGCGCTCGCCGAGGACGAGGGGCGCAAGGTGCGGGTCGCGGGGGTGGACCATCCGGTACGGATACCCGTCGCCCGGACCGACCTCGTCGCCGCGCTCGACGCACTCCTGGGGAACGTGTTCCGGCACACCCCGGAGGGCACGGCCTTCGCGGTCGACGTGCACAACAGCGAGGACGCGGTGATCGTGCTGGTGTCGGACGCGGGCCCGGGCATCGTGGACCCGGAGGCGGCGATGGCGCGGGGGAAGGGTTCCGGGAGCGACGGCTCGACCGGCCTCGGCCTGGACATCGTGCGCCGGCTCGCGGAGTCGACGGGCGGGGACGTGCGGATCGGTTCCTCGGTGCTGGGCGGCACCGAGGTGCGCATATGGATCCAGCTGGACGGGCGGGCTCCGGTGCGGCGCGGGCACCGGGGGTCCGTACGGCGACGTAGGCGGGGCGTGGGCGTCAGCCGGGTGTGAAGCCGAATTGGTCTCTACCTTTAACCGTCCCCGATGCCTTCCTTAAGCGCACCATAAGATCGTCAACGGGCGTCCTGATCAGGCGGTTTGCCCGATTCCGGATCGCTAGCGTGCTGCCGCACCCCACCCCCCGTGAACCGCGAAGGCAGGCACACGCGATGAGCACTACGCACCGGCGCAAGGTCAGTGGCAGGAACAAGGCGATAGGCGGGATCGTCGCCGCGGCCGTGGTCGGCGGCGGCGCCCTCCTGTTCTCCGGGACCGCGCTGGCGGCCGGCGTCGGTGCCGCGTACACCAAGACCAGTGACTGGTCGACGGGCTACACCGCGCAGTACGTCATCACCAACGACACCGGCCAGGCGAAGGGGGACTGGACGCTGGAGTTCGACCTGCCGTCGGGTGCCGGGCTCAGCTCGCTGTGGAACGGGACGTCGACGGTGAGCGGGCAGCACGTCACCGTCAAGCCGCCGTCCTGGGACAAGGACGGGCTGGCGGCCGGCGAGTCGGTCACCGTCGGCTTCGTCGTGAACGGCACCGCGGACCCGAAGGGCTGTGTCATCGACGGCGCCAAGTGCTCGGTGGACGACGGCGCGACGCCGGAGCCGAGCGGTCGCCCGACCCAGTCGCCTACACAGTCCCCGACCCCGACCCCCACCGCCACTCGGCCCCCCACATCGACCCCGACCCCCACGTCCACCCCCACCCCCACTCCCTCCGCCTCGCACACCACCGGCAGTGGCACGACGACCGGCGCGGGCTTCGCGCCGTACGTCGACACCTCCCTCTACCCGGCCTTCGACCTGGTCGGCAGCGCCACGGCCACCGGTGTGAAGGACTACAACCTGGCCTTCATCACCGACGGCGGCGGCTGTACGCCGAAGTGGGGCGGGGTGACCGACCTCGCCAGTGACGGCGTGGCGTCGCAGATCGGCGCACTGCGGGCGAAGGGCGGCGACGTCCGGGTGTCCTTCGGCGGCGCCTCGGGCTCGGAGCTGGCGACGACCTGCTCGTCGGCGGACGCGCTGGCGGCGGCGTACGGGAAGGCCGTCGACGCGTACAACCTGACCAAGGTCGACTTCGACGTCGAGGGCGGCGCGCTGCCGAACACGACCGCGAACACGAACCGGGCGAAGGCGATCGCGAAGCTCCAGCAGCAACACCCGAACCTGGACGTGTCCTTCACCCTCCCGGTCATGCCCGAGGGACTGACCCAGGACGGCGTGAACCTGCTCTCCGACGCCAAGTCGAACGGCGTGAAGATCTCCGCGGTCAACATCATGGCGATGGACTACGGCCCCTCGTACAACGGTGACATGGGCACCTACGCCGAGCAGGCCGCCACCGCCACCCAGGCCCAGGTGAAGAGCGTCCTCGGGCTGTCGGACAGCGCGGCGTGGAAGTCCGTCGCCATCACCCCGATGATCGGGGTCAACGACGTCGCCTCCGAGATCTTCAAGGTCGACGACGCGACCCAACTGGTCGACTTCGCCAAGTCGAAGGGCCTCGGCTGGCTCTCCATGTGGTCCGCCGCCCGCGACAAGCAGTGCCCGGGCGGTGCGAAGAACTCCGCCGACGCGACCTGCAGCTCGATCGTGCAGGACGCGGGCGCGTTCTCGAAGTCGTTCGGCGCGTACAAGTAGCCGACTCCGCCAGGGGGTTATCCGTCGCGGCGGAACAGGGCCGCCCAGAGGAACGGCTCACCGAAGAGCCCGGACCCGGGCGGCTCGTCACGCATGCGGCGCAGTTCGACCTCGGTCAGGTCGGAGAAGACCCAGCGCAGGGACTCCGGTGTGTAGGCGAGTCCGCCGTGCAGTGCGGACTGCTGGTAGAACGCCTCGTCGGGGAGTTCGCAGCCCATCGCGCCGGCGGCGAAGCAGGTGACGGCGAGGTGGCCGCCCGGGGCGAGGACGCGATCGAGCAGGGCGAGGTAGCTGATGCGGCGGTGCGGCGGCAGATGGTGGAAGCAGCCCGAGTCGTGGACGAGGTCGTACGGGCCGCCCCAGCCGGGGTCGGTGAGCGCGAACGCGTCACCGCAGTGGAAGCGGATCTCGGCCCCGGCCTCGCGCGCACGGTCCTCGGCCCAGGCGATGGCCGTCGGGGAGAGGTCGACCGCGTCCACCTGGAAGCCCGCGGCAGCCAGATGAAGGGCGTTGCGCCCCGGCCCGCAGCCCAGATCGAGGGCGCGGCCCGGGGCGATCAGGTTCTTGTCGAGGTATCCGACCAGGTTCTCGTCCGGCTTCGCGACGAAGAACGGCACGGGCTTGGAGCGGTCGGCGTAGAAGTCGTCCCACCAGGCGGCGCCACCCGCCGTCCACCGATCCGCCTCCGGGGCGAACAGGCCGTCCAGCAGCTTCAGCACATCGTCGACGGTGCGTATGTTCCGGTCCATACGGTCCCCTTCCAGGATGAGGGAACGGTAGGCCAGGACTCCACGAAAGACCAGGTCAGAGCGGTTCTGTGGACAGGCGTGAAGGGGCTTTGCGGGAGGCGGGACGGGCGGCCGCGCCCACCCCTCCGGAGCTGCGCCACACGGTCGCCCAGGCCCCCGCCGACAGGCACGCCGGGGGCGTTCCCGAAGGCGCCGAGGCCGCTTTCTGGGAAGTAGCGGGACTCGACCGCGTCGGAGGCGCGGCACCCCCAGGTGCCGCGCCCCCTCCCCCGCTTTCCCCCGGACAATGGACTCTGTGGCCTACGCGGCGCCGGCCGACGCCGCCGGCGGCAGGGAACCCGTCCGGGCCACCTGCCCGTACCAGTGCGCGCTGGACTTGGGCGTACGGGCCAGGGTCGCGTAGTCGACGTACACCGCCCCGAACCGCTTGCCGTAGCCGTACGCCCACTCGAAGTTGTCCATCAGGGACCAGAGGTAGTAGCCCCGCACATCCGCGCCGTCGGCGATCGCGCCGCGCACCGCCGCCAGATGACCGTGCAGATACGCGATGCGCTCGGGGTCGTGGACGCGGCCCTCCGGGTCCGGCTTGTCGTCGTAGGCCGCGCCGTTCTCCGTGATGTACAGCGGCAGCCCCGGGGCCTCCCGCGAGTAGCGCATGATCAGGTCGTGCAGGCCGGTCGGGTCGATCGTCCAGCCCATCTCCGTACGCTCACCCGGGGTTTGGTGGAACGCGACATCGTCCGCGCCCGGCCACGGCGAGTACGCACTCGCCCCGTGCCCGTCCGCGCGCGGGCCGTCCGCCGACTTCTCCGCCGCCGACACCAGCGCCGGGGTGTAGTAGTTCAGACCGAGCGCGTCGAGCGGCTGCTTGATCACCGCGAGGTCGCCGTCCAGGACGTACGACCAGTCCGTGACCGAGGAGGTCTGCGTGAACAGGCCCTCCGGGTAGGCGCCGTGCAGCATCGGGCCGTGGAAGACGCCGTTGGCCAGGTTGTCCACGCGCCGGACCGCCGCCAGGTCCGCCGAGGACGGGGAAAGGGGCCTGACCACCGACGAGTTCAGGCTGACCGCGACCGTGTTGCGGGCCGGCATCACGGACCTCAGCGCGGTGGTGCCCAGGCCGTGCGCCAGGTTCAGGTGGTGGGCGGCCTTGAGCGAGGCCGCCGCGTCCGTACGGCCCGGCGCGTGCACACCCGAGCCGTAGCCCAGGAAAGCGCTGCACCACGGCTCGTTCAGGGTGATCCACTGCTCCACACGGTCGCCCAGCGCCTCGCCCACGATCTGCGCGTACTCGGCGAAACGAAACGCCGTGTCGCGCGTCGGCCAGCCGCCCGCGTCCTCCAGCTCCTGCGGGAGGTCCCAGTGGTAGAGGGTGATGGCCGGCTGGATGCCGTGCGAGAGCAGCTCGTCGACGAGGTTGCGGTAGAAGTCCAGGCCGCGCTGGACCGCGGGACCGCGGCCCGTCGGCTGCACCCGGGACCAGGAGACCGAGAAGCGGTACGCGGACAGGCCCAGCTCCGCCATCAGGGCCACGTCGTCCCGGTAGCGGTGGTAGTGGTCGACAGCGATGTCACCGGTCTCATCACCGGCCGTCTTGCCGGGCGTGTGGCTGAAGGTGTCCCAGATGGAGGGCGTACGGCCGTCCTCCCGCACCGCCCCCTCGATCTGGTACGCGGAGGTCGCCGCGCCCCAGAGGAAGGCGGGGGGAAAGGTCACGGGCGATGCGGACTCAGGCATGGAAGCGCTCCCATAGGAGGTCGTGGAGACCGACAGTAAGAAGAGGGGAGGGACGAGGGGGAGAGAAGAGAGCGAAGAGCGGGGGAGGAGGGGCCGGGGCGGCGATGGCCCGGCTCCCCTTCTCCCACCGGCGAACGAGGTCAGCCCTTGACGGCGCCCTGCATGATGCCGCCGACGATCTGCTTGCCGAACAGGGCGAAGACGAAGAGCAGCGGCAGCGTGCCGAGCAGCGCGCCCGCCATGATCAGGGACTGGTCGGGAGTGAAACCGCGGCCGAGGCCCGCGACCGCGACCTGCACGGTCGGGTTGCCGGTCTGGGTGAGCACCAGGAACGGCCACAGGAAGTCGTTCCACGTCTGCACGAACACCAGCATGCCGAGCACCGCCATGGCGGGCCGGGCGGCCGGGAACACCACGTGCCAGATCACCCCCCAGCTGCTCGCGCCGTCGACACGGGCCGCCTCGATCAGCTCGTCCGGCAGCGCCTGGATCAGGTACTGCCGCATGAAGAACACCCCGAACGCGCTCACCAGCGACGGGAAGATCACCGCCTGGAGCTGGTCCGTCCAGTCGAGCTTGGCGACCATCATGTAGAGCGGGATCACGCTGAGCTGCGGCGGCACCATCATCGTGCCGACGACGATCAGCATCAGGGCGCCACGGCCCCTGAAGCGCAGCTTGGCGAAGGCGAACCCGGCGAGCGTCGACAGGAAGACCACGGTCACCGCGGAAACACCCGCCACGAACGTGGTGTTGACGAACGCCTCGCCCAGGTTGGCCTCCGTCCAGGCGACGTCGAGATTGTGGAAGAGGTTCGAGCCGAACCAGAACGGCGGCGGGGACTGCGCCAGCCGGTTGGTGTCGCGGGAGGCGGCGATCGCGGTCCACACCAGGGGGCCCAGCGAGCCGAACGTGAACAGCGCGAGGATGACGTACGCGAGGGGCCCCGCGTGCATCTGCCCGCCCGCGCGCGCCGACTTGGGGCGCCGCGGACGCTTCGGCGGTTCGGGTACCGCGTCCGCCGGGGGTTTCGTCAGGGTCGTCGTCACGGCCGGTTCTCCTTAACTACTGGCGCGCAGCCGGCGCGAGATGACGTAATTGACGATCCCGATCACGATGAGGATCAGGAACATCGTCCAGGCGATCGCGGAGGCGCGGCCCAGGTGCTGGTTCACCCAGCCCTGCTCGTAGAGGTACAGGCCGAGTGTCTGGAACTGGTGCTCGGCGCCGCCGGAGGCCCCCTTGTTGGCGTCGAACAGCAGCGGTTCGCCGAAGACCTGGCTCGCTCCGATGGTGGAGACGACGACGGTGAACAGGATCGTCGGCCGCAGCGACGGCAGGGTCACGTGGAAGAACTGCTGCCAGCGGTTGGCCCCGTCCAGGGCCGCCGACTCGTACAGGTCGTGCGGGATCGCCTGCATCGCCGCCAGGTAGATCAGCGCGTTGTAGCCGGTCCAGCGCCAGATGACGATCGTCGAGACGGCGATCTGCGAGGGCCACTTGTCGTTCTGCCAGTCGATCTTGTCGAACCCGATGGCGTGCAGGGCCCAGTTGATCATGCCGTAGTCGCGGCCGAACAGCAGCACGAACACGAGTGAGGCGGAGGCGATCGACGTCGCGTACGGGGCGAGCATCATGACCCGGTAGAAGATCGAGCCGCGCAGCTTGTAGTTGAGGATGTGGGCGAGGCCCATCGCCATCATCAGCTGCGGGACGGTCGAGATGATCCCGATGGTCAGGGTGTTCTTCGCCGCGTTCCAGAAGAAGTCGTCGTCGAAGATACGGGTGTAGTTGCGCAGACCCGCCCACTGCATGTCGGTGGGCGCCGTCAGCTCTACCGTGTGCAGCGAGGCCCAGCCCGTGTAGATCAGCGGGAACAGGCCGAACGCGAGGAACAGCAGGAAGAACGGCGAGATGAACGCGTACGGGCTCCACCGCAGGTCCCGCTGCCAGCGGCGGGACAGCCGGGCCCGACGCCGCTGGTCCTTCTCGTCGGGTACGGCGGCGGGCGGACGGCCCGGGGCCGCGCCCCCCTCCTCGGTGGGGGGCGCGGCGGTGTCGTGCCGGGTGGCCATACCGGTCACTTCTCCAGGTTGTTGTCGATGGTCTTGGTGGCCGTGTTCCAGGCCTCCGCGGCCGACTTGCCCTTCGTGACGAGGATGACGCCGTTGTCGGTCAGACCCTGCTGGATGATCTGGTCCTTCGGGCCGATCACCTGGGTCGGGATGGCCTTGGCGGCCTCGGCGAAGACCGTGCCGATCGGTGTGTCACCGGTCATCGCGTTCTTCGCGCCGGTCACCTGGGGCAGGCTGTAGGCACCGGGTGCGCTCGGGAAGCTGCCCTGCACGTTGAACAGCTTGGCCTGCTGGGCGGGCGCGGTCAGCCAGGTGACCAGCTTCTCGGCCTCCGTGACGTGCTTGCCGCTCTTGGGCACGGTCAGGAAGGTGCCGCCCCAGTTGCCGGACTTGGGCGCGGCGGCCACGTCCCACTTGCCCGCGGCGTCCGGCTTCGACTTGCCCTTGAGGTAGCCGAGCATCCACGGCGGGCAGGCCACCGCGGCGAACTTGCTGTTGGCGATCGTCGTGTCCCAGGCCGGCTGGAACTGCGTCTGCGCGCCGACCAGCCCCTCCGAGGCGGCCTTCGCGGTCAGGTCGAAGGCGCTCTTGATGGCCGGGTTCGTCTTGTAGATGACCTTGCCGGAGGAGTCGTAGAACTTCTCCTGCTCACTGCTGATGACCGCGTTGAGCAGACCACCGGGGGAGTCCATGAAGGTGGTGCCGCTGGGCGCCTTCTTCTTGTACGTCTCGCCGGCGGCGACGAGCTTGTTCCAGTCGCCCGCCCACAGCTGCCCGACCTTGTCGCGGTCGGTGGGCAGGCCGGCCTGCTGGAAGAGGTCCTTGCGGTAGCAGATCGCCATCGGGCCGATGTCGGTGCCGAGTCCGATCGTCTGACCGTCCTTGGTCGTGGCCTGCTGCCACTTCCAGTCCAGCCAGTTGCTCTTGCTCACGCCCGAGACCTTGGACAGGTCCACGAGCTTGCTCGCCTGGGTCCCCACGACCTCGGCGATGTTGCCGACCTCGACGGCCTGGACGTCCTGCAGGCCGCTGTTGGTGGTGAGGTGGTTGACGAGCGCCGGGTAGTAGTTCTCGTTGCGCTCGACGACATTCTCGGCGATCTTGATGTTCGGGTTGAGCTTCTCGTACTCGGCGTAGAGGCCGGCCTCCTTGAATCCCTGAGTGCCGAAGAGACCCAGGGTGATCGTGGTCTTGCCCTTGCCTCCGCCCGTGTCGCTGCTGCTCCCACCGCTGCTTCCACCACTGTCGTTGGCACAGCCGGCCAGCAGCCCTGTGGTCAGCGCGGCGACGGCCGCGAGGGCCCCCAGACTGCGGGACCGACGGGTGATCGTGCGCATTGCGTCCTCCTGTTGCCTGACGTGCCGACCCCCCGGCCAACTGCTCTGTTGGGCCCGTTCGTTCATGCTGCGGCTCGGGCGGGGAACGTGCGGGATGTGTATGTGTCAGGTACCGTGGGAGCGCTCCCACAGGTGATGTGTTGAAGAGTCGTCGGTTCGCGCGGGGGTGTCAAGGGAGCCGACGCGGAGAGATGCGTTCAGTTATCGGCCCGTTAGCTAACTTCAGGGAGGCGGGTGGGTGAGGTGCGGCGGACGGTTGAAGTGGCTCGTGTCAGTGGGGTATTGGCCCCGGCGGGACGGCCGGCCGACGGCCCCTGCCGGGATCGGCACGGAACCTCGTTCACGTACGGGTTGCCGAGGTCCCGGTGGTGAACGGGGCTGTTAGATTCCAGGCCAGTCGCGGAGCGCGCGACGTCGACGGGAGGCGGACCATGGCAAGCCACGGAGCGCGGGGCCGGGGAGGCGGCCGGCCGACCTTGGAAGAGGTCGCGGCACGCGCGGGCGTGGGCCGCGGCACGGTGTCCCGGGTGATCAACGGCTCCCCGAGGGTCAGCGACGCGACCCGCGCGGCCGTCGAGGCGGCGGTCGCCGAACTCGGCTACGTCCCGAACACGGCGGCACGCGCCCTCGCCGCCAACCGCACGGACGCGATCGCCCTCGTCGTCCCCGAGCCGGAGACCCGCTTCTTCGCGGAACCGTACTTCTCGGACATGCTGCGCGGCGTCGGCGCGGAGCTCTCCGACACCGAGATGCAGCTGCTGCTGATCTTCGCGGGCAGCGACCGGGAGCGGCAGCGCCTCGCCCAGTACCTGGCCGCGCACCGCGTCGACGGCGTACTTCTCGTCTCCGTCCACGCCGACGACCCGCTGCCCGACCTCCTCTCCCAGCTGGAGATCCCGGCCGTGATCAGCGGTCGCCGCTCGGCGGAGGAGACACTGCCGTCCGTGGACTCCGACAACTACGGCGGAGGCCGCATGGCCGTCGAGCACCTGATCGCCCGGGGACGTCGGAGGATCGTCCATCTGGCGGGGCGCCTCGACGTCTTCGGCGCCCAGCGCCGTGTCGACGGCTACCGCGAGGGCCTGCGCGCGGCCGGACGCGAAGCGGACGACCGGCTGATCGTCCCGGGCGACTTCACGGAGGAGGGCGGCCGGCGCGCGATGACCGAGCTGCTGGCCCGCTGCCCGGACCTGGACGCCGTGTTCGCGGGCTCGGACGTGATGGCGGCGGGCGCCCGCCAGGTCCTGCGCGAGGTGGGCCGCCGCATACCGGAGGACGTGGCCCTCGTCGGCTACGACGACTCCGCCATCGCCCGCCACATGGAGCCGCCCCTGACGAGCGTGCGCCAGCCGATCGAGGAGATGGGCCGCGCCATGATCGATCTGCTGCTCGGGGAGATCGCCGACCGCCGCCCCGCGGTCTCGCGCGGTCTGGAGAAGCGGCAGGTCGTGCTGCCGTCCGAACTGGTGGTACGGGCCTCGTCCTGACGCGCGGAAAGGCTTCGATAGGGCAATCTGATCGGTATGGTCCTCCACCCGTTGCTCGGAGTCGATGAAGTGCCCGCCATGGAGCCCTACCTGGGCAGGGTGGGGGAGGTGTTCCAAGCGTTCCGGGAACAGGACTCGGGGTGCGTGTCGTACGGCGTCCGGCTGCTCGACGGGGCGCGCTGGTTCGTCAAGGAGGCGGTGACCGACGGCGGACGGCACTCGCTCGAACGGGCCTGGGCCTTCCACCGGGCCGTACGGCACCGGGCGATCGTCCCGCAGGTCCACCGCATCACCGTGGGGCGCGGCGGCGCGGCGGTGGTGATGCCCTGGCGGGAGGGCGAGGTGCTGTACCCGGCGATGGTGGGCGGACCGCGCGACCGTACGGGCCCTGGCACCCCCATGGCCCGCTTCCGCGCCCTGCCGATCTCCCGCGTCCTCGCCGCCTTCGAACGCGTCCTCGACGCCCATCTCGCGGTGGAGGTCGCCGGGCATGTCGCGGTCGACTTCTACGACGGCGCGCTGCTCTACGACTTCGGGGGCGACGTCGTCCACCTGGTCGACCTCGACGAGTACCGGCCGGGCCCGTTCGTGGTCGAGGAGGAACGCCTGCCGGGTTCGCGCCGGTTCATGGCCCCCGAGGAGTTCGAGTGCGGGGCCGTGATCGACACCCGTACGACCGTCTTCACCCTGGGGCGCACGGCCCGGCTCCTGCTGGACGCGGGCGACGAGGAACGCGCCTGGCGGGGCACCCCGGCCCAGCAGGCGGTGATCGTCCGGGCGACCCGGTCCGACCCCGAGGAACGTTTCGAGGACGTCCACCGGTTCGCCGACGCGTGGCGGGCGGCGAACCGCCCGCACGAGGGCTGAGGTCACCGCCGTAGCGGCAGCTCCCACCGGACTTCGCCGTCCTGGTACCGGTCGGTCGGGCCCAGCCCGGCGGCCGCGGCGACGGCCGCGGAGGCCCGATGGTCGGGGTGGACGTGCGCGACGACCGTACGGACGCCGGGCTCCTCGCCCAACCGGCCGACCAGCCCCCGCGCCGCCTCCCCGGCGAACCCCCGCCCCTGCCAGGGCGTGCCCACCACCCAGGCGATCTCCGCGACCTCCCCGGTGACCGTCGCCTGGACCGTACCGACGAGACATCCCTCCTCGCGCAGCCGCAGAACCCAGTTGCACCAGACGACGGCCGGGTCGGGGGAACCCGCGACGAGGCGTTCATAGCGTGAACGCAAGGCCTCGGGAGTGGCGGGTGTGCCGCCGATGAACGTGTGCAGCGCCGGGTCGGACAACACCTCGGCCATTTCCCCGGCGTGTTCGACACGCAGGGGCAGGAGATCGAGGCGGGCGGTGCGCAGGGTGTGGGCGGGCAGGTGGGGTTGGGGCATTGGGTGAGCCTAGAGGGCACACCGGACACGCACGGACTGGGCCGTACGGTCGTACGGCTCGCCGTACGACCGAGGCCCGGTCCGCTTGTGCGGACCGGGCCTCGGTCGATCAGGGTGAGTGACGGGACTTGAACCCGCGACATCCTGGACCACAACCAGGTGCTCTACCAGCTGAGCTACACCCACCACGACCGGTCTTGGTTTCCCTGACCGGCCGAGAAAAAGTGTACAGGGTCCGAAGGGGTGCTCGCGCCAGGCTTTCTCCGGGGTCCCCCGGGGCCCCGGACATGCGTCATTCGGCGGACACCACGTGCTTCGCCGCGATGGTGCGGGCGGTGTCCGAGTCGGGGCCGGGCTGCGGGACGAAGATCGCCTCGCGGTAGTAGCGGAGCTCCGCGATGGATTCGCGGATGTCGGCGAGGGCGCGGTGGTTGCCGTTCTTCTCCGGACTGTTGAAGTAGGCCCGGGGGTACCAGCGGCGGGCCAGCTCCTTCACCGAGGAGACGTCCACGATGCGGTAGTGGAGGTAGTCCTCGAGGGCCGGCATGTCGCGCGACAGGAAGCCCCGGTCCGTGCCGACCGAGTTTCCGCACAGCGGGGCCTTGCCCGGGTCCTTGACGTGCTCACGTACGTAGGCGAGGACCTGTGCCTCGGCGTCGGCCAGGGTCGTGCCCTCGGCCAGCTCGTCGAGGAGGCCGGAGGCCGTGTGCATCTGGCGCACCACGTCCGGCATCGTCTCCAGCGCCCGCTCCGGCGGGCGGATCACGATGTCCACCCCTTCGCCGAGCACGTTCAGTTCCGAGTCGGTGACCAGCGCGGCCACCTCGATGAGTGCGTCCTCCGACAGCGAGAGCCCGGTCATCTCGCAGTCGATCCACACCATGCGATCGTTCATGGCCCTAACCCTACGGCGCGCCCGGGCGCACGGGCAGATCCGGGACGGCGGTGACCTGGGTGGTGGCCTGGGAAGACGGTGGCGGCCCGGACCCTCGTCGGGTTCCGGGCCGCCACCGTCTCGCGTCATCGCCTCAGGGCGCGCTGCGCTGCCCCGGCAGGCGCCCGGCCGCGTACAGCTCCGTGCCCGTCTTGCCCGGCTCCGTCGACAGGGACGTCGACGGGCCCAGGGCGGTGGCGGCCGCCGTGCGGCGGGTCTGCAGCGGCACCGGGCTCTCCTGGCTCAGGACGGGCGGTGGCCCGGCCTGACCCGCGGAGCCGTCCACGTCGGACGGCCGTTCCGACTGCGGCCTGCGCGCGCGGTACGCCGCCCGGTACGCGGCCGGGGACGAGCCGAGCTGGCGCCGGAAGTGACCCCGCAGCGCGACCGGCGAACGGAAGCCGCAGCGTCCGGCGACCTCGTCGACCGAGTAGTCGGAGGTCTCCAGCAGCCGCTGCGCCTGCAGTACGCGCTGAGTGATCAGCCACTGCAGGGGAGCGCTCCCCGTGAGCGAGCGGAACCGGCGGTCGAAGGTGCGGCGGCTCATGTACGCGCGTGCCGCCAGCGTCTCGACGTCGAACTGCTCGTGGAGGTGCTCCAGCGCCCAGGCGACGACCTCCGCGAGGGGGTCGGCGCCGATCTCCTCCGGTAAAGATCGATCGAGATAGCGCTCCTGACCGCCGCTCCGGCGCGGGGGCACGACAAGACGGCGGGCCAGCGCGCCGGCCGCCTCGTTGCCGTGGTCCGTCCGCACGATGTGGAGACAGAGATCGATTCCGGCCGCCGTACCCGCGGAGGTCAGCACATCCCCGTCGTCCACGAAGAGTTCTCGCGGGTCGACGTGGACCGACGGGTAGCGCTTGGCCAGCGTCGGTGCGTACATCCAGTGGGTCGTCGCCGGTCGGCCGTCCAGCAGTCCGGCTGCGGCCAGCACGAAGGCGCCGGTGCACAGTCCGACTATGCGGGCTCCCTCCTCGTGCGCCCGGCGCAGCGCGTCGAGCGCCTCCTCCGGTGGCGGCGAGGTGATCGAACGCCAGGCCGGCACCACGACGGTGCCCGCCCGCGAGATCGCCTCCAGGCCATGCGGCGCGGTGAGTTCCAGGCCCCCTGTGGTCCGCAGCGGGCCCTCTTCGCCGCCGCACACCAGCAGTCGGTAGCGCGGCACGCCGGCGTCCTGGCGGTCAATCCCGAACACCGACAGCGGTATGGAACTCTCGAAGATGGGGCCGCCGCTGAACAGCAGCACCGCGACGATCTCCTTGCGGCGTCGCCCGGAAAGCTTCCGGGCCGCGGCTTCCGGCGCGGCAGTGGAGTCGTGGCTCATACTGCTAAGCCCCCCTCGGTGGTCGCGGCTCCTCGGTTGTGTCGCTCCTGCACGTTTCCCCTCGGTCCTGCACGAGTCCCCCGCCGTAAGACAGTCAAGATCGAATCTACTGTGTCCCGTGGCGCCAAGGTGACCAGTTCGGCAGTCGGCAGAATGTCGACATGGCAACTTGGCGTGAAGCATTCGATCACGAAGCGTTGCACTCGTGGGCCTTGCAGGGAAGTGCGCCTCGTGTCAGTGGCCAATCCCCATAGGGTGCGCGCGCCCTCCAGAGGGCTTTCGGTGCAGGTGGAACGCGGGTTGGGGGGTCGTTCGAGCAAGAGATGCACGGGTGACCGAAGTTGGCTGAAAAGAAGCGGGGGCGTGCGCGGAAACCGGTCAGTCAACCGGCTTCTTTCCTCCGCCGTGACGGCCGCCCCTGTGCGCCCCCGGGCCGCTACTGCCCTGCAAGCCGTTCATGATGTGCGAGTCGGCCAAATCCTGTGTGCCACGGTGCCGTGCGGGGCGTTCGAGCGGGGCGCCGCCGCGAGGGGTGTCGCGGTGTGTGTCCTGGTCGCGTGTGTCCCGGCCCCCGGCGTCCCGGACACGGGTGTCCGGATCCTGTGCGTCCCCGTTCCACTCGCTCGGGTCCCACGTGATCAGGTCCTGCGGGGTCAGGTCCCAGGTGATCAGGTTCTCCGGGTGCCCGTCTCGTTCGGCCGGGTTTCCCGGGGTCCGCTCCCGTCCGGCCGGGTTCGCCGTGCCCTGGGCCTGCACGCCAGGATTCCGTCCGTCCGGATTCCGTCCGTCCGGATTCCGTCCGTCCCAGCCCCCCGCGTCCCAGCCCCCTATGTCCCAGCCCCCCGCGTCCCGGCCCCCTGTGTCCCAGCCCTCTGCGTCCCAGCCCCCCGTGTCCCGGTCTCGTGCGGCCCGGTCCCGCGTGGCGCGGCCCTGGTCGCTCCGCGCCCGGGCGCCGGGGGTGGTCCCCTCGGCGTGGGCCGTCTCGCCATGGACCCCGTCGTCCCGGGTGCCGCCGTCTCTCTCCCCGCGGGGCGCCTGGGTGCGGCCCCGGCGGCCACGCCCGGGGCGGCCGTGGTGGTGGGCGCCGCCGTGGAGGCCGGTCCTGCTGTGCCGGGCCCGGGGTGCGGCGGCCTCATCGGCGCGGAGACGGGCCGCGACGCGCTCGGACTGGTGCAGGAGGAGCCGACAGGCACCGGTCACGGCCGCCAGGCCCAGCGCCGTACCGGCCGCGCCGGCGAGGGAGGTGCCGAACCCGACGAGGACGACGGGGACCAGGACGCAGCTGAAGGCCGCCCACCGCACCACCTCGCTTGCCGTGTCCGGCCCGGGCGACGTGGCGTGCGCCGGAGAGGAGGGGTGGGACGCGGTCTCTGGTCCTGGCACGGTCTGCTCCCTGGTTCCCTGGTACTCCAGTGCTCTCCATGGCGGTGGCTCATCGGTTCAACGCGTGTTCGACCCGCCGGTCACCTACGAAAGACCTCGAGCCTGGGTGAACCCTGTGCAAACCGCCTGTACGGGGCAGCAACCATTGCGTTAAGGGCGCCTCTCATGCATGCTCCGGGGAACGCCGCGCAGTGCGCGCGAGATCTGGGCAGAGGAGGCGTGCCGCCGTACCCTTGGGGGTATGGGGTTGGGAAGATGATTCCCGGACACAGCTCTGCCGCACTTTTCGTCCCCACCACGAGGATCTAAACGCCGAGATACCCATGGCCGGTCACGAATTCTTCGATCCCGCGAACCGCAAGCGCCCGCTCGCCGATCCCACGGCGGCCGAGCCCCTGGCGGCGGAAGAACCCCGCCAGCCCTGCGATCCTGCCTTCAAGCACGGCGTCGTCGTCGGTTTCGACGGCTCGACGTCCAGCGAGCGCGCCCTCGCCTACGCGGTCGGCATGGCCCACCGCTCCGGCTCGGGCCTGATCATCGTGCATGTCGCGAACCGGCTGCCCACCACGGTGTGGGCGGGCTGTGAACCACCGGTCTTCGTCGACGTGCCCGACCACCGCACCGAGGTGCTCGGACTGGAACTCGCGTGCGCCGAATATCTGGCCGAGGTGCCCTGGATCCTCGTCGAGCGCGGCGGTGACATCTGTCACGAACTCGAAGAGGTCGGGCGGGAGTACGAGGCGGACGCGATCGTCGTCGGCTCCACGCACGGCATCGTCGGGCGCATCTTCGGCTCGGTGGCCGGACGGCTCGCGAAGCGTGCGCAGCGCCCGGTGATCGTCATCCCCTGACGCGTCCCCCGGGCGCATCCCCTGACCTACCGTCAACTCCCTTTGGCGGGTGCCTGAAACGGCATGAATCTACTCGCGCGTAGAGGTGGTTTGTGCCCTTGTGAAGGGTACATACCGGTCACCGGACCAACCGCACGGCCGGTACCACGCAGCACAACTGCACATGCATGAAGGGAGCCCGCCGTGGACAAAGACGTCTCCGCGGGAAGCATCACCTCGACCCTCGGCCACCTCGCGCTCGGCCTCACCCTGTTGCTCTTCGGCCTCGGTAACACCCAAGTGATCGACGGCGTGACAGCGGCCGACTCCGTCTCCCTCGCCACCTACGTCGGTGGCATCGCGCTCTTCGTAGCCGGGCTGTTCGCCTTCCGCGACCACGACGCCTTCACCGGTACGGCGTTCACGGCGCTCGGCGCGTTCTGGTTCACCTGGGGCGTCACGGCCGGCACGCAGATGTCCGCCAACGCGACCGGTCTCTTCCTGCTCCTGTTCGCGCTTGTCGCGCTCAGTCTGACCGCCGGCGCGAGCGGCGCCCCCCTTCTCACCCGAGGAACGTACGCGCTGCTCTTCGTCGCCCTTCTCCTGCTGGCCGTCGGGCAGTTCGGCGACAGCGGAGGTCTGGGAAAGGTCGGCGGCTGGTTCGCCGTCGCGGGCGGCGCGCTCGCCTGGTACGGGGCCACGGCGGCCATGGCTCACTGGCCCACCGCACTGCCCGGACGCGCCGCCGGCCGGGGGGTGACGGCCACCGGCTGAGGCTGGCGCGGGCCGGGGCATGGGCGGCCCCGGCCCCCTGAAGGAACGGGTCCCTGTGCGCCGGTGGCGTTGGCACAGGGACCCGTTCTCTTTGGCGTTCGGCTGCGGGTGGTGGGGGTTGCTCGCGCAGTTCCCCGCGCCCCTGCAGGGCTCTCTACTCCACCGTCACCGACTTGGCCAGGTTGCGCGGCTTGTCGATGTCGCGGCCCAGGGCCAACGCCGTGTGGTAGGCGAGGAGTTGCAGCGGGATGCCCATGAGGATCGGGTCCAGCTCGTCCTCGTTCTTCGGGACGACGATCGTCTGGTCGGCCTTCTCCTGCTCCTGGTGCGCCACCGCGAGGATCCGGCCGCTGCGGGCCTTGATCTCCTCCAGGGCGGCGCGGTTCTTCTCCAGGAGGTCGTCGTCGGGGACGATCGCGACCGTGGGCAGCGCGGGCTCGATGAGCGCCAGCGGGCCGTGCTTGAGCTCGGAGGCCGGGTAGGCCTCGGCGTGGATGTACGAGACCTCCTTGAGCTTCAGGGAGGCCTCACGGGCCACCGGGTAGCCCCGGACGCGGCCGATGAAGAGCATCGAGCGGGCCTCGGCGTACTCCTCGGCCAGCTTCTTGATCTCGTCCTCCTGCTCCAGGATCTCGGAGATCTGCGCGGGCAGCTTGCGCAGGCCCTCGATGATCCGCTTGCCGTCGCGGACCGACAGGTCGCGGGTGCGGCCGAGGTGCAGGGCGAGCAGTGCGAACGCGACGGTCGTGTTGGTGAAGCACTTCGTCGAGACGACACAGACCTCGGGGCCCGCGTGGACGTACATGCCGCCGTCCGCCTCGCGGGCGATCGCCGAGCCGACGACGTTGACCACACCGAGCACCCGCGCGCCCTTGCGCTTCAACTCCTGCACGGCGGCCAGTACGTCGTACGTCTCACCGGACTGCGACACGGCCACGTACAGGGTGTCGGGGTCGACGACCGCGTTGCGGTAGCGGAACTCGGAGGCCGGCTCGGCGTCCGCGGGGATACGGGCGAGCTCCTCGATCATCTGGGCGCCGATCATGCCCGCGTGGTAGGAGGTGCCGCAGCCGAGGATCTTCACGCGGCGGATCTGGCGCGCCTCACGGGCGTCCAGGTTCAGGCCACCGAGGTGCACGGTGGAGAACCGGTCGTCGATACGGCCGCGCAGCACCCGGTCCACGGCCTCGGCCTGCTCGTGGATCTCCTTGTGCATGTACGTGTCGTGGCCGCCCATGTCGTACGAGGCCGCCTCCCACTCCACGGTGGTCGGCTCGGCCGTCGTACGGGTGCCCTCGGTGGTGTACGTACGGAAGTCGTCGGCCTTGAGGGTGGCCATCTCGCCGTCGTCCAGCGTCACTATCTGGCGGGTGTGGGTGACCAGGGCGGCGATGTCCGAGGCGACGAACATCTCCTTCTCGCCGATGCCGAGGACGACCGGGGAGCCGTTGCGGGCCACCACGATGCGGTCGGGGAAGTCGGCGTGCAGGACCGCGATGCCGTACGTGCCCTCGATCACCCTCAGTGCGTCGCGGACCTTGTCCTCGAGCTTCTCGGCCTGGGAGCGGGCGATCAGGTGGGTGAGGACCTCGGTGTCGGTCTCCGAGAGGAACTCGACGCCGTCCGCCTCGAGCTTCTTGCGCAGGTCGGAGGCGTTGTCGATGATGCCGTTGTGGACGACCGCGACCTTGCTGTCGGCGGACATGTGGGGGTGCGCGTTCACGTCGGAGGGGGCGCCGTGGGTGGCCCAGCGGGTGTGGGCGATGCCGGTGGTGCCCTTGAAGCGTGCGGGGACCTTGGCCTCAAGATCACGGACCCGGCCCTTGGCCTTGACCATCCTCAGGCCGGTCGACTTCGGCGTCGTGACGACGATGCCCGCCGAGTCGTAGCCGCGGTACTCCAGGCGCTGGAGGCCTTCGAGCAGCAGCGGCGCCACGTCACGCCTGCCGATGTATCCGACGATTCCGCACATGTATATGTATTCCTCAGCCGTAGACAATGCGGCGCAGCTGCCTGAGCGTGAGCTCCGGCGGCGCGACCGCGCGGTACTTCAGGTCCGCCTCGATCCGTTCGAAGATCGTCGCGTTGACCAGGCCCTGCGCCTGGAGCTCGCGGTGGCGGCGACGGACGTAGTCCTCGGTCGTCTCGTCGAAGTAGGCGAGCACGTCCTGGACCACCCGCAGTGCCTCGCCCCGGTTCAGGGGGGTGGAGCGCGTCAGGTGATCAACAAGTTCGTCGTGCACCCGTTGATCCTGGGGTACCAAGAGCCGATTCGCAAGAATCCTGCCCGATATCGGGCAAGTGGCTGTTGAAGGTCTTATGGGGGTCTGTTTGCAAGCTGTCCATCCTGTGTCTTGTGCCGCGTCGATTGCCGGGAGCAACTTCTGTGGCCATGGACACTCCACGCATGGGCGTACCGGAGAAGCTCGCCGAGCGCATGACCATGGCAGAGCAGCACGAGTATCTCCGCGCCAAGTTCTCCCGGCGCAACATGATCAGAGGCGGGGCCGTGACCCTCGGCGCCGTCGCGGGCGGCACCTTCGTGCCCGGCGCCGTCGCACAGGCCGCTGCACCGACGCGGGCCGCCACCTCCTCGGCCGAGAAGGTCGACGGCGCCCTCGTCGCGCCCTTCGGCCGTCACCTCGCCTTCGGCAACGACCCGCGTACGGAGATCACGGTCTCCTGGCAGGTTCCGGCCGAGGTGAAGAAGCCGTTCCTCCGCATCGGTGCCCACCCCTGGGACCTCTCCCGCAAGATCGAGGCCGAGGTCCGCACCCTCTACACCCCGGCGGGCGTCGGCGCGAGCGGCGACCACACGCAGTACTACCTGCACGCCAAGCTCACCCACCTGCGCCCCGGCAAGACGTACTACTACGGCGTCGGCCACGCGGGCTTCGACCCGTGCGCGCCTCACCTGCTGGGCACGCTCGGCACCTTCACCACCGCGCCCTCGCACGCCGAGCCGTTCACCTTCACGGCCTTCGGCGACGAGGGTGTCGGCTACCACGGCCTCGCCAACGACGCCCTGCTGCTCGGCCAGAACCCGTCCTTCCACCTGCACGCCGGCGACATCGCGTACGCGGACCCGGCCGGCGCGGGCAAGAAGGAGGACACCGGCTTCGACTCGCGCATCTGGGACCAGTTCCTCGCCCAGACCGAGACGGTCGCCAAGCAGGTCCCGTGGATGCCCGCGTACGGCAACCACGACATGGAGGCCTGGTACTCGCCCAACGGCTACGGCGGCGAGGAGGCCCGCTGGACGCTTCCGGACAACGGTCCCGACAAGAAGAACCTGCCCGGCGTCTACTCCTTCGTCTACGGCAACACGGCGATCATCTCGCTGGACGCCAACGACATCTCCTTCGAGATCCCGGCGAACCTGGGCATATCCGGAGGAACGCAGACGACATGGCTCGAGGGCCAGCTCAAGAAGTTCCGGGCGTCCAAGGACGTCGACTTCATCGTGATCTTCTTCCACCACTGCGCGTACTGCACCTCCACGGCGCACGCCTCGGAGGGGGGCGTGCGACAGGAGTGGGTGCCGCTGTTCGAGAAGTACACGGTGGACCTGGTCATCAACGGCCACAACCACCAGTACGAGCGCACGGACGTCATCAAGGGCAACGCGGTCACCAAGAAGCTGCCGATCGGCGGCACGGCGTACCCGGAGACCGACGGCGTCGTGTACGTGACGGCGGGCGCGGCCGGGCGCAGCCTGTACGCGTTCACCGCCCCCGAGTCGTACGAAGGTCACGAGAACGAGGTCGACTCCGTCGCCTCCTTCATCAACCTCAAGGACGGCAAGCAGAACGAGACGGTCGCCTGGTCCCGGGTGCGCTACCTCAACTACTCCTTCCTCCGGGTGGATGTCACGCCCGCGCACAAGGGGCGGCTGGCCACGCTGACGGTCCGGGGGATCGCCGAGACGGGTGCGGAGGTCGACCACTTCACGGTGGCCCGTCGCGCTCGGTGAATTTGTCTGCGGGCTGAGTGTGGCTGGTCGCGCCCACGCGGCGGAGCCGCACATGTCACAGCCCCGCGCCCCTGAAGGGGCGCTCCACTCGTCGTACGCCTAGAAGGCAGGGTGGGACGACCTCGGGCGGTCCTCGTCGCGGATTTCTACATGCGCTTGAGGACCGCCCGTTTGGCCGTGGCGAACTCCTCGTCCGTCAGGACTCCGGACTTGTGGAGGTCGCCCAGTTCGCGCAGGCGGCGGAGCAGGGCGTCGTGGTCGTCCTCCGGGGCGATCGCGGCGGCCCGCTCCGCCGCCTGCGCGGCTTCCGGGGAGGCCGTGGGATGCGGGAGCCGGGCCTGTACCGCCGCCGCGACCAGCGCCATCAGCGGGTCCTTCTTGAAGCCCCACAGCTCCACGGAGTTGGGGTCGTACTTCGGCGGCGCCTTGGTCTCCGCGCCGCGGACGGTGAAGCGGAGGTAGCCGTTCTCCAGGCCGACCGCGGGGTGCCACTCGACGGTGGTGAGGTCGGTGAGGGCGAGCGAGCGGGCTCCGGCGGCGGACTTGGAGTCCTCGGTCTTCCAGTTCCACTCCAGGCGCACCTGCTCGCCGTCGAAGCTCGCGGTGCCGTCGCCGGCGGAGACGGACAGCGGCACGGAGGGGCCCGGGAGCAGATAGCCGTCGACCGGGCCGGCCGGCACCTGGTCCAGAAGCAGCGCGTCGCGGACCTCGTCCACGACGTACTCGGCGACGCCGTAGCGGTCGGACTCCACGGTGAGCTGGTAGGGGTCGTTCGGCTCGGCGAGCTTGCCGCCGGTCGCCTGGAGCAGCGGGTCGGCGCCGTCGCGCAGCCGGAGCCGCAACCGCCCGCTCTTCTTGCCCTGTTCGAAGGAAATCCCCGCCAACGCTCCCAGCGGGACACTCAGTTCACCCAAGGTCTTGCGGAGCAGGCTCACGTTCTTGTCGCGCCCCGGAGTCAGCCGCAGCGCGTCGCCGTCGAAGGTCCACGTCCCGTCCTTCTGGATGATTTCCGCCATGAGGGGGATTGTTTCACCGGGTCTGCGGAAGAGTGGTCTACACCCATTCGCAATTCATTTGCAGGGTCCTTCGAAGGGAGCGCATGTGAGACAGCACAGAACGCCCCGTCTTCTCGGTACGCTGCTGCTCGTGGCGGCCACCGGCATCTCAGTCGCCGGTGCGGCACACTCCGAGTCGGGCCGCACCGCGACCCCGCTCGGGCAGGTGGTGCCGGCCCCCGCCTCGGTCCACGCGGGCGGAACCCCGTACCGCATCACCGACGGCACGCGCATCCGGGTCGAGGAATCGCCTCAGGCCCGCCGGGTCGGGGCGTATCTGGCCGACGTCCTGCGTCCCTCCACCGGGTATCGACTGCCCGTCACCACGCACGGCACGGGCGGTATCCGGCTGCGGATCGCGGCGGGGTCCACAGGCGCCGAGGGCTATCGCCTGGACAGCGGGCACAGCGGCGTCACCATCACGGCCGCCGCGCCCGCCGGCCTCTTCCACGGCGTCCAGACGCTGCGCCAGCTGCTGCCCGCCGCCGTCGAGAAGAACTCCGTGCAGCCCGGCCCCTGGCTCGTCGCGGGCGGCACCATCAAGGACAGCCCGCGCTACGGCTACCGCGGCGCGATGCTCGACGTCTCCCGGCACTTCTTCGGCGTCGCGCAAGTCAAGCGGTACATCGACGAGTTGGCGCTCTACAAGGTCAACAAACTGCATCTGCACCTGAGTGACGACCAGGGCTGGCGCATCGCGATCGACTCCTGGCCGCGGCTCGCCACGTACGGAGGGTCCACACAGGTCGGCGGCGGGCACGGGGGTTACTACACCAAGGCCGACTACAAGGAGATCGTGCGGTACGCGGCCTCCCGCTATCTGGAGGTCGTCCCGGAGATCGACATGCCGGGCCACACCAACGCCGCGCTCGCCTCGTACGCCCAGCTGAACTGCAACGGGACCGCGCCTGCGCTCTACACCGGCACCGACGTCGGGTTCAGCTCGCTGTGCGTGGCGAAGCCGGTGACGTACGACTTCGTGGACGACGTCGTGCGGGAGCTGGCGGCACTCACGCCGGGCAAGTACCTCCACATCGGCGGGGACGAGGCCCACTCCACCAGCCACGCCGACTACGTCGCCTTCATGGACAAGGCGCAGCCGGTCGTCGCCAAGTACGGGAAGACGGTGGTCGGCTGGCACCAGCTGACCGGGGCGCACCCGGCGAAGGGCGCGATCGCGCAGTACTGGGGGCTCGACGACACCAGTGCCACGGAGAAGGCGCAGGTCGCCGAGGCCGCGCGGAACGGGACGGGGCTCGTGCTGTCGCCCGCCGACCGGGTCTACCTCGACATGAAGTACACCGCGGACACCCCGCTCGGGCAGGACTGGGCGGGCCTGGTGGAAGTGAAACGGTCGTACGACTGGGATCCGGGCGCCTATCTGCCGGGAGCGCCGGCTTCGGCGATCCGGGGCGTCGAGGCGCCGCTGTGGACGGAGACCATCGTCACAGGGGCCGACATCGACTACATGACCTTCCCGCGGCTGCCCGGCGCGGCCGAACTCGGCTGGTCGCCCGCGTCGACGCACGACTGGGACACCTACAAGGTGCGGCTCGCGGCGCAGGGGCCGCGCTGGAAGGCCCTGGGGATCGGCTACTACCGCTCGCCCCAGGTGCCCTGGCCCACGGCGTAAGCGGCGTCAACGCGAGAGATGGGGCTCAGGAGGACCGTACTCCTGAGCCCCACCGGTTTCAGAGACCCGCGATCGGGTTCTTCAGGCTGCCGACCAGCTGGAGCGCGCCGGACGGATCGGCCAGATCCACCATCTGCTTGTTGTCGCGCAGCTGGAGCCGGTTCAGGCAGGACAGCGCGAACTCGGGCGCGAACATGTCGTACTGCCGGAACTTGTCGGCGAGTTCGGGCGCCGACTCCTGGTACTCGCGTACGGACTCGGCGACCGTCCGCCAGAAGTCGTCCTCGTCGAGGATGCCCTCGCCCGCCAGGTCGGCCGCCAGGAAGCGGAAGAAGCAGTCGAAGACGTCCGTGAAGATCGACAGGAGTTTCTTGTCCTCGGGGACCTCGACGCGGATCCGCTCGACCACGGGCGGCAGCACCGCCTGCGGGTCCATGACGGCGATCTCCTCGGCGATGTCCTTGTAGATCGCGCGCTGCACGGCGCCGTCCTTGAGGACGAGGATGACGTTCTCGCCGTGCGGCATGTAGACCAGGTCGTAGGCGTAGAAGCTGTGCAGGAGGGGCGTGAAGTAGGCGCGCAGATAGCGGCGCAGCCACTCCACGGGGGGCAGCCCGGACCGCTCGATCAGCGCCCCCGCGAAGGAGGCGCCCGTGTGGTCGACATGGACGAGGGCGGCCATGGTGGCCAGGCTCTCGCCCTCCTGGAGCGCGGGGACCGGGCTCTCGCGCCACAGGGCCGCGAGCATTTTGCGGTACGGGGAGTAGCGGTCGGTGGCGGCCTCGTACTCGAGGTGGCGGTAGCCGACGGCGGCCCGTTCGCGGATGATCGACAGGCCGGTGGACTTGAGTACCGGGTCGTTCTCGACGAGCTGGGCCAGCCAGTCGTTGATCGCCGGGGTCGCCTCCATGTAGGCGGCGGACAGACCGCGCATGAAGCCCATGTTGAGGACGCTCAGCGCCGTCTTCACATAGTGCTTCCCGGGGCTGGTGGTGTTGAAGAACGTCCGGATGGACTGCTGGGCCAGGTACTCGTCGTCGCCCTCGCCGAGGCAGACGAGATGCCGCTGGGCGACCTCGGCCGCGAAGGTCACCGAGAGCTTGTTCCACCACTGCCAGGGGTGGACGGGGATGAGCAGATAGTCCTCGGGGTCCAGGCCCTGTCCGGTGAGGGTGGCGGCGAACCGCTCGACCGTCCGCGCGCCCAGCTCCTCGCGTACGAAGGACTCGTACTCGATGCCCACACCCGCGGTGAAGGCGGCCCGGGAGCGGTGCGCGGCCAGCCACACCAGCCGGATCGGGCTCGCGGCCTCGGGCGCGTACGAGAGGTACTCGTGCACGCCGAAGCCGAGCCGCCCGTTGTTGGCGACGAAGCAGGGGTGGCCCTCGGTCATGCCGGTCTCGATCTCCTGGAAGGAGGCCTTCGCGAGTTCGGCGGACGGGATCTGCGGCTTGGTGAGTTTGAAGCAGGTGCCCGAGAGGGTGGAGGAGATCTCCTCCAGGTAGACCGGCAGCACCTCGTCGCTCAGGCCCAGCGACGTCTTCAGCTCGATGAAGAAGTCGAGTGCGGCGAGCGGGAGTTCGGCCCCGTCGCGATGGCGGGTGATCGACTCGGGATCGACCTGCCAGTGGTCGAGGGTGCGCAGGGCGGCGGTGAAGCCGTAGCGGGTCAGGCCGTCGTCGCTGCGGACGACGTACCCGCCGTCGCCGTCGGACTCCGGAGTGATCAGGCGCTCGTGCGCGAACTCGGCGAGGGCCTTGCGGACGAGGAGGCGGTTGGCGCGCTCCCAGCGCTCGGGGGAGAGGTGGGCCACGGCGTCGGCGAGGCTCATCCGGCCACCCCCGTCGTCTTCTCGAACCGCTCCCGGGTGCAGAAGCTCAGCAACGCCCTTTTCTCCGGCTTCTCTATCTCGCGCTCGGGCACGAACCCGACGGCTTCGTTCAGCGCGTGCACGGCCGTGTTGCGCACGTCGGGCTCCACGACGACCCGCGCGGTCGTCGGGTCGGCGAACAGGTGCTCCATCACCGCGGTGATCACCGCCCTGGTGAACCCGTGCACCGGCGTCTCCGTCGGCGCGACCAGGAAGTGCATGCCGACGTCTCCGGGCGCGGGCTCGTACAGACCGACCAGCTCCACGCGCGCCGGGTCGTACCTCTCCATCAGGAACACGGGTTCGCCGTCCAGCGACCCCAGGAACGCCTCGTGGTACTCACTGGCCGCGATGGCCGTGTACTCGCGCTCCACGTCGTGCAGTTTCGCCTCCTGCATCATCCAGAAGGCGGCCTTGGGATGCGTCACCCAGCCGTGCAGCAACTCGGCGTCCTGGATGGGGTCGAGGGGGTGGATGGCGAAGGTGCCCACGTCGGTGGTCGTGTCTGTACGGCTCGTGGTGCTCATACGGCGAACTCCTGGAACGCGATCGTCTTCTCGACCGGGTAGTACTCGGTGCCGAGCAGTTCACGGATGATGGACGCGTTGCGGTACGCGCCCATGCCCAGGTCGGGGCTGGTGATGCTGTGGGTGTGGACGCCCGCGTTCTGCAGGAAGACGCCGTGGCCCGTGGTGTCGATGGCGTAGTTGCGGGCCACGTCGAAGTTGCCGCGGGTGTCGTAGCGCAGCCGGCCCTGGACCGGCTTCAGGAACTCGGGCTCGGCGTACTTGTAGCCGGTGGCCAGGATCAGGCCCTCGGAGCTCAGCTCGTAGTCCTTGCCCTGCTCCTCCTGGCGCAGACCCAGGGTGTACGTGCCGTTCTCGTGAGCGGCCGTGTTCAGGGAGGAGTTGGTGAGCAGTCGGGTCGGGACGGGCCCGCCGAGGTTCTTCTGGTAGAGCAGGTCGAAGATCGCGTCGATCAGCTCGCCGTCGATGCCCTTGAACAGGCCCTTCTGCTCCGTCTGGAGGCGGTAGCGGGTCGGCTCGGGCAGCGCGTGGAAGTAGTCGATGTACTCCGGGGAGGTCATCTCCAGCGTGAGTTTGGTGTACTCGAGCGGGAAGAAGCGCGGGGAGCGCGTGACCCAGTTCAGCCGGTAGCCGTGGACGTCGATCTCGCTGAGCAGGTCGTAGTAGATCTCGGCGGCGGACTGGCCGCTGCCGACGAGCGTGATCGACTCCTTCGCCTGGAGCTCCCGCCTGTGCTGGAGATAGCGGGAGTTGTGGATGAAGTCGCCGCCGAGGTCCGCGCAGGCCTCGGGGATGTACGGGGGTGTTCCGGTGCCGAGGACCAGATGGCGGGCGCGCAGCACCTCGCCGGCCGTCGTCCGTACGTGGTACAGATCGCCCTCGTACGTCACTTCCTCGACCGTCGTGCTGAAGCGGACGCTGCTCAGTTTCGAGGCGGCCCAGCGGCAGTAGTCGTCGTACTCGACCCGCAGCGGATAGAAGTTCTCGCGGATGTAGAAGGAGTACAGCCGACCGGACTCCTTCAGGTAGTTGAGGAAGGAGTACGGGGAGGTCGGGTCGGCGAGGGTCACCAGGTCCGACATGAACGGGGTCTGGAGGTGCGCGCCCTCCAGGAACATCCCGGAGTGCCACTCGAAGTCCGGCTTGGACTCCAGGAAGACGGCGTCCAGTTCGGCGATCGGCTCGGTGAGGCAGGCGAGGCCGAGGTTGAAGGGCCCGAGCCCGATGCCCACGAAGTCGTACGTCTTTCCAGTGGCTTCGACGGATTCAGGAAGCGCGGTCAAGGGACTCTCCCAGGTACTGCTCGGCGTGGCCGGCGATCAGATCGAGTACGGCGGCGATGTCGTCGGCCGTGGTCTCGGGGTTGAGCAGGGTGAACTTCAGGTAGTGGCGGCTGCCGACCTTGGTGCCCGCGACGACGGCGTCGCCGGAGGCGAACAGGGCCTTACGGGCGTACAGGTTGGCGCGGTCGATCTCGGCCGGGTCGGTGACGGCGGCCGGGATGAAGCGGAAGACGAGGGTGGACAGGGACGGCTCCACGACCACGTCGAAGCGGGGGTCGGCGACGAGCAGCTTCCAGCCCTCCTGGGCCAGGTCGCAGACCTCGTCGAAGAGTTCGCCGATGCCGTCGGCGCCCATCACGCGCAGCGTCATCCACAGCTTGAGGGCGTCGAAGCGGCGGGTGGTCTGGAGGGACTTGTCGACCTGGTTGGGGATGCGCTCCTGGACCATGCGGCGCGGGTTCAGGTACTCCGCGTGGTAGGTGGCGTGGCGCAGGGTGGCGGCGTCGCGGACCAGCACGGCGGAGGAACTCACGGGCTGGAAGAAGGACTTGTGGTAGTCGACGGTGACGGAGTCGGCGCGGTCGATGCCGTCGAGGCGGTCCCGGTTCTTGAGGGAGGTGAGCAGTCCGCAGCCGTAGGCCGCGTCCACGTGCATCCAGGCGCCGAACCGGGCGCACAGCTCGGCGATCTCGGGCAGCGGGTCGATGGAGCCGAAGTCGGTGGTGCCGGCGGTGGCGACGACGGCCATCGGCACCAGGCCGTCGCGTTCGCAGCGCTCCAGCTCGTGGGCGAGGGCGAGCGTCTGCATGCGCTTGTCCTGGTCGACGGGGATCGAGACGACGGCGTCCGCGCCGAGGCCCAGGAGTTTGGCCGACTTCCTGACGCTGAAGTGGCTGACCTCGGAGGCGAAGATGCGGAGTCTGGCCGCGTTGACGCCCGGTTCGCTCCCTGGCTTGGCCTCCTCGCGGGCCAGCAGCAGGGCCTGGAGGTTGGACTGGCTGCCGCCGCTGGTGAACACGCCGTCGGCGGCCGGGCCGAGGCCGATGCGCTCGTTGGTCCAGTCGATGAGCCGACGTTCGATGAGGGTGCCGCCGGCCGACTGGTCCCAGGTGTCCAGGGAGGAGTTGACGGCGGACAGGACGGCCTCGCCGAGCACGGCGGGTATGACCACCGGGCAGTTGAGGTGCGCGAGGTAGCGCGGGTGGTGGAAGTAGATCGCGTCCCGGAGGTAGACCTCTTCGAGCTCGTCGAGAACGGCGCTGGTGTCGTGCAGCGGGCGGTCCAGGTCGATCCGCTCGATACGGGGAGCGAGGGCGTCGACCGTGACACCCGTGAACGGTCGGTCGGTGGTGGCGAGTTTGGCCGCCACCCGCTCGATTCCTTCGGTCACGGAGCGGCGGTACCGCTCCGCGGTCGTGTCATTGAGCAGGTGCGAGCGCATGTGGGGGTCCTCCGTGCGGGAGAGTCCGAGCGGGACGGGTGGGGCGAGGGCTGGGCCGGGACGAGAAGAGGGGCGGGGCTCCGGCATTAACTTAGGTTAGCCTAACCTAAATTGATCTGCGACCCCGCCCCACCTGCGTCTTTTCGTGAACGGTCACTCCTGCTCGCGCAGTTGCTCCTCGGTCAGCCCGCGCCGCCAGTAGCCGACGAAGGTGACCCACCTGCGGTCGATGCCGCGCTCGCGCACGAGATGACGGCGCATCTCCTTCACGCACCCGGACTCGCCCGCGATCCAGGCGTACGGGTTCTCGGTGGGCGGAAGCCGGGCGGCACGCACCGCGTCGACGGCCATGGGGGCCCCGTCGTCGCGCACGAGCCAGGTGATCTCCGCCTCGGCGATGACCGGCAGGTCCTGGACGTCCGCCGCGTGCTGGACCTCCAGCCAGGCCCGGACGCGGGTGCCGGCGGGCAGGGACTCGAGGATCGCGGAGGCGGCGGGCAGCGCGGTCTCGTCCGCCCACAGGACGACCAGGTCGGTGCCGGCGGGCGGGCGGAAGCGGATCGCCCGGTTGTCCTCGACCGCCGGGCCGAGCAGTACGACGCGGTCACCGGCCGCCGCACGGGAGGCCCACTGGGATGCAGGACCCGCGGGGACCTGGGCGTCCGGCTCCACACCGTGCAGAACGAAGTCGATGTCGATCTCGCTCGTACGGCCCCGGGCGTCTGGGCGCAGCGCCCGCAGCGTGTACGAGCGCATCACCGCCCGTTCGCCGTCGGGGAGTTCGCGCCACCCCTGCCACCAGCTGTCGCCCAGCTCGTAGGGGACGGCGGGCTCGGTCTGGCCGGGGTGCGGCAGGAAGAGGGAGAGGCTCTGGTCCCGGCCATGGGAGGCGAAGGCCACCAGGTCGTCACCGGCGAAGGTGATCCGGACCAGCGACGGACCGAGCCGCCTCGTCCGTACGACCTGGAGGGAGAAAAAACGGAACGGGGCGGCTACGGCCGTCGTCATAAGTGCTCCTGAGTCATCGTCAGGGGTTCACGTCCGGGGTTACTTCGGGGGTTCGCGGCAGGGATGCGCCACGCGGGCGTCAGGCGACCTTCCTGGCCTTCTCGATCGCCTCGGCGAGGTTGTCGAGGAGCGGGGTGCACTTGTCGTACGACACGATCGGCTCGGGGGAGCGGGCGATGACCTGGCCGGCCCTGACGGCGGGCAGCTTCTTCCAGGTGGCCTCGGTGATGTCGGCCGGCTGGATGGTCGCGCTGCGGTCGTCCATGACGATGACGTCCGCCGGGTACTTGTCGACGTTCTCCCAGCTCAGGTTCTCGAACCAGCCGCCGCTGGCCTTCAGGGCCTTGGCGGAGGGCTCGACGATGTTCACGCCGAGCGCCTTGAAGTACTCCAGGTCGATGGAGAGGTTCGAGCCGGAGACGTAGAAGATGTCCTGGCTCGCGGAACCGGCGAGCACCTTGATCTCGGGGCGGGCCTTGGCCGCGGCGCGCAGCCGCGCCGCGGCCGTCTCGAACTTCTTCTTCGCCTCGGCGATCTTGGCGGACTTCTCGTCGGCGCCCAGCGACACGGCGAGCGCGAGCATGCGCTGCAACGACACGGGCATCTGGCGGTCGTAGACGGAGATGCCGACGCTCGGGGCGAGCTTGAGGATCTTCGCCTTGGACTCCTCGGGGACGTACCAGAGGGTGCCCGCGGAGTCGAACATGGTGGAGATCAGCACGTCGGGCGCGAGGGCCGCGTACTTCTCGATGTTGAACTGGCCCCACTCGTTGCCGAGGACGGTCAGCTTGCTGACGTCCATGTCGCCGGCCTGGACGTCGGCCTTGCCGTCCTTGGTCGTGGTCGGGCCGAAGACGCCCTTGACCTCGACGCCGTAGTCGTAGAGGGCGGCCGCGACACCGGTGAAGGCGACGATGTTCGCCGGGACCTTGTCCAGCTTCACCGTTGTGCCGCGGTCGTCCTTGAAGCTCCAGGGACCGGACTTGGCGGCGGCCTTCGTCGACTCCGAGCCACCGTTTTTGCCGTCGTCGTCGCCACAGGCGGCGAGGACGGCGCCGAGACCGAGGGCGCCGCCGGCGGCGAGGATGCCGCGGCGGGTGAGGCGGGTGGCACGGGCGTTGGACATGTGTGTGGCTGCTTTCGGCACGGGGCGGTAGCGCCCGCCGGACAAGTTCGAAGGTAGGTTAGCCTAACCTCACCACTTGTCGAGGGCAGGCGCCGTCCGCCCCGCAAGGGCCGCCTCCCTGCGGCTGACCGTGTTCGTCAGCCCGTCAGTCCCAGTTCCCTCGCGATCAGCATCCGCTGTACCTCGCTCGTGCCCTCGCCGATCTCCAGGATCTTGGAGTCGCGCCACATGCGGGCCACCGGGTACTCGTTCATGAAGCCGTAGCCGCCGTGGACCTGGGTGGCGTCGCGGGCGTTGTCGACGGCGATGGTGGAGGAGTAGAGCTTGGCGACCGCCGCCTCCTTCTTGAAGGGCTCGCCCGCGACGAGGCGGGACGCGGCGTCGCGCCAGCCGACGCGGGCCATGTGGGCCTTCATCTCCATGTCGGCGATCTTGAACTGGATGGCCTGGTTCGCGCCGATCGGGCGTCCGAACGCGTGCCGCTCCTTGGCGTACTTCACCGACTCGTCGACGCAGCCCTGCGCGAGCCCGGTCGCCAGGGCCGCGATGGCGATGCGGCCCTCGTCCAGGATGCGCAGGAACTGGGCGTAGCCGCGGCCCTCCTCGCCGAGCAGGTTCGCGGCCGGGACGCGGACGTCGGCGAAGGACAGCTCACGGGTGTCGGAGGCGTTCCAGCCGACCTTCGAGTACGGGGCGGCGACCGTGAAGCCGGGGGTGCCGGACGGGACGATGATCGCGGAGATGAGTGGCTTGCCGCCGGGCCCCCGGCCGGTGACCGCGGTGACCGTGACCAGGCCCGTGATGTCCGTGCCGGAGTTGGTGATGAAGCACTTGCTGCCGTTGATGACCCATTCGTTCGTGTCCGGGTCCAGACGGGCGGTCGTACGGGTCGCGCCCGCGTCCGAGCCGCCGTCCGGCTCCGTCAGGCCGAAGGCGCCGAGGATCTCGCCGGAGCACAGACGGGGGAGCCACTCCCGCTTCTGGGCCTCCGTGCCGAAGAGGTGGATCGGCATCGCGCCGAGCGAGACACCCGCCTCCAGGGTGATGGCGACGGAGGAGTCCACCCGGGCGAGCTCCTCCAGGGCGATCCCGAGGGCGAGGTAGTCGCCGCCCATGCCGCCGTACTCCTCGGGGAAGGGCAGTCCGAACAGGCCCATGCGGCCCATCTCCCGCACGATCTCGTACGGGAACTCGTGCCGCTCGTAGAAGTCGCCGATCTTCGGGGCCACGACGTCGTGTGCGAACTCCTCGACCGTACGGCGGAGTTCCTCGAGTTCGGGGGAGAGGCGGTGGTCCAGGGGCATGGGGATCATTCCTTGTGGGAGAGGGCTTTGACCGTGCGGGACGGGCTGGGTCGGCCCAGCCGCTCGGCCATCCACACGCTGGTGGCGGTGAGGCGGGCGAGGTCGACACCGGTGTCGATGCCGAGGCCCTGGAGCATCCATACGAGGTCTTCGGTGGCGAGGTTGCCGGTGGCGGACTTGGCGTAGGGGCAGCCGCCGAGGCCCCCCGCGGAGGCGTCGACGGTGGTGACGCCGTGCTGGAGGGCGGCCAGGGTGTTGGCGAGTGCCTGGCCGTAGGTGTCGTGGAAGTGCACGCCGAGCACGCTGGTCGGCACGCCCTCCTCGTTCAGCTCGGCGAGGAGGGTCTGCACATGACCCGGCGTCGCCACGCCGATCGTGTCGCCGAGGCTCAGCTCGTCGCAGCCCATGTCCATCAGGGCCTTGCAGACGCGTACGACCTGGTGGATGGGTACGGGACCCTCCCAGGGGTCGCCGAAACACATCGAGATATAGCCGCGGACGTGCACCTTGTCCGCCTTGGCCCGGGACACCACCGGCTCGAACATGGCCAGGGACTCGTCGACGGTCCGGTTGAGGTTCGCCTTCGCGAAGGACTCCGTCGCGCTGGCGAACAGGGCGACACGGCGGGCGCCGAGGGCCAGCGCCCGGTCCAGACCCCGTTCGTTGGGCACGAGGACCGGGAGGTGCACCCCCGAGGACCTGCCCAGGTCGCTCACGAGCGGGAACAGCTGCTCCGCGTCCGCCAGTTGGGGCACCCACTTGGGGTGGACGAAGCTGGTGGCCTCGATGGTGGTCAGGCCCGAGTCCGCCAGGCGCCGGATGAACTCGGCCTTGACCTCCGTGGGCACGGTCGCCTTCTCGTTCTGCAGCCCGTCGCGCGCGCCGACCTCGTGGATCCGCACCCGCGCGGGCAGGCCCGGGGCCGGTACGACCATGGGGAGGCCGAGTTCGGGGGTGCTCATGTCGTCTCCTCGGACGCTGTCTTCTCCTCGTACGGCGTGATCACGGCCAGCACCTGGTCCATGGCGACCGTGGTGCCCGGCGTGACGTCCAGCTCGCTGACGGTCCCGGCGTGCGGGGCGGAGATGACGTGCTCCATCTTCATCGCCTCGACCACCAACAGGCTCTGTCCCGCGGTCACGTCGTCGCCCACGGCCACCTTCACGACGGTCACCGTGCCGGGCATGGGCGCGGTGAGCGAGTCCACCCCCGCGTGCGCGGCCCCCGTGAGGGAGGCGGCCACGGGGTCGTGGTCGCGCACGTGCCAGGCGTCACCCTCCCGGCCGAGCCAGGTGCCGTCCGGCAGGGCGGCGAAGGTGTGGGTGACGCCGTCGAGCCGGAAGGTGAACCGGGACGCGGTGGGCCCGCCGACGGGCACGGGGAGGGTTCCCCGGAGGGGCCGCTCCTCGCCGTCGAGCAGCAGCTCGACGCCGCCCTCCGCCGCGCGGCGCACGCGGACGGTCACCGGATCGTGTCCCGGCAGCCGCAGGTGGTGAGCCGTCCAGGCAGCCTCGCCGCCAAGACGCCAGCCGTCCGGCACGGAGAACGGATCGACCCAGCCGGTGGCTTCGGAGGCCCCGAAGGCCACCGGGGCCCCGGAAGCCCGGGGGCCGAGGGCCGCCTGGCGCAGCAGCGCCGCCGCCGCGTACACCTCCGCCGGCACCGGCCGCGCGGCGAGTTCGTCCGCCTCCCGCTCCACCAACCCGGTGTCCAGGTCCCCCGCCACCACCGCCGGATGGGCCAGCAGCCGTCGCAGGAACCCGGCGTTGGTCTGCACGCCGAGCGTGACCGTCTCCGCGAGGGCGGCGCGCAGCTTGCGCAGCGCGGTCGCGCGGTCGGGCCCGTACGCGATCACCTTGGACAGCATCGGGTCGTAGAGCGAACCGACCTCCGTGCCCTCGCTCAGCCCCGAGTCGGTGCGCACGCCGTCGCCCTGCGGCTCGTGCAGGGCGAGGACCGTGCCGCCCGAGGGCAGGAAGCCGCGTGCGGGGTCCTCGGCGCAGATGCGTGCCTCCACCGCGTGCCCGGTGAGGCTGATGTCCTCCTGCCCGTACGGCAGTCGCTCGCCGGCGGCGACCCGCAGTTGCCACTCCACCAGGTCGAGCCCCGTGACCAGCTCGGTGACCGGGTGTTCCACCTGGAGGCGGGTGTTCATCTCCATGAAGTAGTACGACGACGGGTCGGAGCCGGGGACGATGAACTCCACCGTGCCCGCGCCCTCGTACCCGCAGGAGCGGGCCGCCTGGACGGCCGCGTCGCCCATCGCGGCGCGGGTGCCGGCGTCGAGGAGTACGCTCGGCGCCTCTTCGATGATCTTCTGGTGGCGGCGCTGGAGAGAGCACTCGCGCTCGCCCAGGTGGACGACGTTGCCGTGGCCGTCGGCCAGGACCTGGATCTCGATGTGCCGGGGGCGGTCGACCCAGCGCTCGACGAGGAGGGTGTCGTCGCCGAAGGAGGCGCGGGCCTCGCGGCGGGCGGCGGCGATCTCGTCGCCCAGCGCCGATGCGTCCCGCACCAGCCGCATGCCCTTGCCGCCGCCGCCCGCCGACGGCTTGAGCAGCACGGGCATGCCGATCTCCCGTGCGGCCTCGCCGAGTTCCGCGTCCGTGAGTCCACTGCCGGACGAGCCGGGGACGACCGGGACACCGGCCGCCTTCACCGTCTCCTTGGCGCGGATCTTGTCGCCCATGAGCGCGATCGCGTCGGCGGGCGGGCCGATGAAGACGAGCCCGGCCTCGGCGCACGCGCGCGCGAACGAGGCGTTCTCGGCGAGGAAGCCGTACCCGGGGTGCACCGCCTGGGCCCCGGTGCGAGCGGCGGCGTCGAGGATCCGCTCCGCCGACAGATAGCTCTCGGCGGCCGGCGCCGGACCGATCCGTACCGCCGTGTCCGCCTCGCGCACATGCCGGGCGTCGGCGTCCGCGTCGGAGAAGACGGCGACCGAGCGCACGCCGAGCGCGCGCAAAGTGCGGATGACGCGTACGGCGATCTCGCCCCGGTTGGCCACAAGGACTGTCTCGAACATCTCGGGCACCCTCATCACATCCGGAAGACGCCGAACTGGGGGTCACCCAGTGGCGCGTTGGCGCAGGCGGTCAGTGCGAGCCCCAGCACCTGCCGGGTCTCCAGCGGGTCGATCACGCCGTCGTCCCAGAGGCGGGCCGTCGCGTAGTAGGCGCTGCCCTGCCGCTCGTACTGGGCGCGGATCGGGGCCTTGAAGGCGTCCTCGTCCTCGGCGGGCCAGGAGTCCCCGCGCGCCTCCAGCTGGTCGCGCTTGACGGTCGCGAGGACGGACGCGGCCTGCTCGCCGCCCATCACGGAGATCTTGGCGCCGGGCCACATCCACAGGAAGCGCGGCGAGTACGCCCGACCGCACATCGAGTAGTTGCCCGCGCCGTACGAACCGCCGATCACCACGGTCAGCTTGGGCACGCGGGTGCAGGCGACGGCCGTGACCATCTTTGCGCCGTGCTTGGCGATGCCACCGGCCTCGTACTGACGCCCCACCATGAAGCCCGAGATGTTCTGCAGGAACACCAGGGGGATGCCGCGCTGGTCGCACAGCTCGATGAAGTGGGCGCCCTTCTGGGCGGACTCGGAGAACAGGATGCCGTTGTTGGCGACGATCCCGACCGGGTGGCCGTGGATCCGCGCGAAGCCCGTGACCAGGGTCTGCCCGAACTCCGCCTTGAACTCGGCGAAGCGCGAACCGTCCACCACGCGCGCGATGACCTCGCGTACGTCGTAGGGGGTGCGGGAGTCGACGGGCACCGCGCCGTAGATCCCGTACGGATCCACCTTGGGCTCGACGGACTGCTCGACCGCCCAGGGCAGGGGCCCGCGCGCGGGGAGTGTGGCCGCGATGTTCCGTACGATCCGCAGCGCGTGCGCGTCGTCCTCCGCGAGGTGGTCGGTGACGCCCGACACACGCGCGTGGACCTCGCCGCCGCCCAGCTCCTCGGCGGTGACGACCTCGCCGGTGGCGGCCTTCACCAACGGGGGCCCGCCGAGGAAGATCGTGCCCTGATTGCGCACGATCACGGCCTCGTCGCTCATCGCCGGGACATACGCGCCGCCGGCCGTGCACGAGCCGAGGACCGCGGCGATCTGCGGGATCCCCGCCCCCGACATCCGCGCCTGGTTGTAGAAGATCCGCCCGAAGTGCTCGCGGTCCGGGAAGACCTCGTCCTGCATGGGCAGGAAGGCGCCTCCGGAGTCGACGAGATAGACACAGGGAAGGCGGTTCTCGAGCGCCACCTCCTGTGCCCGCAGGTGCTTCTTCACGGTCATCGGGTAGTACGTGCCGCCCTTGACGGTGGCGTCGTTGGCGACGATCACGCACTCGCGGCCGCTGACCCTGCCGATCCCGGCGATCACCCCCGCGGCCGGGGCCTGCCCGTCGTACATCCCGTGGGCGGCCAGCGGGGCCAGCTCCAGGAAGGGCGAGCCCGGGTCGAGGAGCGTGTCCACGCGCTCGCGCGGGAGCAGCTTCCCGCGCGCGGTGTGGCGCTCCCGGGCCCGCTCACCGCCCCCGAGGCGCGCCTCGGCGAGCTTGGCGCGCAGCTCCTCGCCGAGGGCGTGATGGGCCGCCTCGTTGGCCCGCCAGGCCTCCGACGCGGGATCTGCCGCGCTCGTCAGCTCCGGTGCTTCGTGCATGTGCCGCGGTCCCCTCACCAGTGGTCCACCAGTTAATGAGCGTTAACGCATGTCGTCCAGGTTAACGACCGCTAACCTCCCTGTCTAGAATTGCTTCCATGGCCACGAGAACCGACGCCCCCACCCGACGCGAGCAGATCCTCAAGGAGGCTGCCCGGCTCTTCGCCGAGCGCGGCTTCCACGGCGTCGGGGTGGACGAGATAGGAGCGGCCGTCGGCATCAGCGGCCCCGGTCTGTACCGGCACTTCGCGGGCAAGGACGCGATGCTCGCCGAGCTGCTGGTGGGGATCAGCGGGCAGCTGCTCACCGGCGGCAAGCGCCGGGCGGCGGAGGCCGCCGGGGGTGCGGAGGCGGTCCTCGACTCGCTCATCGAGGGGCACATCGACTTCGCGCTCGACGACCGTCCCCTGATCACCCTGCACGACCGCGAGCTGGACCGCCTGCGCGACAGCGACCGCAAGCTCGTACGGCAGTTGCAGCGGCAGTACGTCGAGCTGTGGGTGGAGGTCGTGCGCGAGGTGTATCCGGCCCTCACCGAACCCACCGCCCGCTCGGCGGTGCACTCGGTCTTCGGCCTCCTGAACTCGACACCCCACCTCGGGCGGCCAGGGGCGCTGCCGGGGCGCGGTGTGACGGCGGCCCTGCTGCACCGGATGGCGCGGGGCGCCTTCGCGGCGGCGGCCGGGGACGCCGTTCTTTGATTCGGGTCTGTGATCCGGGTCTTTGACTTGGGAGATTCGGGTCTTCGGCTTCCGGGATTCGGGTCTCTGATCCGGTTTTTTTCGCGAGCGGCGGCTCTGTCCCCTGCGCCATGATGGCGGCCATGAACGGACACATGGCCATGGACGGACACGCCCCCGACTGGGTGACCCTCTTCCGCTTCGAGAACGTCCCCGGCCGCCCGCGGCCGGGGCGGCTGATGGCGGTTTGACTGCGTGACCGGGGCATCGACTGGGACCCCTTCGCCGTACGCGATGTACGGATCGACCTCATGTGCGGGGTCCGGTCGGACGGTCACTGGCACGGCACGGTCGTCGTCCGCGTGCGCGCCGACACCCTGCGCCGGCTCGGCCTCCATCCCGATCAGCCGACTTCGGCACCGGCCGACCCGCTGCCGCCCAAGTGGTGGGGTCCATGGGCGCGTTGATCCGTGATGCGTGATCGTGGGACAGGTCGACGGCCTTCGCGCGTTCTCGCCCGGCCGGGCCGGCCGGGCTGGAGCGGGCGTGACGAGCGTCATGGGGGAGGGCGGCCGATGACTCTGGACGGTCGTCGTGACCGACGGGTAACCTGACATCTGAGCAAGCGCTTAGATTTGGGGCCACAACCATCAATTGAGGAACCCAGGCGGCGCGCAACCAGGTACGCGAGAGCGGCGCCGGCTTAGGCGCAAGGAAGGGTGGCGGCGGTGCGCCGTACGGTGTTCAACGAGGACCACGAGGCGTTCCGGGAGACCCTGCGGGCCTTCATAGAGGCCGAGGTCGTTCCCGTCTACGACGAGTGGTTCGCCGCGGGCCAGGCGCCGCGCGACTTCTACTACAAGCTCGCCGAGCTCGGCGTCTTCGGCATCCGCGTGGATGAGGAGCACGGCGGCGCGGGCATCGACTCGTACAAGTTCGAGGCCGTCCTGTACGAGGAGACCGCCCGCGCGGGTGTCTCCTTCGGCGGCTCCGGTGTGCACGTGCTGCTCGGCCTGCCCTACATCAAGCTGCTCGCCACCGACGAGCAGAAGAAGCGCTTCCTGCCGAAGTTCGTCTCCGGCGAGGAGATGTGGGCCATCGCGATGACCGAGCCGGGCACCGGCTCCGACCTCGCGGGCATGAAGACCACCGCCAAGCTCTCCGAGGACGGTACGCACTACGTCCTCAACGGCGCCAAGACCTTCATCACGGGTGGCGTGCACGCCGACCGCATGATCGTCTGCGCCCGCACCTCCGCGCCCACCAAGGAGGACCGCCGCCACGGCATCTCCCTCTTCGTGGTGGACACCAAGGCCGAGGGCTACTCGGTGGGCCGCAAGCTCGACAAGCTCGGCCTGAAGACCTCGGACACCGCCGAGCTGGCGTTCGTCGACGTGAAGGTCCCGGTCGAGGACCTCCTCGGCGAGGAGAACAAGGGCTTCTACTACCTCGGCCACAACCTCGCCTCCGAGCGCTGGGGCATCGCCTTCGGCGCGTACGCGCAGGCCAAGGCCGCCGTCCGGTTCGCCAAGCAGTACGTGCAGGAGCGGGTCGTCTTCGGGCAGCCCGTCGCCGCCTTCCAGAACACCAAGTTCGAACTGGCCGCCTGCCAGGCCGAGGTGGACGCGGCCGAGGCCGTCGTCGACCGGGCCACCGAGGCCCTGGACGCCGGTGAGCTGACCCCCGCCGAGGCGGCCAGCGCCAAGCTGTTCGCCACCGAGGTCGCGCACCGTGTCATCGACCGCTGCCTCCAGCTGCACGGCGGCTACGGCTTCATGAACGAGTACCCGATCGCCCGCCTGTACGCGGACAACCGCGTCAACCGTATCTACGGCGGCACCAGCGAGATCATGAAGTCGATCATCGCGAAGGACATGGGCCTGTAAGGCCCGCGAAAGATCAACGGAAACAACTGCGCGATACAACTGACCCATGAGTCAGGCACTTGAGTCCCTGCTCGATCTGCTCGACCTCGAGCGGATCGAGCAGGACATCTTCCGCGGTCAGTCCCGCTCCGCCGTCGTCCCGCGCGTCTTCGGCGGGCAGGTGGCGGCGCAGGCACTGGTGGCCGCCGGGCGCACGGTCCCCGAGGACCGGCACGCGCACTCCCTGCACGCGTACTTCCTGCGTCCGGGGGACCCCGGCGCGCCCATCGTGTACACGGTGGACCGCATCCGCGACGGGCGCTCCTTCACCACCCGCCGCGTCGTCGCCATCCAGCACGGGCAGCCGATCTTCCACCTCTCCGCGTCCTTCCAGACGTTCGAAGAGGGCATGGAGCACCAGGCCGAGATGCCGTCCGCGCCCGACCCCGAGACGCTGCCCACGGCCGCCGAACTGCTGCCGCTGTACGCCGATGTCATCAAGGACCCCGTCGTCGTCGAACGGCTCCTCGAAGCGCGCGAGTCCGTCGACCTGCGCTACGTCGACGCGCCTCCGTACGGCACGGTCGGGGAGATACGCGAACCGCACTCCCAGGTGTGGTTCCGCACCAACGGCAAACTGGCCGACGATCCCCTCCTCCACGTCGTCCTCGCCACCTACGTCTCCGACATGACGCTCCTCGACTCGATCCTGCTCGCGCACGGGCGCGGCGGCTGGGTGACCGGGGACGTCGTCGGGGCCTCGCTGGACCACGCGATGTGGTTCCACCGCCCCTTCCGCGCCGACGAATGGCTGCTGTACGACCAGGAGTCGCCGTCCGCCTCCGGAGGCCGCGGCCTCGGCCAGGCCCGCATCTACACCCAGGACGGACGGCTGGCCATTTCGGTGATCCAGGAGGGCGTGGTCCGTATCCCCCGGTAGGACCGGGCCTGCCCGGTAAGACTGACGGGGGCCCAGCCGGTAAGACTGGGGCATGGCCATGACTGAAGCGGGAGCCGGACAGCAGGACGACGACGGCGGCGGGGGCGGCGAGAGCACCTTCACGGTGATCGTCGCCGCCCTCGCGAATCTGGGGATCGCGGTGGCCAAGGTGGTCGCGGGCATCATCAGCGGATCGAGCGCGATGCTGTCCGAGGCCGCGCACTCGGTGGCCGACACGATCACCGAGGTGCTGCTGCTCACCGCGCTGAAGCGCAGCGAGAAACCGGCCGACGAGGACCACCCGCTCGGCTACGGCCCCGAACGCTACATCTGGGCGCTGCTCGCCGCGGTCGCCACCTTCGTCGGCGGCGCGGTGTTCTCCCTCTACGACGGCATCCACACCCTCGTCGCGGGCGAGGAGCCGGGCGACCCCCTCGTCTCGTACATCGTGCTCGCGGTCGCCTTCCTGCTGGAGAGCTACTCCCTGCGCACCGGCGTACGCCAGGCGCGCGGGGAGGCGGAGCGAATGGGGGCGCCTTTCAAGCGCTACCTCCGGTACACCCCGGACACCGCCGTGAAGGCCGTGGTCCTGGAGGACTCGGCCGCGCTGATCGGCCTCGTCCTCGCGGCGGGCGGCCTGCTCGGCGGACAGCTCACCGGTTCCGGCGTCTGGGACGGCATCGCGTCTCTCTGCATCGGCCTCCTCCTGCTGTACGTCGCCTGGGTCCTCGGCCGCTCCAACGCCGAGCTGCTGATCGGCCGCCCCCTGCCCAAGCCGATGCGGGAGCGGATCCGGGCCGAACTGCTCGCCGTGGAGCACGTCGAGGCCGTACTGGAGCTCACGACCCTCGTACAGGGGCCGCGCGAGGCGCTGATCGCGGCCAAGGTCGACTTCAGGGACATCTCGACCGCCGCCCAGATCGAATGGGCCTGCGAACAGGCGGAGGCCCGACTACGAGAGGCTTTCCCCATCGTGAGCCGGGTGTATCTCGACCCGACACCGGGCTACGCCCAACGCCGCAACGAGGGCCTGAACCCTTGGCCGTGAGCGTGCCCCGGGGCGCTCAGTCGCGGCGGATCAGCTCCGGGTTCACGCGGCGGCCGATCAGCGGGAGCGTGCCGAGCGCGGCCACCGCCACCGCGCCCACGGCGGCGAGAGCGAGCGGCGCGAGGCCGGCGCCGTCCCAGAACACCGCACCGCCGCCGGTGACGAGATAGCTGGACTCGGCGAGCTTGCCCGCCACGAGCGCCAGGGTCGGGCCGATGCCCAGCGGCAGCACGACCTGGGCGCACTGCACGGCCCGCAGGGTTCTCGCGCGGGCCCCGATCAGGGAGAGCGCGGTGATGTGCGCGCGGCGCTGGACGGCCCGGTCCGTGACGGACACGAGGAACGCCGCGATGCCGATGACCAGGCCCGTGACCAGGCCCATGACCAGGCCGAGCGCCAGCAGCGTCTCGATGACGGCGATCTGCTGCGGCCCGTCGATGTTGACGCCGATCGGGTTGACGTCGGCGGTCGGCAGCGCGGACGGCGGGACGAGGACGGCGGCACCTCCGACCGCCGAGGGGTCGTAGCGACCTCGCCGGGGGCGACGCAGAAGTGGGTGTCCCGGACGGCGAGTTGACTGCCGTAGGAGAGGTCCACTCCCGTGGCGGAGAGGATCGCTGGCGTACTGAGGATCTCTGACGTACTGATGGCTTCCCTCGAGAAGCGATCGGGCCCAGGTGTACAACCTGGACCCGGGTCAGGCAAGTTATTGCCGTTTAACTGACCTGGGCGTGATTTCCGGGGTGGCTCAGATCAGCCCTGCGGAAGCCAGCAGATACGCCGTCAGCGGGTCGTAGAACCGTGGGCTTGTGACGTGGTCGTCGAGGGGGACCGTCACCTGGACCGTGCCCTCGGACTCGGCGAGGAAGAGGGCGGGGTCGTTGCAGTCGGCGTAGCCGACGGAGTCGATGCCGAGCTGGCCCGCGCAGCCGGCCCAGCCGTGGTCCGCGACGACCAGGTCGGGCAGGGGGCGGCCCGCGCCCTCCAGGCCCTTGAGGATCGCGCGCATCGGCTCGCCCGAGTGGGTGTGCCACAGCGTGGCCCCGTGCTCCAGCACCGCCACGTCCGCGAACTGCATGACGTACCCCTCGTCCGTCTGCAGCCCGTCCGGAATGACGACGATCTCGCAGCCGGCTCCGCGCAGCGCGGCGGCCGTGGCACGGTGCACATCGAGCAGGCCGCCCGGGTGGCCGGTCGCGAACAGCACCCGCTGCTCACCGTCCGCCGCCTTGCGCAGCCGCGCCGCCATCCGGTCCAGGGCGTCGACGGTCAGCTCGGGGTCGACGGTGTCCTGGCCGTAGCGGTACTCCGGGTCGTCGTTCACACCGCACCGCTCCGCCATCACGGCGAGCACGTCCTGCTCGTCGGTCCAGCGGTCGCCGAGTTCCAGGCCGAGCCAGAAGTTGCGGTCGCCGTTGGCGAGCTTGCGGTAGTGGGAGAGGTTGTTCTCGCGGGGCGTGGCGACGTCGCCCGCGATACGGGTCTTCACGAGGTGGTCGACGAGCTCGGCGCGGCTGGGGGTCCCGGATATCGGCATGCCACCCATTGTGCCGGGGCGCTCCGCTGGGAGGGCGATTGTCCTGCACCGTGGGATGTGGGTCACTCGGGGGAAGTGGCCGTTGCTGCCTTTCCCGCCCACCCGCCCGAAGCGTCGTGTTGAGAGGCGAGGGTCGGGGCTGCGTTTCCGCGACGCTCAGCTCTCCCTCAGCGCGAACCACAACTCCATCCGCACGTCCGTGTCGTCGAGGTCCGCCTCCAGCAACGCCGCACACCGTGCGATGCGTTGGCGGACGGTGTTGCGGTGGACGGAGAGGGCGACGGCCGTGCGGTCCCAACTGCCGTGCAGGGAGAGCCAGGTGCGGAGGGTCTCGGTGAGGGCGGGGGTGGCGGCGATCGGGGCGAGGAGGGCGCGCGCGTGGGCCTCGGCGTCGGCCGGGGGCACGAGGTCCGCCAGAGCGGGGCGCTCGCCGTGGCGGACGAGGGGCGTGCGGGTCGCCCGGGCGCGGGCCAGGGCGCGGGCCGCCTGCCCGTCGGCGGACGCCCCCTCGTGCGGGCCGACCGCCGCGCTGACCCCGCAGATCCAGCCCTCCTGAGCGGTCGGCTCGCGGTCACCGGGGACGAGGACGCGTACGACACCCCCGCCGGCGTCGATGAGCGCGGAGCCCAGCGCCGCCCCCAGCGCGGAGGCGGCGACGGCGTCCGGCGCCGGGCCGTCCGCCGCGGGACGGGCGTGCACGACGGTCCACCGGTCCTCGCCGAGCAGCGGGGCCACGTCCTCGGGCGCGGCACCCAGCAGGAGGCGTACGAGCGCCGCCGAGCGCGCCGCGCCGCTCCCGCTCTGCTGCTCCCCGGTGAGGAGGGAGAGGAGTACGGCCGCGACGGAGGCGATGGTGTGGTCCCCGGGGTCCCGGCGCGGCGCCGCGACCCCGAGGACGAAGCCGTGCCCGCCGCCGAGGGCGTACGCGGCGAGGTGGGTGCCGCCCACGGTGTCGGTGGCGGACGAAGGAGTGGGGCTGGGAGCGGGAGTGGAGGTGGTGGTGTGCGAGGTGCCGTGGGGGGCCGCGGCCTGGGTTCCTCCGGGGCGTACGACGGCGGCCAGGGTGCCGAGGGCGGTCACGGGGCCCGCCTCCGGTGATCTCCCCGCGCGGGCCAGCTCCGCGCCCTCCGGGCCGTACAGCACCGCCCAGCCGCTCACCCGCTGGGCCAGCTGCCGCAGCACCGCCGACACCGGGTCCGGGCGCGCCGCGGCGGCCGCCAGGCTCTGCTGGGCCTCCGTGACGCGCCGCAGCTCCGCCAGCCGGGCCTGCGCCATCAGCTGCCACACCGCGCGGGCCACCCCCGAGAAGGTGGTCTGGGGCGGGACCTCCAGCAGCGGCAGGCCGTAGGTGTCGCAGGCCGCGACCAGGGCGCGCGGGACCGTGTCGTGCACCGGCGCCAGGCCGAAGCCGAGCGCCGCGCCGCCCGCCGCCACGATCCGGGAGACGTAGTCGTCGAAGTAGGTGCCCGAGCCCGCCGCCTCCGGGATGTGCACCCCGGCGGTCAGCAGCAGCTCACCGCCCAGCAGATACGGGTACGGGTCCGCCATCTCCGACGTGTGCGCCCAGTGGATCACCGTGTCCGGGTCGACGGGGCCCGCGATGTGGCGCAGGCCGAGGTCCTCCCGGGCCAGGAGGGCGGACAGCGGGACCGGTGGGGTGGGTGGGACAGGCTGGACGGGTGGGACTGATGTGGCGGATGTGTCCGGCATGGTGGACGTTCCCTCCATCCGGCTCGGCTGCAATGGATGAAACGTACACTTCAGAGTCATCTTCCGGCCACCTAAGGTCAGTGCCGTCGGCAGCCGCGGGTACGGGCGTATGTCCCCGCGATCAGCTGCCGGACTCCCGGCCGGGTATCGCTCGCCCGGCCCGCGTCCCCACATCCATCTGCACGACACGCCACCGACGAGTGCGCGAAGGAGGGCCCCCTATGGCCGTCGACTACACAGTGATCGTCGTCTATCTGGCCGGCATGCTGGCCATGGGCTGGTGGGGCATGCGCCGCGCCAAGTCGAAGAGTGATTTCCTGGTGGCCGGGCGGCGCCTGGGCCCCGTGATGTACTCCGGGACCATGGCCGCGATCGTGCTCGGCGGCGCGTCCACCATCGGCGGCGTCGGGCTCGGATACCAGTACGGGCTCTCCGGCGCCTGGATGGTGTTCACCATCGGCCTCGGACTCCTCGCCCTCTCCGTCTTCTTCTCCGCCCGCATCGCCCGTCTGAAGGTCTACACCGTCTCCGAGATGCTCGACCTCCGCTACGGCGGCCGGGCCGGTGTCATCTCCGGTGTCGTCATGTGGGCGTACACCCTCATGCTCGCGGTCACCTCGACCATCGCGTACGCCACCATCTTCGACGTCCTCTTCGACATGAACCGGACGCTGGCGATCATCATCGGCGGCTCGATCGTCGTCGCGTACTCCACGCTCGGCGGCATGTGGTCGATCACCCTCACCGACATGGTGCAGTTCGTCGTGAAGACCGTCGGCGTGCTGCTGCTCCTGCTCCCCATCGCGGTGATCAAGGCCGGTGGGTTCAGCGAGATGAAGGCCAAGCTGCCCACGGAGTACTTCGACCCGCTGGGCATCGGCGGCGAGACGATCTTCACCTACGTGCTGATCTACACCTTCGGCATGCTCATCGGCCAGGACATCTGGCAGCGCGTGTTCACCGCCGGCAGCGACAGGACCGCCAAGTGGGGCGGCACCGTCGCCGGCACCTACTGCCTGGTGTACGCCGTCGCCGGCGCCGTCATCGGCACGGCGGCCAAGGTGCTCTACCCGACGCTGCCCAGCGCCGACACCGCCTTCGCGACCATCGTGAAGGACGAGCTTCCGGTCGGCGTACGGGGCCTGGTGCTCGCCGCCGCCCTCGCCGCCGTGATGTCCACGTCCTCCGGCGCCCTCATCGCCTGCGCCACCGTCGCCAACAACGACATCTGGGCCAAGCTGCGAGGGGCCGTACGGCGCGACGGCGAGGTGCGTGACGGCGAGGCGCACGACGAGGTCAAGGGGAACCGGGCCTTCATCCTCGTCATGGGTATCGCCGTGATCTGTACCGCCATCGCGCTCAACAACGTCGTCGAGGCGCTGACCGTCGCGTACAACCTGCTCGTCGGCGGTCTGCTCGTCCCGATCCTCGGCGGACTGCTGTGGAAGCGTGGGACCGTGCACGGCGCGCTCGCCTCCGTCGTCGTCGGCGGCCTCGCGGTCGTCGGGCTGATGGCGACGTACGGCATCCTTGCGAACGAGCCCGTCTACTACGGGCTGCTGTCCTCGCTGGTCGCGTACGTGATCGTCTCCCTGGCCACACCCGCGACCGACCCGGCGGTACTGGCCGCCTGGCGCGAGCGGCTGGCCGGGCGCGGCGCGGCCGACCAGACCGCGGCCGAGGCCGAGCCGACGGCCGTGGGCGCGTGAGCGCTCTGCGGTAGCCCGGAAGCGGTGAGTCTGCGGGCCGGCCACCCGCGCCCCTGACAGGGGCGCGGGACGCGCTCAAGAACTTCGGGCCAGTCGGCCCGGGCGGAACCCGTCCGTGGGGTCCGCGACACTGGAAAAGCACCACCTGTACGACGCATCACCTGTACGACGTATCACCCGCACCACGTATCACCCGTACCACGTATCACCCGTACCACCTGGAGGAGTCCGACGATGAGCAGCACCGAGTACCCGGCAGCAGGCGGCAGCCAGCCACGCGGCCCCGTCGACTCGTCCCGCGTCCCGCGGTACGCGGGCCCCGCGACCTTCGCCCGGCTGCCGCGCCTCGACGAGGTCGGCAGCGCCGACGTCGCCGTGGTCGGCGTGCCCTTCGACTCCGGGGTCTCCTACCGGCCGGGCGCCCGCTTCGGCGGCAACGCCATCCGCGAGGCCTCCCGCCTGCTGCGCCCGTACAACCCGGCGCAGGACGCCTCCCCCTTCGCCCTCGCCCAGGTCGCCGACGCCGGTGACATCGCGGCGAACCCGTTCAACATCAACGAGGCCGTGGAGACGGTCGAGGCCGCGGCCGACGAGCTGCTCGGCACGGGCGCCCGTCTGATGACGCTGGGCGGCGACCACACCATCGCCCTCCCGCTGCTGCGCTCCGTCGCCAAGAAGCACGGCCCGGTGGCCCTGCTCCACTTCGACGCCCACCTCGACACCTGGGACACCTACTTCGGCGCCGAGTACACGCACGGCACCCCGTTCCGCCGGGCGGTGGAGGAGGGGATCCTGGACACGGAGGCCCTCTCCCACGTCGGCACCCGCGGCCCGCTGTACGGCAAGCAGGACCTCACCGACGACGAGAAGATGGGCTTCGGCATCGTCACCTCGGCGGACATCTACCGCCGCGGCGCCGACGAGGTCGCCGACCAGTTGCGCCAGCGCATCGGCGACCGCCCGCTGTACATCTCCATCGACATCGACTGCCTCGACCCGGCGCACGCCCCCGGCACGGGCACACCGGAGGCCGGCGGCATGACCTCCCGCGAGCTGCTGGAGATCCTGCGCGGACTGTCCTCCTGCAACCTGGTCTCCGCGGACGTGGTCGAGGTCGCGCCCGCGTACGACCACGCCGAGATCACGGCCGTGGCCGCGTCCCACACGGCGTACGAACTGACGACGATCATGTCCCGCCAGATCGCGGCGGCCAGGGCTCAGGAGGCCGGGAACAAGTGACTCACGACCACGACCTGGTGCTCCGTCCGTCAGCGGCGCAGACGGAGGCCGCGCTGAATCCGCCCCCCGGCCGCAACGGCGGAGACCTGGTCGTGGAGACCCTCTCCGGTCTCGGCGCCACGACCGTCTTCGGCCTGCCCGGCCAGCACGCGCTCGGCATGTTCGACGCCCTGCGCCGCTCCTCGTTGCAGTACATCGGCCTGCGGGTGGAGAACAACGCGGGGTTCGCGGCCGACGCGTACGGCCGCATCACGGGCGAGGCCGCGCCCCTGCTGCTCTCCACCGGCCCCGGAGCGCTGACCTCCCTGGCCGCGCTCCAGGAGGCCGCCGCGGCCTCCGCCCCCGTCCTCGCCATCAGCAGCCAGGTCCCCACCGCGGGACTGGGCGGCGGACGCCACGGCTATCTGCACGAACTCCCCGACCAGCAGGCGTCGTTCAGGGGTGTCGTCAAGTCCGTCCACACGGTCCGCACGCAGTCGCAGATCCCCTCCGCGATCGCGGAGGCCTGGGAGTCGGCGCTGACCGCCCCGCACGGCCCGGTCTGGGTGGAGATCCCGCAGGACGTCCTGCTCGCCGAGACCCACCTGCCGCAGGTCACGGCGATGGACGCGACCCCGGAGGACGTCCTCCCGCGCCCCGAACTGACGGCGCTGGCGGCCCACTTGCTGTCCTCGGCGGCCCGCCCCGCGATCATCGCGGGCGGCGGGGTCGTACGGTCGGACGCGTCCGGCAAGCTGAAGTCGCTGGCGGAGAAGCTGAACGCGCCGGTCGTCACCACCTTCGGCGGCAAGGGCGCCTTCCCCTGGACCCACCCGCTCTCGCTCCAGTCCTGGCTGGAGGACCGGCACACCACGGACTTCCTGGAGGACGCGGACGTCCTGCTGGTCGTCGGCTCCGGCCTCGGTGAACTGTCCTCGAACTACCACACGTTCAAGCCCCGCGGCCGGGTCGTCCAGATCGAGGCCGACCTCGGCAAGCTGGAGTCCAACTACCCGGCGATCGGCATCCACGCGGACGCCAGGCTCGCGCTCTCCGCGCTCCTGGAGACCGTCGAGGAGCGCCCCGACCCGACGGCGGCGGACCGCGTACGCGTGCTGCTCGACCGGGTGGGGGAGCGTATCGCCGCCCAGGAACTCACCCTGGAACAGGAGGTGCTGGCGTCCGTACGCAGGGCCCTGCCGTCCACCTCCCCGTCCTTCTGGGACATGACCATCCTGGCGTACTGGGCGTGGTCCGCCTTCGACCCGCGCGGGAAGAACACCATGCACTCCGCCCAGGGCGCCGGAGGCCTCGGCTACGGCTTCCCGGCGGCCCTCGGCGCGGCGGCGGCCGATCCCACCCGCCCGGTCCTCGCGGTCTCCGGCGACGGCGGCGCGTTGTATTCGATCGCCGAACTCGCCACGGCGAGGCAGTACGACCTGAACGTCACCTGGCTGATCGTCGACGACGGCGGCTACGGCATCCTGCGCGAGTACATGACCGACGCCTTCGGCCAGGCCACGGCGACGGAGCTGACCCGCCCCGACTACGTGGCGCTTGCCGAGTCCTTCGGCGTCCCGGGGATCCGTACCAGCCCCGAGACACTGGAGGAGGACCTGGCGAAGGCCTTCGCGAGCCCCGGCCCGTCCGTGGTGCTGCTCCCGGCGGTGCTGCGGATGTTCGCACCCACCCACCTCTGAAGCCGGGGAATCGGCGTATCCATTTGTGTCTTCTGCGTGAGGAGATGCGGCAGTGGATGCGGAGCTCGCGCAACACGGCGAGACGCGGGCGCCGGTGAGCAGTACGGCCGCGCAGCGTCTTCAGGCGGAGGTCTCCACATCCCCTCCACCGCTGTCCGTGTCCGGCGAGACCCGGTTCTTACGGGGGACAGCAAAGAACTTCCGCTGCCCAAGGACAGGCGGTGCGACGGGAGATCCGCCGACGGAGGATGTGACGGAACCCCTGGTGGTGCACCAGGAGTTCCGTCGAGAGCTCAACCAGCGCGCGGCCGTCTACCAGATCGCGTCGACCCACTCCGGGTGGTCGATGAACGGGTTGCGGTTGTGCTGGTAGCTGTCGTAGATGACCTGGTTGCGCTTCTCCTCGAAGGCGCTCGGCGGGTCCTCGTCGCTCCACGCCTTGAGCACGGAGAGCTTGCCGATGTACGGGTTGCTTCCGTTGTTCACCTTCTCGTTGGGCTCGAGGTCGGCGAAGCCGTCGTCGCCCTCGTAGCGCACCGCCATGTAGAGGATCATGCGGGCCACGTCGCCCTTGTCCGCGTCGCGCGGCTCGAACGAGTCGGAGTCGGTGAGACTGCCGCCCCCGCCGCTGACCGTGCTGCCGCCGTTGTCGAAGTCCTTGTTGCCACGGATGCTGTTGACCTGGACGTCCGCGGGACGCAGGTGGTGCAGGTCCGTGCCGGGACCGGTCACCTCGCCGAAGTCGCCGTGGGACTTGGCCCACACGTGCTCGCGGTTCCAGTCGCCGACGTCTCCGCCGTTGAGGGACTTGGCGCGCGAGGTGCCGCTGTACAGCAGGATCACGTTGTTGCTGTTGTTCGGGTCCTGGTCGGTGACCATGAGCGCGTTCCAGACCGCGGAGTACGAGATCTTGGTCTGGCTGCTGATGATCGTGTGCAGCGAGGACTTCAGGCTGCTGCCGGTCTTGCCGACCGCGTTCTTGTAGTACGTGCTGTCGTACGCGGTCGTCGTGGCGCTCGCGGGAGTGGCGGTCATCGTCGGCAGGGTGAGGCCTACCAGGACGGCTGAGGTGGTCAGCGCCAGCGTCTTCCAGCGGCGTATGTGCGTGGCGGGCATGGTGGGGGCGTCCGTTCTACGCGGGTTGATCGAGCGGGCAACCGGAGCGTGACATGGACATGCGTTTCAGGGAATGAACGGAGCGTGTCGGTTGCGTGACGGAAACCGGCAAGTCGCTTGCAGCGCAAGCGATGTGACACACCAAAAGGCCCCTGGCCATGGGTTACATGGGCAGGGGCCTTTTGGTGTCCGAGGTCCGGTCAGTTCAGGTCGGACGGGTCCAGGCGGTAGAGCGTCGACGTCTGGCTGTTCTGTGCCGTGGCGTCGGACTCGGAGCCGGAGCCGGAGGTCGAACTCGAACTCGAACCGGACGACGAGGACGACGAGGTCTTGGTGTACGCGCTCGCCTTCACCACGGTCGCGTTCTTCTCCACCCAGGCGGTGATCTGCGAGTTGAGCGTGTTGTCACCGCCCATACCGCCGCCCATGCCGCCGCCGAGCTGGATGTAGTGCAGCTCGCCCTTCTTCACCAGCTCCTTGAGCTTGGCCGGCGTCATGGCCTTGTCGGAGCCGGTGAAGCCGAACATGGAGATGACGGGCTTGCCCGTGCTCACGATCAGCGACGAGGCGCTCTGCGAGTTGGACACCGCGAGCAGCCACTTGGCGCCGTCCTGGTGCTTCTCCAGGTAGGCGACCAGTTCGCTGCTGGTCTCACCGCCCATGCGGCCACCGCCGAAGCCGCCGGTACGACCGGCCCGGCCGCCGGTGCCGGTGTCGGTGCCGCTCGGGGGAGTGCCGCCCGGCTGGCCCTCGGCGCCGTTCGGGGGCGTGCCGTTCTGGCCACCGGCCTGGGCGCCACCGGGGAACTCCCCGTTCGCGCCGCCCGGGAAGCCGGCCTCGGGGGCGCCTTCCTGACCGCTCGCCTGACCGCCCTGCCGGGTGCCGCCGAAGCCGCCCCGGCCGCCGCCGGGACCGCCGCCGCCGAAGCCGCCGTTGCCGGTGGACGGACCGGCGGTCGGGTTGGTGCCACCCATGCCGCCGCCCGCACCGCCACCGGCGCCCGCGGGTACGGCGATCGCGTACGCCGCGGGACCCGCGAGGGCCGCGACGAACGCCGCCGCCACGGACGCGGCCAGCAGCCGTACGCGATGGCCGGAGCGGAAGACGAACAGACCCACGATCGCCAGCGCCATGAGCACCGCAATGGCCGGCCACAGCCAGCTGTTCCAGCCGGAGGCCCGGCGCAGCAGCTCGACCGCCCAGATGCCGGTGACCGCGAGTCCGGCGGGCAGCACCCAGGACCAGCGCGTGTCACCGCCGCGGAAGGCGCGAAGGAGCATCACGCCACCGGCGCCGGTGAGGGCCGCTATACCGGGGGCGAGCGCGGTCGTGTAGTACGGGTGCATGGTGCCCTCGGCCATGCTGAAGGTCAGGAAGTGCAGCAGGGTCCAGCCGCCCCACAGCAGCAGCGACGCGCGCGCCTGGTCGGTGCGCGGGGCGCGGCCGCACAGCACCAGGCCGGCGACGAACGCGATGCCCGCGAAGGGGAGCAGCCAGGAGATCTGGCCGCCGAGGATGTCGTTGAACATCCGGCCGAGGCCCGCGGTACCGGCGAAGGTGCCGCCGCCTCCGCCGCCGCCCGCGCCTCCTCCGCCGCCCGCGCCTCCTCCGCCGCCGTTGCCCTCGCCGCCGAGGACGCGGCCCAGGCCGTTGTAGCCCATGATCAGGTTCCAGGCGCTGCCGTCCGTCGAACCGCCGATGTACGGGCGCTCGTCTGCGGGCACGAGGGAGACGGCCGCCGCCCACCAGAAGCTGGACACGGCCAGGGCCACGGTCGCGAGCAGCAGGTCGCGGACCTTCCGCGCCCAGCCGAGCCGTGACGCGTACAGATACACGGCGAAGACGGCGGGCAGGGCGATGTAGCCCTGGAGCATCTTGGTGTTGAAGGCGAGTCCGAAGCACACCGCCGAGCCGAGGAGCGGCAGCAGCTTGCCGTCGCGGGCGGCCCGCAGGCCCAGCGCGGCGGCCGCGACCATCAGCAGGACGAGGGTGGTGTCGGGGTTGTTGTCACGGTTGATGGCGACGGTGATCGGGGTCAGGGCGAGGACGAGCGCGGCCACGGTGGCAGCCGCGTGCCCGAAGGCCCGCTTCACCGAGGAGTGCAGGATCCAGATCGTGCCGAGCGCGGCAGCGATCATGGGCGCCATCATCTGCCAGGTGCCGAAACCGAAGATCCGGCAGAACAGGCTCATGATCATGAGCGCGAACGGCGGCTTGTCGACCGTGATGAAGTTGCCCGCGTCCAGCGAGCCGAAGAACCACGCCTTCCAGCTGTGCGTGCCACTGAGCACGGCGGCGCTGTAGAAGCTGTTCAGGCTGGAGGACGACAGGTTCCAGGAGTACAGCACCGTGGCCAGCGCCATGATCGCGATCAGGGCGGGGAGGGACCAGCGGGGCGCGGCGGGGGTGGGCGACGGCTCCTGGGGCGGCTCGGCGGCCGGTGCGCCGGGGGCCGCGGAGGGGCCGGGGGCCGGGGGCAGTGGGTCGGTGGCAGATGTCACCAGTGCACCTTGCACACCGCCGATGGGTACGGGCTGTGCTGTGTCTGGGGGCGAGCTGTGGATGGATGAGATGCGGGTAAGAGAGCCGGCCGCCCACCACTCCCGCGGCAGCTCTCCGTGCCTTCAGGACGGCCCCCTCGCCACCCCGAACCCTTGTCCGCAGAATGCGCGTACAACTTTCGGTCACTCACACGAGTCATGAGAGACGAGTGCGCCACGGGCGCGCTCGTATTGGTTCAAGGGGATGGGGAACCTCCATGACTCACCGGATATCCCGGCGTGCCCGCGTGCTCGCGGCGAGCCTCGGCGCCGGGGTGATCGTGCCGTTCGCGGCCGCCGCCGCACCGGCCGCCGCCGCCACGGCACCGCAGGTCAGCTGTACGTCGAGCAAGACGGGCCTGGCCGCCAAGCTGCAGAAGGACATCACCACGGCGCTGAAGGGCCGCGCCGGCACCGTCGGCGTCGGTCTCTACGACCGTACGACGAAAACCACCTGCACCCTGCGGAGCAGCACGGCCTACGACTCCGCCAGCGTCGTCAAGGCCACCGTGCTGGCCACGCTGCTGTGGGACGCCAAGAAGCACAACCGGTATCTGACCAGCCGCGAGCAGACCCTCGCCACGGCCATGATCACCAAGTCGGACAACGACGCCACCAGCACGCTGTGGAAGCAGCTCGGTGTGACCAAGGTGAAGGGTTTCCTCACCGCCGCCGGGATGACGCAGACCAAGCCGGGTGCCAACAACTACTGGGGTCTCACCCAGATCACCGTCCGGGACGAGCAGAAGCTGCTCGCGCTCCTCACCGCCAAGAACTCCGTGCTGAGCGACAACTCCCGCGCCTACGAGCTGAAGTTGATGGGCAAGGTCATCTCCTCGCAGCGCTGGGGCACCCCGGCCGGAGCGCCCTCCTCGGTCGCCGTGCACGTCAAGAACGGCTGGCTGTCGCGTGCCACGCACGGCTGGCGCGTGCACAGCGTCGGCACCTTCAACGGCGCCGGCCACGACTACATGATCACCGTGCTCACGCAGGACAACAGCACCATGCAGTACGGCGTCAACACCATCCAGGCCGTCGCCAAGGCCATTCACAAGGACCTGGTGCCGGCGCCCTCCACGACCAGCGCGAGCGTGCAGCGGTACGTGCCCACGAGCACCCCCCAGGAAGCGATCCCGGCGGTGCCGTCCGCGGGCTGACGCTTCACGAGGCGGTCTCCCGCGCGTCACCCGGCCGACCTGCCGTGACCGGCACGCGCCCGAGAACCGCACTCGCCACCGTCACCGCCGGCCTGGCGGCGGCCACGTCCCTGACCGCCGCCGCCGGGCCCGCTGTCGCCGACACCCGTACCTGCTCGCCCGCCGTCGCGATCACGAGCCACTCCGACGCCCTCGACAAGGCCTCGCCGACCTAGTGAACTGTCCTTCACCGGGCGCCCAGGCCAAGCAGCCCCCGCCCAACTCGCTCCTCGACGACATCGAGGGTCACCCGCCCGTACTCCCTGAGCGCACGGCCGCCACACACGGTGAGCGGCTGATTATTGCGGAGGGATGAAATCCGCTTCTTTCAGCGTTGGTGTCTTCCGGTGGAGTGAGATCTACGGAAGGCACTGGCGTGGTAGTGGAGCAAGGGGACAAGGGCGGCTGGGCGCAGCGGCTCGCCGGGTACGCGTGGCGGTACCCGAAATACGTCCTGCTCGCGCTCGGCTCCTCGCTCGGTGGCATGGCGGTCCTGGCGGTCGTCCCGCTGATCACCAAGGTGATCATCGACGACGTCGTCGGGAACCACACCAGGGCCATGGCGCCCTGGGCGGGCGCGCTCATAGCCGCCGCCGTCCTCATCTACGTCTTCACCTACATCCGCCGCTACTACGGCGGCCGCCTCGCCCTCGACGTCCAGCACGACCTGCGGACCGATATGTACGGGACGATCACCCGGCTCGACGGACGACGCCAGGACGAGCTGTCCACCGGCCAGGTCGTCGGCCGTGCCACCAGCGACCTCCAGCTGATCCAGGGCCTGCTCTTCATGCTCCCGATGACCATCGGGAACGTGCTGCTCTTCCTGATCTCCCTCGGGATCATGGCCTCGCTGTCCCTGCCCCTGACCCTGGTGGCGCTCGCCGTCGCCCCCGCACTCTGGGTCGTCGCCAAGCGCAGCCGCACCAAGCTGCACCCCGCCACCTGGTACGCGCAGGCGCAGGCCGCCGCCGTGGCGGGTGTGGTCGACGGCGCCGTCAGCGGTGTACGCGTGGTGAAGGGCTTCGGGCAGGAGGAGCAGGAGACCGGGAAGCTCCGGGACGTCGGGCGGCGGCTCTTCGCGGGGCGGCTGCGGACCATCCGGCTCAACGCCAAGTACACCCCGGCCCTCCAGGCCGTGCCCGCCCTCGGCCAGGTCGCGATGCTGGCGCTGGGCGGCTGGCTCGCCGTACGGGGACAGATCACGCTCGGCACCTTCGTCGCGTTCTCCTCGTACCTCTCCCAGCTCGTGGGACCCGTGCGGATGCTCGCCGTGGTCCTCACCGTCGGGCAGCAGGCACGCGCGGGCGCCGAGCGCGTCCTCGAACTCATCGACACCGAGCCGTCGATCAAGGACGGCACCAAGACCCTCCCGGCCGACGCGCCCGCGACCGTCGAGTTCGACGACGTGTCCTTCGCCTACGAAGACGGCCGGCCGGTCCTGAACGGGCTGAGCTTCGAGATCCGGCCCGGCGAGACCCTCGCCGTCGTCGGCTCCTCGGGGTCCGGCAAGTCGACGGTGTCGCTGCTGATGCCCCGCTTCTACGACGTCACGCACGGCGCCGTCCTCGTCGGCGGCCACGACGTCCGCGAGCTGACGCAGGAGTCGCTGCGCGCCGCGATCGGCCTGGTCCCCGAGGACTCCTTCCTCTTCTCCGACACCGTGCGCGCCAACATCGCCTACGGCCGCCCGGACGCCACCCAGGAGGAGATCGAGACCGCGGCCCGCGCCGCGCAGGCGGACCGTTTCATCACCGAGCTGCCCGAGGGTTACGACACCAAGGTGGGCGAGCACGGCCTCACGCTCTCCGGTGGCCAGCGCCAGCGCGTCGCCCTCGCCCGCGCCATCCTCACCGACCCCCGCCTGCTCGTCCTCGACGACGCCACCTCCGCCGTGGACGCCCGCGTCGAGCACGAGATCCACGAGGCCCTCAAGGGGGTCATGGAGGGGCGTACCACCCTCCTCATCGCCCACCGCCGCTCCACCCTCAACCTCGCCGACCGCATCGCCGTCCTGGACGGCGGCCGCCTCGCGGAGATCGGCACCCACGAGGAACTCCAGCAGCGCTCCCCGCTGTATCGCCGGCTCCTGACCGACCCGGACGAGCTGGGCGGTGTCTCGCCCGGTCACGCCCAGCCCGCCGTGCCTCAGGAGGACACCTCCGTACGGGACGAGCTGGACGCCGAGTTCGACGCGGAGCGCGGGGTCACTCCCCACCTGTGGACCGGCGACCGGGAGCCCAAGGACAACGCCCTGTCCGGCATGCCCGCCACGCCCGAACTCCTCACCCTGGTCGAGGCGCTGCCCCCGGCCACCGAGACCCCCGGCATCGACGAGGCGCGTGCGGTCAGGCCCGAGGAGTCGTACGGGCTGCGCAGGCTGCTGCGCGGCTTCGGTCTCCCGCTGCTCGTCAGCCTGGGGCTCGTGGCCGTGGACGCGGGCATGAGCCTGCTGCTGCCCGTGCTGATCCGCCACGGCATCGACCAGGGTGTGTCCCGGATGGTCCTCGGCGCGGTGTGGGCCGCCGCGATACTGGCGCTGGTCACCGTGCTGGTCCAGTGGGCCGCGCAGATCGGTGAGACCCGGATGACGGGCCGGACCGGCGAGCGGGTCCTGTACTCGCTCCGCCTGAAGATCTTCGCGCAGCTCCAGCGCCTCGGGCTCGACTACTACGAGCGGGAGCTCACCGGCCGGATCATGACCCGGATGACGACGGACGTCGACGCGCTGTCGACGTTCCTCCAGACGGGCCTGGTCACCGCCTTCGTCTCGGTCGTCACCTTCTTCGGCATCATGGGCGCGCTGCTGGTGATCGACGTACAGCTCGCGCTGGTCGTCTTCATCACCCTTCCGCCGCTGGTCATCGGCACGTTCTTCTTCCGCCGGGCGAGCGTGAAGGCGTACGAACTCGCCCGCGAGCGGGTGTCCGCGGTCAACGCCGATCTCCAGGAGTCGGTCTCCGGACTGCTGATCCTGCAGGCGTTCCGGCGCGAGCGCTCGGGCCGGCAGCGGTTCGCGGAGGGCAGCGACAGCTACCGCAAGGCGCGCATCCGCGGCCAGTGGCTGATATCGATCTACTTCCCCTTCGTGCAGCTGCTGTCGTCGGTCGCGTCGGCCGCGGTGCTGATCGTGGGCGCGCACCGGGTGGACGCCGGCACCCTCACGACGGGCGCGCTGGTCGCCTACCTCCTCTACATCGACCTGTTCTTCGCGCCCGTGCAGCAGCTCTCGCAGGTCTTCGACGGCTACCAGCAGGCCACGGTCTCGCTGGGCCGCATCCAGGAACTGCTCCAGGAGCCGACCTCGACGAAGGCCGCCGACGCACCGCTGGAGGTCCTCTCCCTGCGGGGCGACATCGCCTTCGAGGACGTCGCCTTCGCCTACGGCGATGACGAGGAGGCGCTCAGCGGCATCTCGCTGAGCATCCCCGCCGGACAGACCGTCGCCTTCGTCGGTGAGACCGGCGCGGGCAAGTCCACCCTGGTGAAGCTGGTCGCCCGGTTCTACGACCCGACGGGCGGGCGGGTGACGGTCGACGGCACGGATCTGCGCTCGCTCGACCTGACCTCGTACCGGCACCGGCTCGGCGTCGTCCCCCAGGAGGCGTACCTCTTCCAGGGGACCGTCCGGGACGCCATCGCCTACGGGCGCCCCGACGCCACCGATGCCGAGGTGGAGGCCGCGTCCCGCGCGGTCGGCGCCCACGACATGATCGCCACGCTCGACGGCGGCTACCTCCACGAGGTCGCCGAACGCGGTCGCAACCTCTCCGCCGGCCAGCGCCAGCTGATCGCGCTGGCCCGCGCCGAACTCGTGGACCCGGACGTGCTGCTCCTCGACGAGGCGACGGCGGCGCTGGACCTGGCGACGGAGGCCCTGGTCAACCAGGCCACCGACCGCCTCGCCGGCCGCCGTACGACCCTCGTCGTCGCCCACCGCCTGACGACGGCCGCCCGTGCCGACCGGGTCGTGGTCATGGACCACGGCCGCGTCGCCGAGGACGGCACCCACGACGAACTCCTCCAGCGAGGCGGCCACTACGCGGAGTTGTGGAGGACGTTCGTCGGGGCCCCGGAGGAGGAAGAGCCGGTTCCTTCGACGGCCTGAGCGGTGTGCCCCGGACCTCTCAGCTCTTCGCCTTGATGTCGGAGATCTTCTTCGTGGCCAGGTCCGACTGCACGGTCAGATAGGTGTACGTGGGGTGCTGGGCGGAGCCCCAGGTGAGGCGCACCGTCGACCAGGTGTGGCCCGCGCCGCTGTCTCCCGCCGTCACCTTCCACGCCCGCGGCACGTCCTGCGCGCGCAGCACCCCGTCGGCGTGCTCGCGGCTCTCCCACTTCGCCAGGCGGGTGCGGAGATCCTTGGTCAGGTAGAAGGTGCGCAGCTGGGAGCCGAGGTGACCGCTTCCCTCGTCGGTGACCGCGTCGATGTAGGCGCCGTAGAAGTCGGCCACCCGGTCGTAGGCGGGACCGTTGGCGCCGCTGCGGGCGGGCGGGGGAGCGCTGGAGCCGGCGAACGCGGGCACGGAGGCACCCGCCGTGGCGAGGAGCGCCGCGGCGACGAGCGCGCCGACGGCCGTGCGTGAACGTGACGTGCGGGACATGGATGAGCACCTTTCGTTCGTTTTTCTGACCAGTTGGACACCGAACAAAGGGGTGCGGTTGCCCCAAACACGGAAGAAAACCTCTCTCGGGTGAAGGCAACCATCCGATGTACGTCCTGCGTCCGTACACCAGTACGCTGAATGGCCGGGGGAGGACGACAGTGGACCGTGGTGGTGCGATACGCCGGCGCCTGGCGCTGGGCCTTGCGGTGTTGACCGCGGCTGGGCTGATGGCGTTGATGAGCCCAGGCAGCGCGCAGGCGGCCGACTCGTACTGCTCGGGTCGCAAGGTCAGAACGCTCACCTTCTCGACCGGCTCCGTCCAGATCTACAAGCGCGACGGCTATGTCTGCGCGATGACCGTCCCCAAGCAGCAGCAGTCCCGCAAACGGTCGATGTCCGTCAGCGTGCAGGCGCGCGGCAACCGGCCCGTGGTCGACCAGGGCAGCTTCTCGCACCACGCGGGCCCGGTGACCGTCCACGCGGGCCACCGCTGCGTCCGCGTCAAGGGCTCGGTCGACTCGGGTTCGGTGAGCTCGAGCTGGATCCTGTGCTGAGCCGGCCGAGACACGGCCTTCCCATAGGGTTTTCCCCATCTCCCCTGGTGCGCCTGTGAGTTGCTCCGATAGCTTCCAGCGCACATCCGTTTCACAGGGGAGTGTGCATGCGCAAGGCGCTCAGATGGCTGCTGGCGCTCACGGTGCTGATAGGCACGTTGAGCACGGCGGGGGCGGCCACCGCCGCCCAGCCGGAGGCCGCACCAGGCACCACAAGCACGGACACCGACATCAAGGACAGGCTGCTCGCGATACCGGGCATGAGCCTGATCGAGGAGAAGCCGTACACCGGTTACCGCTTCTTCGTCCTCAACTACACCCAGCCGATCGACCACCGGCACCCGTCCAAGGGCACGTTCCAGCAGCGGATCACCGTGCTGCACAAGGACGTCTCCCGCCCGACGGTCTTCTACACCGGCGGCTACAACGTCTCCACGAACCCCGGCCGCCGTGAGCCCACCCAGATCGTGGACGGCAACCAGGTCTCGATGGAGTACCGCTTCTTCACCCCGTCCCGGCCGGACCCGGCCGACTGGTCGAAGCTCGACATCTGGCAGGCGGCCAGCGACCAGCACCGCATCTTCGAGGCACTCAAGCCGATCTACCGCCAGAAGTGGCTCTCCACGGGCGGCTCGAAGGGCGGCATGACCGCCACGTACTACGAGCGCTTCTACCCGCGCGACATGGACGGCGTCGTCGCCTACGTCGCCCCCAACGACGTGGTGAACAACGAGGACTCGGCGTACGACCGCTTCTTCAAGAACGTCGGCACCAAGGAGTGCCGCGACAAGCTGAACGCCGTGCAGCGCGAGGCGCTGGTGCGGCGCGCACCGCTGGAGAAGAAGTACGAGGCGTACGCCGCCGACAACGGCTACACGTTCACCACCATCGGAGGCCTCGACAAGGCGTACGAGGCGGTCGTGCTCGACTACGTGTGGGGCTTCTGGCAGTACAGCCTGCTCTCGGACTGCGCCTCGATCCCGGCCGACGCCGCCCACGCCACCGATGACGCGATCTGGGACTCCGTCGACACCATCTCCGGCTTCTCGGCCTACACCGACCAGGGCCTGGACACGTACACGCCGTACTACTACCAGGCGGGTACGCAACTCGGCGCGCCCACGATCCACTTCCCGAACATCGAGAAGAAGTACATCCGCTACGGCTACCAGCCGCCGCGGAACTTCGTGCCCCGCTCGATCCCGATGAGGTTCCAGCCGTGGGCCATGGCGGACGTGGACTCCTGGGTCCGCCACCACGCCGACCACATGCTGTTCGTCTACGGCCAGAACGACCCCTGGGGCGCGGAGCGCTTCCGGCTCGGCAAGGGCGCGCGCGACTCGTACGTCTTCACCGCCCCCGGTCTGAACCACGGTGCCAACGTCGCAGGACTCGTCCCCGACGAGAAGGCCCTCGCGACGGCCCGCATCCTGGAGTGGGCGGGTGTCGCCTCGGCGACGGTCCGGGAGAACCCGTCGGCGGCCAGGCCGCTCGCGAAGTTCGACGCGAAGCTGGACCGGCGCGACGTCGAGCGCGAGCCCGCGCTGCGACCGTAACCCGGTTCACCGGCTGTAACCCGCTTCAGCGGCTGCAACCCTTTTCACCGGCTGCGTCCGCCCCTCGGCTACACCGGGCGGGCGCAGCCCACCGGTTCACTTCCGCCCAGTTGGACATAGAGGGCCGTGGACGACGGACACCTGGCGCGGTCGAGGACCGCCGACGTCACCTTGTACTCCGGGGGCTTCCTGCCCTTGCCGTCGCACGCGGTCTCCCGCACCTGCCCGTCACCGGAGCTGTAGACGCAGTCGCCGACGATGGTGCGGGGACCACCGCCCCCGCCCGGATCGCCGGGATGCGGAGCCTCCAGCTTGCGCATGCAGGCGTAACCCTGGGGGACGACCCCATCGCCGTTCTCGTCCGAGGCTGGCCGGGTCTCGCTGATGTGCAGCACGAAGTCCGTGGTCGCGGGGCACAGTGGCCCGTCGGCCACCTTGCCGTCGTAGCGGGCGACCACCCGTGCGGCGGCCCGTTCGCTGCTGCAGGGCACCTCGGTGAAGCTGGTCGTCCCGAAGGAGCTGCACTCGTCGACGGCGAGGAACACCGCCCCGTACCCCGAGGGCTGTGCCGACGTCGACCCCGCGCTGGGCTCGGCGCTCCCCGAGCCTGACCAGCGGTCGCATCCCGCGAGCGCGGCGACGGCCAGCAGCAGTGCGCACACCACCCCAACGCAACGCCGACCCGACGAGCTGGCTCGCATGGCTTCCCCCCGATACCCCCGCCCAGCGTGACCCGTCGCGACGGGCACACGCCAGACATCCGGGGCGCTTTGCGTCCTTTGGGGGTGGTGCGCCGGGTGTGCGGCGTACGGCGTGTACGTCAATCCCCACCCGGCGCAGTACGTCGGCCCATACCGGACCTAGTACGTCAATCCGTACCCGATCGGATACAGCGCCTTCGCCGGGTCGTCCGCCCGCTGCACCTCCACCGGCAGCCTCCCGCGGGGCCTCGCGCTGCCCGCGATCACCCGGGCGGCGGCGCGCAGTTCGACGTCCGTCCAGGAGTAGGTCGCCAAGTAAGCGCGCACGTGAGGGAGTTGAGCCACGTCGTACGGGTTGCGGATCGCGATCGCGACCACCGGGACGCCGGTGGCGACGAGCCGCTCGACGAGGGTCTTCTGCGACCCGGTCGCCGTCACGTTGTACGTGCCGACGACGACCGCGTCCACGCCTCCGGCCGCCGCCACCGCCTGGTCGATGATCGCCGCGGAGGGCGCCGTTCCGGTGGACAGTGCCGTCGCCGTGAAACCCAGCTCGGTGAGGGCGGTCGCGAGGACGGTCGTGGGCGGCCCGTCGGTACCGGACGGCGAGGCGGGATCGGCGCCCACGACGAGGACGCGCGGGGTGCGCCGGCGCGAGAGCGGGAGCAGGTGTTCCTCGTTGACCAGCAGTGTCGTCGTGCGCTCGGCGATCCGGTCGGCCGCCCTGCGATGGGTGGCGGTGCCGACCGTGCGGTCGACGCCGGTGTCGCTGACGTACGGATTCTCCAGCAGGCCCAGCTTGGCCTTGAGGCGCAGGACGCGCAGGACGGACTCGTCGAGGCGGGCCTCGGTGAGCTCGCCGCCGTGCACGGCGTTCAGGACCGCGTGCCAGGCCACGTCGATGGACGGCGGGTTGAGGAGCTGGTCGGCACCGGCCTTGAGCGCCAGTACGGGGACGCGGTCGTCGCCGTACTTCGTCCGGACGCCCTCCATCCCGAGCGAGTCGGTCACCACGAGCCCGTCGTAGCCGAGTTCCTCGCGCAGGATGCCGGTGAGGATCGGGTGGGAGAGCGTCGCGGGGTCCCCGGACGGGTCGAGGGCCGGGACCATGATGTGGGCGGTCATGACCGAGTCGATGCCGGCGCGGATGGCGGCCCGGAAGGGCACGGCGTCGAGGGCCGACCACAGCTCGCGGCTGTGTGTGATGACGGGGAAGCCGAAGTGGCTGTCGACGGCGGTGTCCCCGTGCCCCGGGAAGTGCTTCGACGTGGCCGCGACCCCGGCGCTCTGATAGCCCTTCACCTCGGCCGTCACCAGCCCGGCCACGGCGTCCGGATCGGCGCCGAAGGAGCGTACGCCGATGACCGGGTTGGCCGGGTTGACGTTCACGTCGGCGACCGGGGAGTAGTCCTGCCGGATGCCGAGGGCGCGCAGCTCGGCGCCGCCGAGGCGTCCCACCGTACGGGCGTCCTCCCGCGAGCCGCCCGCGCCCAGTGCCATCGCGCCCGGGAACAGCGTCGCGGGCTTGCCCACCCGGGCCACTATTCCGTGCTCCTGGTCGGTGGAGATGAGGACGGGCAGGCCGCGCGGCTGGTCGAGGGACACCTTCTGGATGCCGTTCGAGAGGGCGGCGATCTGGTGCGGGTCGCGGGTGTTGTGCGCCCAGGTGAAGTAGATGATCCCGCCGACGCGGTACCTGGCGATCAGCTCGGCGGCCGTCCTGACGCCGAGCTCCTTCAGGTTGGCGTCGATGTCGGCCTGGTCGGGCGCGGTGGCCGAGTGGCCGTACACCCGCATCACGAAGAGCTGGCCGACCTTCTCCTCCAGCGTCATACGGGAGACGAGAGATCGGAGTGACGCTTTGTCAGGTCGGTCCTCGGCCGCCCGGACGGAGGTGGTGCTCAAGGTCAGGGCCGCGGTGGTCCCGGCGGTGGCGGCGAGAACGGTACGTCTGGACGGTCTGGCGGATCTCGATGGCCCCACGTGCGCTCCTCCCTCATGAAGGAAACTTCCGAGGAGTCACGAATATCCGGGAAGTTTCTTCCAGTCAAGGGTGTGCACAGTATCCCGGGGAGGGGCCGTCACCGGCGCAGTTGGAGGGGGGCGCGCCGGTGACGGCGTGCTGCCGGCCGCAGGCGGCGGAGAGGGTGGTCAGCGTTCGCAGCCAGCAGCGAGGCCGACACCGCTCTGCGGAGACTCATCCGGCAGTATGCGGATTGGACGAACCGGTGCGGGTCGGGGTTCCCCGGTTTCTGCCGGTTCGGGGAATTGGTGCGGGTGGGGCGAACGGGTGGGACGGTTCGACGCCGGGCTCGCACAGACAGGTCCATTTGGCGGACGCTCCCGCGCCGGAGCAGGTCGGGAAGCCAGCATGAGGACATGGCCGTCGTCGACATCCCCGGTTCCAAGTCCATCACCGCGCGTGCGCTCTTCCTCGCGGCGGCGGCCGACGGGGTCACGACCCTCGTACGGCCGCTCCGGTCGGACGACACGGAGGGCTTCGCGGAGGGCCTGACCCGGCTCGGCTACCGCGTCGGCCGCACCCCGCACGCCTGGCAGATCGACGGCCGCCCCCAGGGCCCGGCGGCCACCGACGCCGACGTGTACTGCCGCGACGGCGCGACCACCGCCCGCTTCCTGCCGACCCTCGCCGCCGCCGGACACGGCACCTACCGCTTCGACGCCTCCCCGCAGATGCGCCGCCGCCCGCTGCTCCCGCTCACCCGCGCCCTGCGCGACCTCGGCGTCGACCTGCGGCACGAGGAGACGGAGGGTCACCATCCGCTGCGGATCGCGGCGGCCGGCGTGGAGGGCGGTGACGTGACGCTCGACGCGGGCCAGTCCTCCCAGTACCTGACCGCCCTCCTGCTGCTCGGCCCGCTGACCCGCAAGGGCCTGCGCATCCACGTCACGGACCTGGTCTCGGCGCCGTACGTCGAGATCACGCTCGCGATGATGCGGACGTTCGGCGTGTCCGTGCGCCGGGAGGGTGAGGTGTTCGTGGTCCCGCCCGGCGGCTACCGCGCCACCACCTACGCCATCGAGCCCGACGCCTCTACCGCGAGCTACTTCTTCGCCGCGGCCGCCGTGACGGGCCGCGAGGTGACGGTCCCCGGCCTCGGCACCGGCGCGCTCCAGGGCGACCTGGGCTTCGTCGACGTACTGCGGCGGATGGGGGCGCGGGTGGAGGTCGGCTCCGGCGGGACGACGGTCGCCGGCACCGGCGAACTGCGCGGCCTCACGGTCAACATGCGCGACATCTCCGACACGATGCCGACGCTGGCCGCGATCGCGCCCTTCGCCTCGGGCCCGGTCCGCATCGAGGACGTCGCCAACACACGCGTGAAGGAGTGCGACCGCCTGGACGCCTGCGCGGAGAACCTCCGGCGGCTGGGCGTACGGGTGCGGACCGGGGCCGACTGGATCGAGATCCACCCGGGTGCGGATACCGTGCCGGGCGCGGAGATCAAGACCTACGGTGACCACCGCATCGTCATGTCCTTCGCGGTGACCGGGCTCCGCGCGCCGGGCGGCGTCTCGTTCGACGACCCCGGCTGCGTACGGAAGACGTTCCCCGCCTTCCACGAGACCTTCGCCGCCTGGGCCGGCCCGCTGGGGTGATCAGTGGGGGATGTCGTCGATCAGTTCGCGGGCGCCCTGGCGCAGCAGGGCGACGGCGACCGACGTGCCGAGGGTCGCGGCGTCGAGGCGGCCCGCCCACTCGTGCGCGTTCAGTACGGTCTTGCCGTCCGGGGTGAACACGCAGGCCCGCAGGGACAGTTCGCCACTGCGGTCGGCCTTCGCGAAACCGGCGATCGGTGAGTTGCAGTGGCCCTGGAGGACGTGCAGGAACATCCGCTCCGCCGTGGCCTCGCGATGCGTGTTCGGGTCGCCGAGGTCGCTGATCGTCTCGATCACCTCGGTGTCGCCCTCACGGCACTGCAGGGCGAGGATCCCCGCCCCGATCGGCGGCATCATCGTCTCGGTCGACAGGACCTCGCTGATCACGTCCGCCCGGCCGATCCGCTCCAGCCCCGACATCGCCAGCAGCAGCGCGTCCGCCTCACCCGCGGCCAGCTTCTCCAGCCGCCGGTTGGCGTTCCCCCGGAACGGCACGCACTCCAGGTGCGGGTGCGAGGCGGCCAGCTGAGCGACCCGCCGTACGGACGAGGTGCCGATCCGCGTACCCTGCGGCAGCTCGTCCAGCGTGAGCCCGTCCGGGTGCACGAGGGCGTCCCGGATGTCGTCCCGTGCCAGGAACGCGGCGAACATCGTCCCCGCCGGGAGGGGACGGTCCGCCGGGATGTCCTTCACGCAGTGCACCGCGAGATCGGCCGCGCCGGCCAGCAGCGCCGCGTCGACCTCCTTGGTGAACGCGCCCTTCCCCTCGACCTTGGCCAGGTCGCCCATCCACTTGTCGCCGGTCGTCTTCACCGGCACGACCTCGGTACGGATGTGCGGATGGAGCGCGCCCAACTCGGCACGGACGCGCTCCACTTGGGCCAGGGCCATGGGCGAGTCGCGGGAGACGATACGGATCAGTTCCGGTGCCGACATGCGGTCCACGATAGCCCGTCGGCGAGGTGCGGCGGGCCGCGGGAAGCCGGCCCGGGCGTGTGCGCGCGTCCCCGGAGCAGAGCCTAGGCGGAGTCGTTCAGCAGGCGCCCGAGGTGCTCCCGGCCCGGCCCCAGCAGCTCAGGAAGCGGCGCGACCCCCTCGTACCACCGCTTCTCGTACTCCCAGCACAGCCAGCCGTCCCAGCCCTCCCGGGAGAGGAGTTCCACGCACTCGGCGAGCGGCAGGACACCCGCGCCGAGCGGGAGCGGGGTGGTGTCCGCGGCGGAGGCGATGTCCTTGACCTGGAGGTAGCCGAGGTAGGTGCACAGGGCCGCGTAGGTCTCCGGCGGCTCCTCGCCGCCGAGCCAGGTGTGCATGACGTCCCACAGCGAGCCCACGTGGTGGTGGCCGACCAGGCCCAGGATCCTGATCGCGTCCGCGCCGGTGCGGTGCGAGTCATGGGTCTCCAGCAGGATCCGTACGCCCAGGTCGGCGGCGTACTCCGCCGCCGTGCCGAGCCGCCGCGCCGCCGTCGCGTCCGCCTCCTCGACGCTCTGCTCGGAACTCGCGCCCGGGAAGACGCGTACGAACGGGGCGCCCAGGTCGTGGGCGAGGTCGAGGAGCTCCCTGATCTCGGCGACGACGGTGTCGTCGTCGCCCGGCGCCGCCACCCGCGCGTAGCCCGCCACGCCCAGGATCTCGATGCCGCCCGCCTTGAACTCGGCGACCACCTCGGCCCGCTCGGCCGCCCCGATCCCGGGGTGCACCGGCTCCTCGGGATGCGCGCGCAGCTCCACGCCGTGGTAGCCGTGCGCGGCGGCGAGTCGTACGACGTCGGGGATGGGGAGCCCGGGTACGCCGAGCGTGGAAAATGCCAGCTTCATGCGCACGGACCCTACTCGCGTGCCGATGTCGGCCGTTGTCGGTCGAAAGGAGAGTCGAAGGGAAAATCGGTTGTGGGTGGTTCGGGAGGTCCTTTTCCCCATGCGCTACGACATGCCCTTTGTGTCGCTAAGATGCCGAAATCACTGGCGTGCGGGGGAGGCATCGACCGGGCCCCATGGGCGGTGGCCTGGAACTGATCGGCGTGGTGCTCAGCAACGCCGTGGGCCTCGACGGACTGCTCCTCGCCGTCGCCCACTGGCGTCAGTCGCGTGGGAACGGGCCCGAGGTAGGGGTGGAGCATCGCGGGGTCACCGTGCGCCCCGCACGGTGCGAGGTCGGCCACGGGACTCGGCGGGATGTCGGACATCGGCGGCACGTTCGTGCTGACCGCGACCTCGGAGGCCCGGACGGCGCTCGCACCGCCGGGAGAGACGTACACGGCGTTCACCGGCGAGCTGATCGGCGCCATGCCATGCCCTGGTGGCCTAGGGGCGCCCGACGCCGCAGCAGCGCAACGAAGGCGGGCCACAAGACCCCTTACGGCCCGTACGGCGGCTATGCGTATGACGCGACCCTGGCCCTGATCCATGCCTTCAAGTCCGCCCACATCAGCCCCCTCGGCACCACTGTGCCCTCGGCCGAACGTGAAAGCCTGCGAGCGGTGGTGGGGGACGTCAACTTCGACGGGGCGATGGGAAAGGTCGGCTTCGACGCGAACGGCATTGCCCTGTCCCAGGTGGTGACCGTCTACCGGTTGAGCGGCGGCGCCTGGAGAGCCGTGGAGACGTGACCGGTCACTCCTGGGTGCCGCGCAGATCCAACCGCCAGTCCTGGCCCAGCAGGTCCGCTCCGAACGAGCGGTGCGGTTTCTCGGCGACGAGGACGAAACCGTGGCGCTGGTAGATGCGGCGGGCGGCGGAGAGGACGTCGTTGGTCCACAGGACGAGGTCGTGGTAGCCGCCGTCCCGCGCGAAGTCGATGACGGCCTCGACCAGCCGGTCGCCGATGCGCAGCCCGCGCGCGTCGGGATCGACGAGGAGGAGGCGGAGGCGGGCGGTTCCGGGCGCGTCGTCGCGTACGCACATCACGCAGCCCACCGGACGGCCGTCCAGCTCGGCGATCCACACCCGCTCCAGGTGCGGATCGTGGTCCTCGGCGAAGTCCGCCACGATCCGGGCGACCAGTCCCTCGTAGTCGGTGTTCCAGCCGTACTCGGCGGCGTACAGTGCGGCGTTGCGCTGCACGATCCAGCCGAGGTCGCCGGGTCCGGGTTCGCGCAGGACGACGTCCTCGCGGCGGGGAGGGCGGCCGGAGGAGAGGAGCGTGCGCACGGTCTGCATCGCCTCGGCGAGCCGGGGGCGGTCGTCCGCCGGAACGGTTGCCAGGAGCGCCCCCACCGATTCCCGTGAGCGCTCGTCCAGCAGGGCCGCCGTCTCCCTGCCCCGTGCCGTCAGCGTGATGCGGCGCCGCCGTGGGTCCCGCTCCGAGGGCGTCCGCTCGATCAGGCCGTCCTGCTCGAACCTGTTCAGGATGCGGCTCAGGTAACCGGCGTCCAGGGACAGTTCGGCGCGGAGGTCGGCGGCGTCGGTGCGGGGGGAGTGGGCGAGCTCGTACAGCACGCGGGACTCGGTGAGGGTGTAGGGGGCGTAGAGGTGGCGGCCGTAGTCGAGGGCGCCGATGACGTTCGTGTAGAAGCGGTTGAAGGAGCGGAAGTCCTGGACGGTCATGATCACTCAACCCCGGATGATCGGCTCTGGATAGTTGACTCAGTCAGAGGTATGTGTCGAGCCTACGACTTCGGCCAAGCGTGGGCAACGGCCGGGCAACTCCACGCCAGCCCGGGTCATGACTTGGCCAACCCCTTTCCGCACGTTGGCCACGATTTCATCGCACGCCCCTGCCAACTCTCGTTCTCCCCTAGGAGAGTGAACCGGCGGGCCCGCCCCCGTGCGGGCCGCAGTTCGACTCCGGAGAGCTGGCGAAGTCTCAAGAAGGGGCAGCAATGGCCGAGTTGACACGTCGTAGACTCCTGGGTTCGGCCGCGGGCGCGCTGGGCGGCGCCGCGGCACTCTCCCTCCTTCCGCCGAGCGTCCAGAAGGCCGTCGCGGCCGGCCCGCCGAAGCACGGCTCGCTCCGCGACATCGAGCACGTCGTCATGCTGATGCAGGAGAACCGGTCCTTCGACCACTACTTCGGCACGCTGTCCGGCGTCCGCGGCTTCGCCGACCCGCACGCGCTGAAGCTCGACACCGGGCGGTCGGTCTTCTACCAGCCCGACGCCGTGAACCCGAAGGGATACCTGCTCCCCTTCCACCTCGACACCCACACGTCCAGCGCCCAGGCGATCCCGTCCACCAGTCATGCCTGGTCGGTGCAGCACGAGGCGTGGAACGGCGGGAAGATGGACCGCTGGCTCCCGGCCCACCGCAAGGCGGACGGCGTCAACGGCCCGTACGTGATGGGCTACTACACGCGTGAGGACATCCCGTTCCAGTTCGCGCTGGCGGAGACCTTCACCATCTGTGACCACTACTTCTGCTCGGTGTTCGGGCCGACCTGGCCCAACCGGCTGTACTGGATGACGGGCACGATCGACCCGGGCGGTACGCAGGGCGGCCCGGTCCTCGTCAACAAGGCCCCGACGCCGTACCGGTGGACGACGTACGCGGAGCGGCTGCAGGCGGCCGGGGTCAGCTGGAAGGTGTACCAGCAGGACGACGACTACGGCTGCAACATGCTGGAGCAGTTCGCGAGCTTCCGTGCGGCGGCGCCGGGGTCCGACCTGTACGAACGTGGTGTACGTCCGCAGCCGGAGGGCACGTTCGAGGACGACGCGCGCAACGACCGGCTGCCGGCCGTGTCGTGGATCATGCCGACGAGCTTCCAGTCCGAGCACCCGGACTACCTGCCCGCCGCGGGCGCCGATTTCGTCGCCTCGAAGATCGAGGCGATCGCCTCCAACCCGAAGGTGTGGCGGAAGACCGCGTTCATCCTGAACTACGACGAGAACGACGGCCTGTTCGACCATGTGCCGCCGCCGACGCCTCCGGCCGGAACCGCCGACGAGTTCGTCCAGGGACAGCCCATCGGAGGCGGCTTCCGCGTCCCCGCGATCATCGTCTCGCCCTGGACGGTGGGGGGTTGGGTGGCCTCGGAGGCGTTCGACCACACCTTGGCGCTGCAGTTCCTGGAGCGGTTCACGGGAGTCGAGGAGCCCAACGTCAGTGACTGGCGGCGGTCGGCGTTCGGTGACCTCACGTCGGCGTTCCGCTTCTCGCACGGGCGTCCGCGTCCGCCGCGGCTGCCCGATGACACGGCGGAGCAGCTGGAGAAGGCGAAGGAGGAGGTCGCGACCCTTCCGAAGCCGACGCTGCCCGGCGCCGACCAGTCGTTCCCCCGTCAGGAGAAGGGGCACCGTCCGCACGTGTGACCGCGGGCCCCGGCGGGCGGGTCGGGGCCGTGCCGGTACGTCGAGCCCGTCGCCGCCGGATCAGACGTGGACCGGGCAAGCGACCCGCTGCTCGATCCGAACGTAAGCGACGGGTTTGCGACGCACCGCCCCGCCCCCCTCCCGCGCCCCGCCCAGGGGCGCGGGGAACTGCGCGACCAGCCCCCACTCGCCCGCAGTCGAAGAACGCACCGCGGGGGTCTGGGGGCGGAGCCCCCAGGTTGAGGATGGGACGGGTAGGGGCGGCGGGGGTGAAAACCCCACGTTCAGACCCGCGGCACCCCCGTGGACCCCCGCACCATCAATTCCCCCCGCACTGTCGCGATCCCACCCGGCGGCGGCTCCTCGCGCCCCATCGCGATACGCCCGGCCCGGGCCCCCGCCTCCGAGAGAGGCAACCGCACCGTCGTCAGCGCGGGGACGGCGTCGATGCTGAAGGGGAGGTCGTCGAAGCCGACGACGGACACGTCGTCGGGAATACGCAGGCCCGCCTCCCGCAGCGCGGCACACGCGCCGAGGGCCACGGTGTCGTTGGCGGCGACGACAGCCGTCAACGACGGGTCCCGCCGCAGGAGTTCGAGGGTCGCCTCGTAGCCGGCGCGACGGTCGTAGCGTCCGTGCACCGTGCGGCGCGGATCGTCCTCGATGTCGTGCGCGGCCAGCGCGGCACGGTGCCCCTCGAGACGGTGCCGGGTCGTCGTCCGTTCCTCCGGGCCCGCGATGTAGCCGAGCCGGCGGTGGCCGAGGCCGATCAGGTGCTCGGTGAGCTGCTGTCCGCCGCCCCGGTTGTCGAAGGTGAGCGCGATCGCCTCGGGGGCGTCGGGCGCGGGCGGCCGTCCGCACAGGACCACCTGGGTCCCCGCGTCCCCGAGCTTGCGCAGCTTCGCCGCGACCGCCGCCGCGTGCGGCGCGTCCTCGACGGCACCGCCCGTCAGGACGACCGCGGCGGCGCGCTGGCGCTGAAGGAGTGTGAGGTAGGTGAGCTCACGCTCCGGGGAGCCGCCGGTGTTGCACACGACCCCGAGCCGTTCGCCGCCCGCACGCCCCCCGGGGCCGCCGATCTCCGACTGGATCGCGGCCGCCATGATCCCGAAGAAGGGGTCGGCGATGTCGTTCACCAGGATGCCGACCAGGTCGGAGGTGGCGGCGGCCAGCGAACTCGCGGGCCCGTTCAGTACGTAGTCCAGGTCGTCCACCGCGCGCAGCACCCGCTCGCGCGTGGACGCCGCGACGGGATAGTTCCCGTTCAGTACCCGGGACACGGTCGCGGGCGAGACCTGCGCACGCGCCGCCACGTCCGCCAGGGTCACGGTCATCTCGTCGTCCTCCGGTCACGCATCTCGTAGCACCTCATCGTGCTTCTCGTGCTTCTCGTGCTCGCTGTGCTCTTTGGCCTGCCGTACCCGTCGTGCTCGTAGTGCTCCATCCGACCGTGCCACGCCCCCTACGTCCAGCCGTCCGGACGGTCGAACATCTCGTCGTCCGTATGGTCTTGTCCAATCGGCTCGACAGAGGCTAACTTCTTCTTGTGTAGAAAGCGCTTGCTGTCACGTTCACCAGTGGGGCGTACGCGGCGCGGAACCCGCGTACGAAGGGAATCACGTGACACGCAAGACGGTGCGCATCGCCATGAACGGCGTGACGGGGCGCATGGGCTACCGCCAGCACCTCGTCCGCTCGATTCTCGCCCTGCGCGACCAGGGCGGCCTCGACCTCGGCGACGGCACGGTGCTGTGGCCGGAGCCGGTCCTCGTCGGCCGCCGCGAGCACGCGCTGAAGGCGCTCGCCGAGCAGCACGGCCTGGAGCACTGGTCGACGGACGTGGACGAGGTCCTCGCCGACCCGACCGTGGACCTCTACTTCGACGCCCAGGTGACTTCCGCCCGCGAGGAGGCCATCAAGAAGGCCATCGCCGCGGGCAAGCACATCTACACCGAGAAGCCCACCGCCACCGGCCTCGACGGCGCCCTGGAGCTGGCCCGTCTCGCCCATGAGAAGGGCATCAAGCACGGGGTGGTGCAGGACAAACTCTTCCTCCCGGGGCTGCTGAAACTCAAGCGGCTCATCGACGGGGGCTTCTTCGGGCGGATTCTTTCCATCCGCGGGGAGTTCGGGTACTGGGTCTTCGAGGGCGACTGGCAGAGCGCCCAGCGGCCCTCCTGGAACTATCGCGCGGAGGACGGCGGCGGCATCGTCGTCGACATGTTCCCGCACTGGGAGTACGTGCTGCACGAGCTGTTCGGCCGGGTCACCTCCGTCCAGGCGCTCACCGCCACCCACATCCCGCAGCGCTGGGACGAGCAGGACAAGCCGTACGACGCCACGGCCGACGACGCCGCGTACGGCGTCTTCGAGCTGGAGGGTGGCGCCATCGCCCAGATCAACTCCTCCTGGGCGGTGCGCGTCAACCGTGACGAGCTGGTCGAGTTCCAGGTCGACGGGACGGAGGGGTCGGCCGTCGCCGGGCTGCGCAACTGCCGCGTCCAGCACCGCTCGGCGACCCCCAAGCCGGTCTGGAACCCTGACATCCCGGCCACCTACTCCTTCCGCGACCAGTGGCAGGAGATCCCCGACAACGCCGAGTTCGACAACGGCTTCAAGGCGCAGTGGGAGCTGTTCCTGCGGCATGTGTACGCCGACGCCCCCTACCACTGGGACCTCCTCGCCGGCGCCCGCGGCGTCCAGCTCGCCGAACTGGGGCTGAAGTCCTCGGCCGAGGGCCGCCGTCTCGACGTGCCGGAGATCTCGCTGTGACCATCCAACTGCCGTCCGTCGGCGGGCGGTTGAAGGCATATGAGCCGCGGGCCGACCCGCTCGCCCTCGCCACCGGCGCACCCTTCACCTCTCGTACGGTCTTCTCGGCCGCGCATGTCGTCGCCGACCCGTTCGCGGACGTCTCGCCCGACTCGGCCGCCGCCGTCGACTGGGACGCCACCCTCGCCTTCCGCCGCCACCTGTGGTCCCACGGGCTCGGCGTCGCCGAGGCGATGGACACCGCGCAGCGCGGGATGGGCCTGGACTGGGCGGGCGCGGCGGAACTCATCCGCCGGTCGGCGGCGGAGGCGAAGGCGGTCGGGGGCCGGATCGCGTGCGGTGTCGGCACCGATCAGCTCACCGGCCCGGCATCGCTCGAAGCGGTACGCACGGCGTACGAGGAGCAGTTCGCCCTCGTCGAGGAGTCGGGGGCGCAGGCCGTCCTCATGGCCTCCCGGGCGCTCGCGGCGACCGCGAAGGGGCCCGAGGACTACCTGGAGGTCTACGGGCATCTGCTCCGCCAGGCGGCCGAGCCCGTGATCCTGCACTGGCTCGGCCCCATGTTCGACCCGGCCCTTGAGGGCTACTGGGGGTCCGGCGACCTGGACGCGGCGACGGACGTGTTCCTGGAGGTCATCGCGGCCCACCCGGACAAGGTCGACGGCATCAAGGTCTCCCTCCTCGACGCCCGGCGTGAGGTCGACCTGCGCCGCCGTCTGCCGCAGGGCGTCCGCTGCTACACCGGTGACGACTTCAACTACCCCGAGCTGATCGCGGGCGACGAGCAGGGCTTCAGTCACGCCCTGCTCGGCATCTTCGATCCGCTGGGCCCGCTCGCGGCGGAGGCGGTACGGGTGCTCGACACCGGGGATGTGAAGGGCTTCCGTGAGCTTCTCGACCCCACCGTCGAGCTCTCCCGCCATCTCTTCGAGGCGCCGACCCGGTTCTACAAGACGGGCGTCGTCCTGCTGGCGTGGCTGGCAGGGCACCAGGAACACTTCACCATGGTCGGCGGACTCCAGTCGGCCCGCTCGCTGCCGCACTGCGCGCGGGCGTACGAACTGGCGGACACCCTGGGCCTGTTCCCGAACCCGGAACTCGCCGAGACCCGGATGAAGACCCTGCTGGCCCTGTATGGAGTGACCTCATGATCGGTCTCGCCCGTTTCTCCATCAACCAGATGACGGTCAAGCAACTGTCGATGCCCGAACTGGTCGAGTGCTGTCTTGAGCTGGGGGTCCCGGGCGTCGGACTCTGGCGTGAACCCGTGCAGTCGTACGGCCTCGACGCCACCGCCAAGCTCGTCCGCGACGCCGGTCTGGCCGTCACCACGCTCTGTCGTGGCGGCTTCTTCACGGCGATCGACCCGCGGGAGCGGACGCGTGCGCTCGACGACAACCGTGCGGCCGTCGACGAGGCCGCCACCCTCGGCACCGACACCCTGGTACTGGTCTCCGGGGGGCTGCCGGCCGGCTCGAAGGACCTGCACGGCGCGCGGGAGCGGATCGCCGACGCGCTGGGGGAGCTGGGCCCGTACGCCGCCGAGCGGGGTGTGCGGCTGGCCATCGAGCCCCTCCACCCCATGTACGCCGCGGACCGTTGTGTGGTGTCCACCCTCGCCCAGGCCCTGGACCTCGCTGAACGCTTCCCCGCGGACCAGGTGGGCGTCACCGTCGACACCTACCACATCTGGTGGGACGACACGGCTCCCGCCCAGATCGCCCGCGCGGGCGCCGGCGGCCGTATCCACACCTTCCAGCTCGCGGACTGGACGACTCCGCTGCCCGAGGGCGTCCTCAACGGCCGCGGTCAGATCGGCGACGGTTCGATCGACATGCGGGAGTGGCGGGGGTACGTCGAGGCGGCGGGATATTCCGGGCCGATCGAGGTCGAGCTGTTCAACGACGGGCTGTGGGCGCGGGACGGGCGGGAGGTGCTGGCGGAGACGGCGGCACGGTTCGTGGAGCACGCGGGGTAGCCCCGTCGGCGGCCGCTGTCACTTCTCGGTCACCTCTTGCGTGCCGCCCGCTTGCTGAGGACCGTCAGTACGACCGGGACGAGCATCTCGATGACACGGGTGACCGTGGCCGCCGGGATCCCCGTCTTCTTGGCGATGGCGTTCGCGACCGGCTTGCTCACCTTGGCCAGCACCCCGGCCATGAGACCGCCGGTGGCGAACCCGCCCAGGGTGGACACGCCCTGCAGCGGGGCCTCCTCCTCGGGCGCCGCCGCGGCCTCCTCCTGTACGGGGCCGGCGAGTGCCGAGACCGTGGTCCCGACCACCTCCTGGGCACCTGCCGCGTCGGTCCCCAGCAGCCCCGCGATCTCCTGGAGCTTGTCGTCGCCCAGTTCACCGAGCACGTCGTCCTCGAAAGAGGAACCGGATTCGCTCATGCCTGAAACGCTACGTCCGCCCCGGTTCGTCGGCACGCCGAAAAATCCGAGAAGACCGTGCAACCCTTCGCCCACCTTGTGGGTCGTACTTGGCATCAGGACTTCTGGGGGGGGATCTGGGGGGATCGCGGGGGTTCTGATGGTGGAGGGGAAATCCGAGGGGCCCGGTCGACGGACCGGGCCCCTCGAAGCATGTCGGACACGGGGCCGAACCCGTCGGACCTAGAAGAACACCCCGCAGCGCAGCAGCACATTCGCGTACGGCCGTGCCTCTCCCGTGCGGACGATCAGCTTCGCGCCCGCCGACAGCGACTTCAGTTCCTCGTGGGAGACCGTCGACAACTCGGGGAAACGGGCGTCCAGCAGGGCCGTCGCCTCCGGGTTCGCCCCGCGGACCTCGCGCGCGGCCGTGGCGCCCTCCACCACGAGTTCCTCCAGCAGCCCGTCGAGCACCTCGGCGAAGGACGGCACCCCGGCCCGGAAGGCCAGGTCCACGACGCGCGGACCGGCGGGGATGGGCATCCCGGCATCGCAGACGAGCACCCCGTCCCCGTGGCCCAGCTCGGCCAGCGCGCCCGAGAGGTGGCGGTTCAGGATTCCGGCCTTCTTCACAGCGACGCGACCTCTTCGGCCGTCGGGAAGGACTCCTGTGCGCCGGCGCGGGTGACCGCCGCCGCACCGACGCGGGCGGCGTACGCGGCCGCGTCGGCGAGACGCTCGTCGAGCCCGAGCCGCCACGCCAGCGCCGCCGTGAACGCGTCCCCCGCGCCCGTCGTGTCCACCGTCTCCACCTTCACCGACGGCACCCGCGCGGCGCCCTCGGCGGAAGCCACCAGCGCGCCCCGCGCGCCCAGCGTGATCACCACCGAGCGCGGGCCGAGGGCGAGCAGGGCGGACGCCCAGTCCTCCGGAGAGTCCCCGAGATCCGTGCTGACGATCACCCGCGCCTCGTGCTCGTTCACGATCAGCGGATCGCAGGCCGCGAGCACCTCGGCGGGCAGCGCGCGCGGCGGCGACGGGTTCAGTACGAATCGGCTGCCGGGAGCGAGATTCCGTACGACCTCCACGACCGTCTCCAGCGGGATCTCCAGCTGCGCCGAGACCACCCGGGAGGCCGCCAGGAGGTTTCCGGCGGCCTGTACGTCCTCGGGTGTGAGACGGCCGTTGGCACCCGGCGAGACCACGATGCTGTTGTCCCCGGAGGGGTCCACCGTGATGAGCGCGACCCCGGTCGGCGCCCCGCCGACGAGCACGCCCGCCGTGTCGACCCCGGCCGCCCGCTGCGAGTCGAGCAGCAGCCGCCCGTGCGCGTCGTCGCCGACCCGGGCCAGCAGCGCCGTACGGGCTCCGAGGCGGCCGGCGGCGACCGCCTGGTTGGCGCCCTTGCCGCCCGGGTGGACGACGAGGTCGGAGCCGAGCACCGTCTCGCCGACCGCGGGTCGCCGCTCGACCCCGATCACCAGGTCGGCGTTGGCCGATCCCACGACCAGCAGGTCGTAGTCGTACATGAACTTTCTCCCTATAAAGGTGAGCTGAGGCAACGGCGTGAGCCGCCCGGCGGCGCGCGGAGGTAGTCCGTGTCGCGCTGCCCGGGCGGCCCGCTCAGGTCATCCGCCGAAGCCGGCCACATTCTCCTTCGTGACCACCTTCACCGGCACCATCACCGTCTTCTCGACCTTCTTGCCCTCGGCGGCGTTCAGCGCGTTCTCCACCGCGATCCGGCCGAGCTCCGTCGGCTGCTGGGCCACGGACGCGTACATCGTGCCGTCCTTGACCGCCTTCAGACCGTCCGGTTCGCCGTCGAAGCCGATGACCGAGACCGACGTGCCGGCCTTGGAGCCGAGCGCCTTGATCGCGCCGAGCGCCATCTCGTCGTTCTCGGCGAAGACGCCCTGGATGTCGGGGTGCGCCTGGAGCAGGTTCGTCATTACGTCGAGCCCCTTGGTGCGGTCGAAGTCCGCGGGCTGCCGGGCGACGACCTCGATGCCCGGGTAGGCCTTCAGACCCTCGGCGAAGCCCGCGCCGCGCTCGCGGCTCGCGGACGTCCCGGCCAGGCCCTGCAGGATCACGATCTTGCCCTTGCCGCCCAGCTTCTCGGCCATCGCCTTGGCGCCGAGCTTGCCGCCCGCGATGTTGTCGGAGGCGACCAGCGCGGCCGTGTCGGCCTTGTTCACGCCGCGGTCCACGCCGACGACGGGGATGCCGGCCTTGTTCGCGGAGCGGACCGCCGGGCCCGCCGCGTCCGAGTCCACCGGATTGACGATGATCGAACCGAGACCCGAACTGGTGAAGTTCTGGAGCTGGTTGGCCTGCTGCGAGGCGTCGTTCTGCGCGTCCGTGACCGTCAGGTCCACGCCGAGCTTCTTCGCCTCCTGCTGGGCACCCGACTTGATCTGCACGAAGAACGGGTTGTTCAGGGTGGAGAGGGACAGGCCCACCTTCTTCGTCGCCGACGAGGAGCCGTTGTGCAGGAAGGACATCGCACCGACGACGGCCGCCGCGACCACGGCCGCGATGAGGTACGTCGCCGCCTGCTTGCCCCTGCCGCCCGGCGCACCCGCCCCGGCGGCCACCGGAGTCGCCCCGGCCTTGCGCCGCACCGTGTCGAGGAGCACCGCCAGCGCGATCACGACACCGATGACGACCTGCTGCCAGAAGGCGGAGACGGAGAGCAGGTTCAGACCGTTGCGGAGCACCGCGAGGATCAGGGCGCCGATCAGCGTGCCGGACGCCTTGCCGGTGCCGCCCGCCAGGGAGGCGCCGCCGATGACGACCGCGGCGATCGCGTCCAGTTCGTAGCCCTGCGCGGCCTGCGGCTGCGCGGAGGACAGGCGGGAGGCGAGCACGATGCCCGCGGCGGCCGCGAAGAGACCCGACAGGGCGTAGATCGCGAGCTTCTGCCTCTTCACCCGCAGACCCGAGAGGCGCGCGGCCTCCTCGTTGCCGCCGATCGCGTACATGGAGCGGCCGATGTACGTACGGCCCAGGATCAGGGCGGTGATCAGGCCCATGACGACCATCACCAGGACAGGCACCGGCAGCCAGCCGCCGAGGGTGTCACCGAGGTGCGAGACCGAGTCGGGGAAGGCGATCGGGGAGCCCTGCGAGATCACCAGGGACAGACCGCGGCCCACCGACAGCATGGCGAGCGTCGCGATGAACGGCGGCAGTTTCCCGTACGAGATCAGGACGCCGTTGACCAGGCCGCACGCTATGCCGGTCGCGACCGCGAGGATCACCGCGATCCAGACCGGGACGCCCTGGGAAGTCGCCATCCAGGCGAGGACGGTGGCGGACAGCGCGGCGACCGAGCCGACCGACAGGTCGATGCCCGCCGAGACGATCACGAAGGTCACACCGAAGGCGAGGATGGCGGTCACGGCCGCCTGGACGCCGATGTTGAGCAGGTTGTCCGTCGTCAGGAAGTCGCCGGACAGCGCCGACATCGCGATGACGAGGGCGATGAGCGCGGTGAGCGCCCCGTTGTCGAGCAGAAGGCGGCGGACCGCCGAGGCGCCACTCGCGCCCGTAGTGCTCTTGAGCGTGTCAGTGGCCACGGGAGCCCTCCACAGCGGTAACAGAGTTGGTGGTCGGTGTGCTGACGGCGAGTGCCATCACGGAGTCCTGGGTCGCCTCGTCGGCGGACAGCTCGCCCGCGATCCGGCCCTGGGCCATCACCAGCACCCGGTCGCTCATGCCGAGCACCTCGGGCAGATCGCTGGAGATCATCAGGACGGCCGCGCCGGCGGCCGTCAGTTCGTTGACGAGCTGGTAGATCTCGACCTTGGCGCCGACGTCGATGCCACGGGTCGGCTCGTCGAGGATCAGCACCTTGGTGTCGGCGAGCAGCCACTTGCCGATGACGACCTTCTGCTGGTTGCCGCCGGAGAGGGTGCGCACGTGCTGGCCGAGACCGGCCATCCGGACGCCGAGCTGCTCGGCGATCCGCGCGGCGGCCTCCCGCTGGCCCTTGAGGTCGACGAGCCCGCCATGGGTCGCCGCCCGCATGGTGACCAGGCCGAGGTTCTCCTCGACGGAGGCGTCCAGGAGCAGCCCCTGGCCCTTGCGGTCCTCGGGGATGAGCCCGATCCCGGCCGCCATCGCCGCGTTCACGTCGTGCCGCCGCAGCTGGCGACCGGCGACCTTGACGGCCCCCTTGTCGTACGGATCGGCCCCGAAGACCGCTCGTACGACCTCCGTGCGCCCGGCCCCCACGAGCCCCGCGATGCCGACGACCTCACCGGCCCGCACCTCGAAACTCACGTCGTGGAAGACCCCGTCACGGGTCAGCCCCTCGACGGTCAGCAGGGCGGCCCCGGAGCCCTTGTCGCCAGTGGCCCGCTCGCGCGGGTACTGCTGCTCGATCGACCGCCCCACCATGAGCCGTACGAGCTCGTCCTCGGTGGTGGAGGCCGGGACCTGCCCGACGCTCTTGCCGTCCCGGATGACGGTGACCCGGTCCCCCAGGGCGGCGATCTCCTCCAAGTGGTGCGTGATGAAGACGATGCCGACACCGTCCTCGCGCAGCTGGCGCACGATGGCGAAGAGTTTTTCGACCTCTTCGGAGGTGAGCACCGCGGTCGGCTCGTCCATGATCAGAACGCGGGCGTTCAGGCTCAGCGCCTTCGCGATCTCGACCATCTGGAGACGTGCGATACCGAGTTCACGCACCCGCGCGCGCGGGGAGACGCTGACACCGACCCGTTCCAGCAGTTCGGCGGCCTCGGCCTCCATCCCCTTCCGGTCGATCAGCCCGTAGCGGCGCGGCTGCCGCCCCAGGAAGATGTTCTCGGCGACCGTCAGATCGGGAACGAGGTTGAACTCCTGGTAGATGGTCGCGATCCCGAGGCGCTCGGAGTCCTGCGCACCGTGGACGCGCACCTCCTCGCCGTCGACGAGGACGCGCCCGGAGTCGGGCTGGTAGGCGCCCGAGAGCATCTTGATGAGCGTGCTCTTGCCGGCACCGTTCTCGCCGAGCAGCACATGCACCTCGCCGCGGCGCAGATCGAAGTCGACGCTGTCGAGCGCGACCACGCCGGGGAAGGTCTTTCGGATGCCCTCGATGCGCAGCAACTCGTCCTGGTTGCTCACGACTTACTCCTGTTCGTTACGGGGGAGTGCGGGGTGGGGGCCGGTTCGCCGCACGAACGGCGGACGACGAGACGGGCGGCGAGGGTGACCGACTGCGGGGGGCGCCCCTCGATCCGGTCGACGAGCGCGCGTACGGCGGCCCGCCCCAGCTCGCCGGTCGGCTGGGCGACCGCGGTGATCGGCGGATCGGTGTGCACGAACCACGGGATGTCGTCGAACGCCGCGAGCGCGATGTCCTCGGGAACCCGCAGCCCGCGCGCGCGGACCGCGTCCAGCGCGCCGAGCGCCATCAGGTTGTCGGCGGCGAAGACGACCTCGGGCGGCTCGGGCAGGTCGAGGAAGCCCTCGGTGACCCGCCGCCCGCTCTCGGCCTGGAAGTCGCCCTGGCCTATGTAGGCGTCCGGGAGCGGCAGCCCGTGCTCGGCCATGGCCTCCCGGAAGGCCTCGACGCGCTCGCTGCCGGTGGTGGTCGCCGCGGGCCCCGCGATGATCGCGAGCCGGCGGTGTCCGAGCCCGTGCAGATGCGCCACGAGATCCCGGACCGCCGTCCGGCCGTCCGCCCGTACGACGGGCACGTCCACGCCCGGGATCCAGCGGTCCACGAAGACCATCGGCGTCCCCGCCCGCGCGGCGTCCAGCATTCCGGGGGAGCCGCCGTCGGCGGGGGAGACGAGCAGTCCGTCGATCCGCCGGTCCAGCAGGGTCCGTACGTGGTGGTCCTGGAGGTCCGGCCGTTCGTCGGCGTTGCCGATGATCACGCTGTAGCCGAGGGCGCGGGCCTCCTCCTCGACGGAGCGGGCCAGCTCGGTGAAGTACGGGTTGAGTACGTCGCTGATGACCAGGCCGAGGGTGCGGGTCTGGTCGGTGCGCAGGGAGCGGGCGACGGCGTTCGGGCGGTAGCCCAGGGTCTGTACGGCGGCCAGCACGCGGGTGCGTGCGTCTTCGCTGACCGACGGATGATCGTTCAGGACGCGCGAGACCGTGGCGACGGATACGCCGGCCTCGGCGGCAACGTCCTTGATGCTCGCCATCGCCGCTCCACCTCCTCGTGGAATCGATTACACGGAGGATTGGAATCGATTACACGGGTATTAATCAAGACCTCAACCACATGCCGAGACCGGATCGTGATGAATCAGGCTCGGATGAGCGGAGTGAGGGTGATCCGGACGCGGCCCCATGGACAGGAGCCGGTGCCGTCCGCCGCGGCGCCCGGCTGTCAGTCGGCACAGGTACCTTCGGATCATGTCCAATCAGGCGGGGAACCGGCAGGTGCAACTGGCGGTTGTCGAGGGCGTGCTCGAGCGGATCACGTACGCCAACGAGGAGAACGGGTACACGGTCGCGAGGGTGGACACCGGCCGCGGCGCCGGCGATCTGCTCACCGTCGTGGGCGCGCTCCTCGGCGCCCAGGTGGGCGAGTCGCTCCGGATGGAGGGCCGTTGGGGCTCCCACCCGCAGTACGGCAAGCAGTTCACGGTGGAGAACTACACGACCGTCCTGCCCGCAACGGTCCAGGGCATCCGCCGCTACCTCGGCTCCGGTCTGGTCAAGGGCATCGGCCCCATCTTCGCCGACCGCATCACCCAGCACTTCGGGCTGGACACGCTCCAGATCATCGAGGAGGAGCCGAAGCGCCTCATCGAGGTCCCCGGCCTCGGCCCCAAGCGCACCAAGAAGATCGCCGACGCATGGGAGGAGCAGAAGGCGATCAAGGAGGTCATGCTCTTCCTCCAGACCGTCGAGGTGTCGACGTCGATCGCGGTGCGCATCTACAAGAAGTACGGCGACGCGTCGATCTCGGTCGTCAAGAACCAGCCCTACCGCCTGGCCGCCGACGTCTGGGGCATCGGCTTCCTCACCGCCGACAAGATCGCCCAGTCCGTCGGCATCCCGCACGACAGCCCCGAGCGCGTCAAGGCGGGCCTCCAGTACGCCCTGTCGCAGTCCGCCGACCAGGGCCACTGCTTCCTCCCCGAGGAGCAGCTGATCGCCGACGCGGTGAAGCTGCTCCAGGTGGACACGGGCCTGGTCATCGAATGCCTCGCGGAACTGGCGGAGCCGACCGAGGACGAGGGCGAACCCGGTGGCGTACGGGAGCCGGGCGTCGTACGCGAGAAGGTCCCCGGTCCCGACGGCGGCCCGGACACGGTCACGGCCGTCTACCTGGTCCCCTTCCACCGCGCCGAACTCTCCCTCTCGGCCCAGCTGTTGCGCCTCCTGCGCACCACCGGGGACCGGATGCCCGGCTTCCATGACGTGGCCTGGGACAAGGCACTGACCTGGCTGAAGGGGCGTACGGGCGCGGAGTTGGCGCCCGGGCAGGAGGAAGCCGTCCGGCTGGCGCTCACCAAGAAGGTCGCGGTGCTCACCGGAGGCCCCGGCTGCGGCAAGTCGTTCACGGTCCGCTCGATCGTGGAGCTGGCGCGTGCCAAGCGGGCGAAGGTCGTGCTCGCGGCGCCGACGGGCCGCGCCGCCAAGCGACTCGCCGAGCTGACCGGAGCGGACGCCTCCACCGTGCACCGGCTCCTGGAGCTCAAGCCGGGCGGGGACGCGGCGTACGACAAGGACCGGCCGCTGGACGCCGACCTGGTGGTCGTGGACGAGGCCTCCATGCTCGACCTCCTCCTCGCCAACAAGCTGGTCAAGGCGGTGCCGCCGGGCGCCCACCTGCTGTTCGTCGGGGACGTCGACCAACTCCCCAGCGTCGGCGCCGGCGAGGTCCTGCGCGATCTGCTCGCCGACCGGAGCCCCATCCCCTCCGTCCGTCTGACCCAGGTCTTCCGCCAGGCCCAGCAGTCCGGAGTGGTAACGAACGCGCACCGGATCAACTCCGGGCAGCACCCCGTCACCGACGGCATGAAGGACTTCTTCCTCTTCGTCGAGGACGAGACCGAGGAGGCCGGGCGGCTCACCGTGGATGTGGCGGCACGGCGGATTCCGGCCAAGTTCGGGCTCGACCCGCGCCGGGACATCCAGGTGCTGGCACCCATGCACCGCGGCCCGGCGGGCGCGGGCACCCTCAACGGCCTGTTGCAGCAGGCGATTACGCCCGGCCGCCCCGACCTGCCGGAAAAACGCTTCGGCGGCCGGGTCTTCCGGGTCGGCGACAAGGTGACCCAAATCCGCAACAACTACGAAAAAGGGGAGAACGGCGTCTTTAACGGCACCGTGGGCGTGGTCACCTCGCTCGACTCCGAGGAGCAGCGTCTGACGGTGCTGACGGACGAGGACGAGGAGGTTCCCTATGACTTCGACGAACTCGACGAGCTGGCCCACGCGTACGCGGTGACGATCCACCGCTCCCAGGGCAGTGAGTACCCCGCGGTGGTGATCCCGGTCACCACCGGCGCGTGGATGATGCTCCAGCGCAATCTGCTCTACACGGCGGTCACCCGGGCCAAGAAGCTCGTCGTCCTGGTCGGCTCCCGCAAGGCGATCGGCCAGGCGGTCCGCACGGTGTCGGCGGGCCGCCGACACACATCCCTCGACCACCGCCTCACCACGTGAGGGCCTCAGGCTTTCAGGGGCGCGGGGAACTGCGCGACCGGCCCCCACTCACCCGCAGCCGAAAAAGGCGCCCCACGGGGTCCGGGGCGGAGCCCCGGGGGGATGGGAACGGGTAGGGGCGGCGGGGGCGAGAGACCTCGCGCGGCACCGTTGAACGGCCACTGGGCGACCGCGCCGACCCCTCCGCCCCAGGCATCACAAAAAATGATCGATCAAATGAGTCGCAAAGGTCACACAGCACTTCCGGAACCAGGGCGAAGGGGGGCAGGATGAGCAGGTTGGCGGCACTGAGTGCCGCCAATAGGCCCAATGGTCGACCCCGAGTGCACTCTCCAGGGCCAAATGGGGGATGGTAGAGACAGTCAGGGCACCTCGAAGAAGAGGCACAACGTCGGTGAGGGATGACGTGAGCGACAACTCTGTAGTACTGCGGTACGGCGATGGCGAGTACACCTACCCGGTGATCGACAGCACCGTCGGCGACAAGGGCTTCGACATCGGGAAGCTCCGCGCCCAGACCGGGCTGGTGACGCTGGACAGCGGATACGGCAACACCGCCGCGTATAAATCCGCGATCACCTACCTCGACGGTGAGCAGGGCATCCTCCGGTACCGCGGCTACCCGATCGAGCAGCTGGCCGAGCGCTCCACCTTCCTTGAGGTGGCCTCTCTGCTGATCAACGGCGAACTGCCGAACGTGGACGAGCTCTCCACCTTCAAGAACGAGATCACGCAGCACACCCTGCTGCACGAGGACGTCAAGCGCTTCTTCCAGGGCTTCCCGCGCGACGCCCACCCGATGGCGATGCTGTCGTCGGTGGTCAGCGCCCTGTCGACGTTCTACCAGGACAGCCACAACCCGTTCGACGAGAAGCAGCGTCACCTTTCGACGATCCGCCTTCTTGCCAAGCTTCCGACGATCGCGGCGTACGCCTACAAGAAGTCGATCGGTCACCCCTTCGTCTACCCGCGCAACGACCTCGGGTACGTCGAGAACTTCCTGCGCATGACCTTCTCGGTCCCCGCCCAGGAGTACGAGCTCGACCCGGTCGTCGTCGCCGCGCTCGACAAGCTGCTCATCCTGCACGCCGACCACGAGCAGAACTGTTCGACCTCCACCGTGCGCCTGGTGGGCTCGTCGCAGGCGAACATGTTCGCGTCGATCTCCGCCGGCATCAGCGCGCTGTGGGGCCCCCTGCACGGTGGCGCCAACCAGTCCGTGCTGGAGATGCTCGAGGGCATCCAGGCCTCCGGGGGCGACGTCGACTCCTTCATCCGCAAGGTGAAGAACAAGGAGGACGGCGTCCGTCTGATGGGCTTCGGCCACCGCGTCTACAAGAACTTCGACCCCCGGGCGAAGATCATCAAGGCGGCGGCGCACGATGTCCTCTCGGCGCTCGGCAAGTCCGACGAGCTGCTGGACATCGCGCTCAAGCTGGAGGAGCACGCGCTCTCCGACGACTACTTCGTCTCGCGCAGCCTCTACCCGAACGTGGACTTCTACACCGGTCTGATCTACCGCGCCATGGGCTTCCCGACCGAGATGTTCACGGTCCTGTTCGCCCTCGGCCGCCTCCCGGGCTGGATCGCCCAGTGGCACGAGATGATCAAGGAGCCCGGCTCCCGCATCGGCCGCCCGCGCCAGATCTACACGGGCGAGGTCCTGCGCGACTTCGTCCCGGTCGAGGCCCGCTAGGCCCAGGTCGCTCACGGTGCCCTGAGGCGAACCGAGTCCTCAAAAGAAAACGGAAAGCGCCCTGCTACCGGTCCCCCCACGGGCCGGCAGTCAGGGCGCTTTCCTTGTCCCGGTGCGGATTCCCCCCACGGGATCCGGCCGGGCGTCTGTGGGACAGCGCCTGAATCGCTGCGAGCGTGCCGTCGCGTTGCTCCCGGCCGACCGGGCTGACCGGACCGGCCGTGAGCAAAACGAGCAAAACTCTCTGTACTACTGCGGTGCTCATGTACTGCTGGGGTGCGGTCTGCCGGGACCCGTACCGACGGGAGGGCCGCTCAAAGCTCCCCGCTGCACGTGCCCCGGCAACGCAGTTCCGGGAACGTCCCCCAAGACATCCCCAGATGTCAGAGACGCCCCCCAAGACGTCTCCGGCATCGCCAACTTAGACTCACGAACCCCTTCGGTGGTTACGTTCACATCACTGTGATCTGCGTCTCTTGCGTATGTCCTGAAGATACGCAAGAGCCTGATATGGCAATCGAGGCCCAAGCGTAAGGAAGATGCGCGAGCCTTGTGAAGAGCTTATGTGAGGCTCCCGTTGGACTCTAGGGGGACTCTTGCTCTGTCGTCATGAGAATGTCCTGAGTCGAAGGCTGTTCGTCACCACGAACACCGACGAGAAGGCCATCGCGGCCCCCGCGATCATCGGGTTGAGGAGTCCGGCCGCGGCGAGCGGCAGCGCCGCCACGTTGTATCCGAACGCCCACACCAGGTTCCCCTTGATCGTGGACAGGGTCTTGCGTGACAGCCGGATCGCGTCCGCCGCCACCCGCAGATCCCCCCGGACCAGCGTCAGGTCGCTCGCCTCGATCGCCGCGTCCGTGCCCGTCCCCATCGCGAGGCCCAGGTCGGCGGTGGCGAGCGCCGCCGCGTCGTTCACCCCGTCGCCGACCATCGCCACGGTCCGCCCCTCGCTCTGGAGGCGCTTGACGACGGCGACCTTGTCCTCGGGCAGCACCTCGGCGATCACCTCCCCGGGGTCGATGCCGACGGCACGCGCCACGGACTGGGCGACCGCCCGGTTGTCCCCGGTCAGCAGGACCGGTGTGAGCCCCAGGCCGCGCAGCGCGCGCACCGCCTCGGCGCTGGTCTCCTTGATCGCGTCGGCGACGGTCAGGACACCGAGTGCCACCCCGTCCCGGGTGACCACGACGGCCGTACGTCCCTCCGCCTGCGCCTCGGCCTTGGCGCGGGCCAGCGACTCCGGGAGTTCGCCTTCGTGGAGCCGCCCCACCTGGACGTCGTGACCCTCCACGCGCCCGCGTACGCCGAGCCCGGGGACGTTCTCGAAGTGCTCCACCGGGGGAAGGTCACCGGCCCGCTCCTGGGCGCCCGCGGCGATCGCCCGGGCCACCGGATGCTCGGAGGCGTGTTCCAGGGCGCCTGCGAGCCGCAGGAGCTCCTTCTCGTCGGTGCCGGCGACGACGTACACCTCCCGCAGTGTCATCCGTCCCGTCGTCACCGTGCCGGTCTTGTCCAGGACGACCGTGTCGACGCGGCGCGTGGACTCCAGGACCTCGGGGCCCTTGATGAGGATGCCGAGTTGGGCGCCGCGGCCGGTGCCGACCATCAGGGCGGTCGGGGTCGCGAGGCCGAGGGCGCAGGGGCAGGCGATGATCAGCACCGCGACGGCCGCGGTGAAGGCGGCGGCCGTGTCGCCGGTGACGCCGAGCCACACCCCGAAGGTGCCGAGCGCGATCACCAGCACCACCGGCACGAAGATCCCGGAGATCCGGTCGGCGAGGCGCTGCACCTCGGCCTTGCCGTTCTGCGCGTCTTCGACGAGCCGGGCCATCCGGGCGAGTTGGGTGTCGGCGCCGACCCGGGTCGCCTCGACGACGAGCCGTCCGCCGGCGTTCACGGTCGCGCCGATGACGGCGGAACCCACCGTCACGTCCACCGGCACCGACTCGCCCGTCAGCATGGAGGCGTCGACGGCGGAGGAACCCTCCACCACCGTCCCGTCGGTGGCGATCTTCTCGCCGGGCCGCACGACGAAACGGTCGTCCGTCGCCAGCCGCGCGACCGGGATACGGACCTCACGGCCGTCCCGTAGCACCGCGACGTCCTTGGCCCCCAGTTCCATCAGCGCCCGCAGCGCGGCTCCGGCCCGCCGCTTGGAGCGGGCCTCCAGATAGCGGCCCAGCAGGATGAACGCGACCACGCCCGCGGCGACTTCGAGATAGATCGTCGACGACCCCTCCGTACGCGAGACGGTGAGGTCGAAGCCGTGCCGCATGCCCGGCATGCCCGCGCGCCCCCAGAACAGCGCCCACAGGGACCAGCCGAACGCGGCGAGCGTGCCGACCGAGACGAGGGTGTCCATGGTGGCCGCGCCGTGGCGCGCGTTGGTGAACGCGGCCCGGTGGAAGGGCAGCGCGCCCCAGACCACGACGGGTGCGGCGAGGGTCAGCGAGAGCCACTGCCAGTTGTCGAACTGCAGCGCCGGGATCATCGACATCAGGACGACGGGGAGCGCGAGCAGGGCCGAGACGACGAGCCGTTCGCGCAGGGAGACGAGTTCGGGGTCCTCGTCGGCGGCGCCGGGGTCGGTGGCCGGTTCCGGCGTTTCGAGGCGCGGGGGCGGGGGTTCCTCGGCCGTGTATCCCGTCTTCACGACGGTGGCGATGAGGTCGGAGACCTGTACCCCCACCGGGTACGAGACCTTCGCCTTCTCCGTCGCGTAGTTGACCGTGGCGGTGACGCCGTCCATGCGGTTGAGCTTCTTCTCGACACGGGCCGCGCAGGAGGCGCAGGTCATTCCGCCGATGGTGAGCTCCACCTCCGACGGCGCGGCTGTCGCGGTGGCCGGGGTCGTCACGGTTATGGCCGGGTCGGGTGCTGCGGTGGTCATGGTCGGGCTCCATGGAATGAGCCGGGCCGTACGGAGCCAGTATCAGCTGGTCGGTACGGCCCGGTGTGGAGAGCTGCGTGAAGTGCTGGGTGGTGCGGGGTGAACGGGCGATGCGGGTGATACGGGGTGAACGGGCGATGCAGGTGATGCGGGGAACTGGAAGGCGCGGGGGAGCGACTGGTGAGTGCGAGGCCGGTGACTCAGGCCTTGCCGGCGAGCTCGAAGCCCGCCTCGTCGACGGCGGCGCGCACGGCCTCCTCGTCGAGCGGCGCCGCGGAGACCACGGTCACCTCGCCGGTGGCGGCGACGGCCTTAACCGAGGTGACCCCGGGGATCTCGGAGATCTCGCCGGAGACGGAGCCCTCACAGTGCCCGCAGCTCATTCCGCTCACCTGGTAGACGGTCGTGACGGAACCCGGGGTGTCGGTCTGCGCGGTCATGGCGTACTCCTCGTCGAGGCGTGTGGGGTTCGGGTGACTTGCTCGGATGACCAACAGTATACCCCTAGGGGGTATTTCTCCAAGCGAAGTCGCGGCGTGTCAGCGAACGCACCCAGCCGACCCCCGCCAGGGCGACGATGATCAGGCCGCCCACCGAGAACAGCGTGAAGAGATGTTTCTGCTCGTCGGTGGGCCCCTGTAGGTACCCCAGTGCGAAGGGCGTCCGGTCGAGCCCCGTCGTGGTCAGCCGCGCGACCAGCCAGAGCGCGATGCCGTGCGTCGAGTCCCACAGGGCGTGCAGCAGCGACACGCCGGCGTAGGTGCCCGCCATCGGGCCGGCGTACTGGAAGCGCCCGTGCGGGTGGCGGTACGTGAGCAGCACCGCTCCCGTGATCGCCGTCCACAGGCCGTGTCCGAACGGGGTGAGCAGCCCGCGCAGGATCTCCGTCTCCAGCAGTGCGCGCGGATCCAGTCCCTTGAGGGAAGCGGCGGCGTTGAACGCGTACCCCGCGCTCTCCAGGGCCGCGAAGCCGAAGCCGACGCCCGCGCCGAGCACGAGACCGGCCCGCAGTCCCCGGAGCCGGGGGTGGCGGCGCAGGACGAACATCAGCGCGGCCAGCTTCGCCGCCTCCTCGATCAGTCCGACGCCGACGCATCTCGACAGCGAGGGGTGGAGCAGGTGGCTGTCCATCACCGACGCGCCCAGCACTCCGAGGGCACCGCCGGTCAGGAGGCAGCCGAGGATCACCTGGACACCGAGGTCGCGGCCGTGGCGCTCGTACGCCCAGAGTGCGAAGACGACGGGCACCAGGAAGCAGCCGAGCAGGATCAGGGTGGGCAGCGGCGTGGTGTTCCTCGTCGTGTACGTGACGATCGCCGTCAGCGTCCAGAGCGCGAGCCCGCCGCCTAGGCAGCGTCGCCACAGTCCGGTGCGGATCTGGGGGTACGACGGCGGGGGCTGCTGAGGTCCGGGAATGCGGGCCCGGGGCGCACCGGGCGGCTGATTCTGGGTCACGGCTTGCCCCTTGGGCTCGGTCTGATTTATCCGAACCTTATGGCAGATGTCCGCTATGTCGCAGTATGGGGTACTCCGTCACGGCCGAGGCGTGGGCGGCCGTGCTCGACGGCCGGGTCGACGTGTGCGGTCGGGGGTTGGGGTCGTGTGCGGTCAGGGGGTTGGGGCCGTGAACTCCGCGGGGCCGGCGGTGAGGTCCGCCGGGGTGGGTGTCCTGTCGTGGATCAGCGGCGCCAGGTAGCGGAGCAGGACGTCCTTCAGCTCTCGGACGTACGCCTCGCGCTCGGCTCCCTCGTTCGAGAGGACCAGCTCCAGGCCGGCCTTGTAGATGCCCAGGCACACGTGCGCGATGCGCGTGACCTCGGTGGCGGGCGCGTCGGTCATGAGGGAGGAGAGCAGCCCCTCTATCCGCGAGATCAGGGTCGCGTGCAGGGCGTCGTGCTCCTCGGCGATCCGGCCCGGGATGTCGGGGCCGTGCATCAGCGCGAAGAACACGGGGTGATCGCAGTTGAAGGCGATGAACCGGTCGACCGCGGCGCCCACGGCCGCCTCCACCGGGGTCCTGGGGTCGACCGGAGCGAGCGCCTCGCCGTACATGTCGCGCATCTCGTGCATGAGCCGGTCGCCCAGCTCGATCGCGATGGCCTCTTTGTTCGGGAAGAACTGGTACAGCGTGCCCGGCGAGACGCCCGCCTCGCGGGCGATGGCGTTGGTGCTGGCGGCGGTGTAGCCGGTGGTGCAGAAGACGGAGGCGGCGGCCTCCAGCAGCTGGGCGATCCTGCGCTCGCCGCGGGCCTGCCGTCGGCGGGGCCGCTCGTCGGCGGTGTGCTGCGTCTCGGGCTTGTCGGGCACGAGTTATCCCCAGCTCTCCGAACGTGATTGACAAACGCGAGTGGTCGCTCGCATTCTGGTGAAACGCGAGCGATCTCTCGTGTTTGCCATTCTATGGCAATGGTCGACCCCTGCTGCCTGTGCGCACGCCCGGATGGCCGGACGGACGCCGCCGCGCGGACAGGGGTCACGGTGAAGGGGACACCGCACGATGACCGAAGTCAACAGCGTGGATGACGGCCACGGGAGCGGCGCGGGGCGCGGGAGGGGCGCGAGCGTCGACGCGAGCGCGGGCGACGACCCGCGGGTGGTCGGAGCCCCGCCGGAGAGCGGAAGTCCGCCGGGGAAGAGCGGTCCGCGGGCCGGTGACGGCCGACGGACGAGCGGTGGCCCGCGAACCGGTCGCGGTGCCCGGGTCGGTGGCTGGACCCGGTTCGTGACCGCGCGCCCCCGGCTCTCCCTGCTCGTCGCGCTGCTGCTCACCGGGCTCGCCGTGGTGGCCGGCAGCGGGGTCGCCGACCGGCTGGGCAGCGGCGGCTGGCAGGACCCGACCGCCGAGTCGACGTACGCGACCAAGGCGCTGGAGCGGGAGTTCCCCGCCTCGCAGCCCAATCTGCTGCTCCTGGTCGACTCGGGGCGCGCCACGGTCGACGCTCCCTCGGTCGCGGCCGAGGCGAAGCGGCTCGCGGCGCGGCTCGCCACCGAGCGGGGCGTCACGGGGATCGGTTCGTACTGGGCGTCGGGCGCACCGGCGCTGACGGCGAAGGACGGCCACGAAGCGCTGATCGCCGCGCGGATAACGGGCGATGAGAAGACGGCGAGCGAGACCCTGGACCGTCTGGCGCCCTTCTACCGAGGAACGCACGGGCCCCTCGAGGTCAGGGTCGGCGGCCCGGTCGCGGTGCAGCACGAGATGCAGACGACCATCCGCGAGGACCTGACCCGGGCCGAGATGATCGCCCTGCCGGTGACCCTCGTGCTGCTGGTGATGGTCTTCGGCAGCGCGATCGCGGCCCTGCTGCCGCTCGCCGTGGGCATCGTCGCGATCCTGGGCACGAACGCGGTACTGCGCGGCCTCACCGAGTTCACCGACGTCTCGGTCTTCGCGATGAACCTCACCACGGCCCTGGGACTCGGCCTCGCCATCGACTACGCCCTGTTCATCGTCCGCAGATTCCGCGAGGAACTGGCCAAGGGCGCCGCGCCCTCCCCGGGCTCACCACCGCGTTCGAGCCGGGAAGACACCATCAGGGCCATCGCCACGACCCTGCGCACCGCGGGCCGCACGGTCCTCTTCTCCTCTCTCACGGTCGCCGTCTCCCTGGCCGCGATGCTGCTCTTCCCGCAGTACTTCCTGCGCTCCTTCGCCTACGCGGGCATCGCCGTGGTGCTGCTGGCCGCAGCCGCCGCCCTGGTTCTGCTCCCGGCGGCGCTGGTGCTCCTCGGCCACCGGGTGAACTCGCTGGATCTGCGCCGCCTGTTCCGGCGCGCAAGGCCGTCGGCGAGCGCGGACGGGGCCGCCTGGGGACGTATGGCCTCCCTCGTCATGCGCAGGGCGCCGGTCTTCGCCGTCGCCACCACCGCCGGGTTGATCGTGCTCGGACTGCCCTTCCTGGGCGTGAAGTTCGGCACCGCGGACGACCGCCAGCTGCCCTCGGATGCAGAGTCCCACGTCGTCCAGCAGCACATACGGGACGGCTTCCCGGGCAGCCCCGGTGGTGCCCTGGAGGTGCTCGCGGAGGGCCGGGCGACCGAGGCCCAGTACGCGGCCTACAAGGACCGGATCGCCGCGCTGCCCGAGGTGCTGCGGGTGGACGGGCCCCTGGCGCAGGGCGACTCGGCCTACTTCACGGTGCTGCCGAAGGGCGAGGCCGTCGGCGACGGAGCCCAGCGGCTGGTGCGCGAACTGCGGGCGACACAGGCCCCGTTCGACACGGCGGTGACCGGCACGGCGGCGGTCCTGGTCGACTCCAAGCACGCCATAGCCGACCGGCTCCCCTGGGCCGCGGCCTTCATAGCGATCGTCACCCTGCTCCTGGTCTTCCTCCTCACCGGCAGCGTGCTGATCCCGATCCAGGCGGTCCTGCTCAACGCGCTCAGCCTGACGGCGATGTTCGGCGCGGTGGTCTGGGTCTTCCAGGACGGCCATCTGTCGGGCCTGCTCGGCTTCACCAGCCCGGGATCGATAGAGACGACGCTCCCCGTCCTCATGTTCTGCGTCGCCTTCGGCCTCTCCATGGACTACGGAGTCTTCCTGCTCTCCCGGATAAAGGAGGAGTACGACCACACGGGCGACCACCGGGAGGCGGTCCGCTTCGGCCTCCAGCGCACCGGCGGCCTGATCACCGCCGCCGCGGTCATCCTCGCCGTGGTGATGGTCGCGATCGGCACCTCACGCGTGACCAACACCAAGATGCTCGGCCTGGGCATCGCGCTCGCCGTGCTGATGGACGCGATGGTCGTTCGCAGCCTGCTGGTCCCGGCGGTCATGCGCCTCACGGGCCGCGCGACCTGGTGGGCACCGGGACCGCTGCGGCGCTTCCACGACCGGTTCGGGCTGAGCGAGGGCGAGGCGGAGCCGGGCAGCACCTGGCAGGCGGACGATCGGGAGGACGACCAGGCGGACGACCGGGAGGACGACAGGGAGCGGGACAAGGTCGAGGCGCGCGGATAGCGTTCGCTCCGAAGGGTGATCTTCGGGCGGAGGGGCGAGACGGATGCGGGCAGTGGTGTTCGAGCGGTACGAGGAGCCGGCCGAGGTGCGCGAGGTGGCGGACCCGGTGCCCGCGGAGCACGGGGTGGTGGTGCGGGTCGAGGCCACCGGGCTGTGCCGCAGCGACTGGCACGGCTGGATGGGGCACGACCCGGACATCACCCTGCCGCATGTGCCGGGCCACGAACTCGCGGGGACCATCGAGGCGGTCGGTGCGCGGGTAACCGGCCGGCGCCCCGGCGACCGGGTCACCGTCCCGTTCGTCTGCGCCTGCGGAACGTGTCCCTCCTGCGCCGCGGGTGACCAGCAGGTGTGCGAGCGGCAGACCCAGCCGGGGTTCACCCACTGGGGTTCCTTCGCCCAGTACGTGGCACTCGACCACGCCGAGGTGAACCTGGTGGCGGTGCCGGACGAGCTGTCCTTCGCGACGGCGGCGTCGCTGGGCTGCCGGTTCGCCACGGCGTTCCGCGCGGTGGTCGCGCAGGGCCGGGTGGCGGCGGGGGAGTGGGTCGCGGTGCACGGCTGCGGAGGCGTGGGACTGTCGGCGGTGATGATCGCGGCGGCGGCCGGGGCACGGGTCGTGGCCGTGGACCTCTCGCCCCAGGCCCTGGACCTGGCGCGGAAGTTCGGCGCGGTGGAGGTCGTGGACGCCTCGCGGGTCGGGGACACGGCGGCGGCGATCCGGGAGCTGACCGGCGGCGGCGCCCATCTCTCCCTCGACGCGCTCGGCTCCCCGGTCACCTGCGCGGCCTCGGTGAACGGGCTGCGCCGCCGGGGGCGCCACGTCCAGGTCGGTCTGCTGCCCGAGGACCCCGCGGTTCCGATGGCCCGGGTGATCGGCCTCGAACTCGAACTCCTGGGCAGTCACGGCATGCAGGCACACGCCTACCCCCGCATGCTCGAACTGGTCCGCGCCGGGGTGCTCCGCCCCGATCTCCTGGTCACCTCCACCATCCCGCTGGACGCGGTCCCCGCGGCCCTGGCGGCGATGGGGGCGGCGCCCGGGGCGGGGGTGACGGTCATCGAACCGTGGAGCTGAGCCCGGACAGGGGCTGTGCCCCGCACCCGAGCGAGGGGCGGGGCGCAGCGAGGGAGTGCGGTCAGGGGATGCGGCGCGCGGGAGACGGGGCGCGTGGTCAGTCTCTTCGGCCGCGGTTTCCGGGGCGGGAGGCGACCCAGGCGCGGACGGTGTCCGCGTACCAGTAGGGCTTCCCGCTCTCCACGTGGTCGGGCGGCGGCAGCAGTCCGTGCTTGCGGTACGACCGCACGGTGTCCGGCTGCACCTTGATGTGCGCCGCGATCTCCTTGTACGACCAGAGCCTACGGTCGGTCATGAGTGGCACCTCCCTGCGCGCACCGCGGCGGCGGCCGGGGGGTGGCCGTCGGGGGAGCCGGGCGCTGCGCTGGCGATCACAAAGCCTGCGCCCGTTGAACGACACAGAGTGACCGCAGGGCAGGGCCTGTTGGACGGGTGTGACGCAAGACCCGCGTACACGTGACATGTGTGACAGTGCGGTGGTTTTTGTGACACGCGTGACGCATTCGCGCCGAGGGGACCGGCGGCGGGCCGGGTGCGTCGTGCGTACGCGAGCGGCGGGCCGGACCCGCGCCGCATCCGACCCGCCGGATGGCCGTAGAACCCGCAGGCCGCCCGAGCGCGAGACGATGCGCGTCACCACCGGCCCACCCGCCGCCGCCCGCACCCGGGGAACACCCATGGTGTCGGCCGCACCCGGGGAACACCCATGGTGCCGCCCGCACCCGGGGAACACCCATGGCGCGACGCGGCACGGCGACGCCGGAAGGCCCGCCGAGGCGCGGGCTCTCGACGGGCCCCACGGCTCCCCGCGGAGGGTCAGGCTCCGCGGGACACCATGAAGGGGTCACACCGAACGGTCACGCTCCGCAGGACCTCAGGAACGCCCGGGTGCGCTGGGCGATCGGCAGCGGCTTGTCCGGCGGGCACGGGTACATGTCCTGCTCGACGATGGCGAAGAGCTCGACGTCGAGCTTCTGGGCGGCGGCGAGGACGGGCTCGAGCGCCGGTACGCCGGTCGGCGGTTCGCACATCACGCCCTTGGCCACGGCGGGCCCGAACGGCACCTCGTTCGCCCGCACCTCGGCCAGGACCAGCGGATCCACCTGCTTGAGGTGGAGGTAGCCGATGCGCTCCCCGTAGGTCTCGATGAGCTTGACGTTGTCGCCGCCGCAGTACGCGTAGTGGCCGGTGTCCAGGCACAGCGACACCAGGGAGGAGTCGGTCGCGTCGAGGAAACGCGTGACGTTCTCCTCGCTGTCGATGTGTGTGTCCGCGTGCGGGTGGACGACGATCTTCAGCCCGTAGCGCTCCCGCACCTCATGGGCGAGCCGCTCGGTCTGAGCGGTCAGATTGCGCCACTGCGTCGGCGTCAGCGTCCTGTCCTCCAGCACCTCGCCCGTCTTGTCGTCCCGCCAGAACGCCGGGATGACGACGAGGTGCTCGGCGCCCATCGCCTGGGTGAGCGCGGCGATGTCCGAGACATGCGCCCACGTCGCGTCCCACACCTCGGGACCCCGGTGCAGCCCGGTGAAGACGGTGCCGGCCGACACGGTGAGCCCGCGCCGCGCGGTCTCCTCCTTGAGCAGGGCCGGATCCGTGGGCAGGTAACCGTAGGGGCCCAGCTCGATCCACTCGTATCCGGACTGGGAGACCTCGTCGAGGAAGCGCTGCCAGGGGACCTGCTGAGGGTCGTCGGGGAACCAGACGCCCCAGGAGTCCGGAGCCGAACCGATCCGGATGCGGGACAGTGAGGACTGAGGTGATGCCTGCGGTGACAACGACGTCATGGGCGTCAGCTTCGGGCGGCACGAGGGAGGTGTCAAGGCCTGGTCCGAATGTCCGGACAAACTGTTGACAGGGCTCCCCGCGCGGCGCTAGACCTTGGGGGAGCCGAAGCGAAGGGAAGTCGATGGCGTACGACCTGATCACCATGGGGCGGATCGGTGTGGACCTCTACCCGTTGCAGACGGGGGTCCCGCTGGCGCAGGTGACGTCCTTCGGGAAGTTCCTGGGCGGCTCGGCGACGAACGTCGCGGTGGCCGCGTCCCGGCTCGGACGGCGTACGGCGGTGATCACGCGCACGGGTGACGACCCCTTCGGTGCGTACCTCCACGAGGCGCTGCGCGGCTTCGGCGTGGACGACCGCTGGGTCACCCCGGTCGCCGGGCTGCCCACCCCGGTGACGTTCTGCGAGATCTTCCCGCCCGACGACTTCCCGCTGTACTTCTACCGGCAGCCCAAGGCCCCGGACCTGGAGATCGACGCCCACGAGCTCGACCTGGACGCCGTCCGCGAGGCGCGCATCTTCTGGGTGACCGGGACCGGCCTGAGCGAGGAGCCCAGCCGGACGGCTACGCTCGCCGCGCTCGTCCACCGCGCTAAGTCCGCCACGACGGTCTTCGACCTCGACTGGCGGCCCATGTTCTGGGAAAGCGCAGCCCGGAAGGACGCGGCCGGGAAGGGCCCCGAGGACTCCGCCCGGGCCTTCTACGCCGAGGCCCTGCGCCACACCACCGTCGCCGTCGGCAACCTCGACGAGGTCGAGATCGCCACCGGCGTCCGCGAACCGCACGCGGCGGCCGAGGCCCTGCTCAAGGCGGGCGTCGAACTCGCCGTCGTCAAACAAGGCCCCAAGGGCGTCCTCGCCGTCCACCGCGACGGCACGTCGGCCGAGGTCCCGCCCCTCCCGGTGACGGTCCTCAACGGCCTCGGCGCCGGTGACGCGTTCGGCGGCTCCCTCTGTCACGGCCTGCTCGCCGGCTGGGACCTGGAGCGGATCATGCGGCACGCCAACGCGGCCGGTGCCATCGTCGCCTCCCGGCTGGAGTGCTCCTCCGCGATGCCGACCCCCGAAGAGGTCGAGGACGCGCTCACGGCGGGAGCGGTCCGATGAGGGCGGGACGCGTGGGACACGAGGGCGGCGACGCCATCCGCGTGGGACACGAGGGCGGCGACGCCATCATTCCCGCCACGCCCGCCCCGCCCCGGGCCGTCGACGCGGCGGAGCTCGTCCGGCTCCGCGCCCACCACCCCGAAGCCGTCGCCGAGGCCGCCGCGCGCCGCCCCCGCCGCCCTCTCGTGGGCGACCACGGGCGACTGATGATCATCGCCGCGGACCACCCGGCCCGCGGGGCGCTCGCCGTCGGCGACCGCAAGTTCGCCATGGCGAACCGCGCCGACCTGCTGGAACGGCTCTGCCTCGCGCTCTCCCGCCCCGGCGTCGACGGCGTCCTCGCGACCGCCGACATCCTCGACGACCTGCTGCTCCTGGGCGCCCTCGACCACAAGGTGGTCCTCGGCTCGATGAACCGCGGCGGTCTCCAGGGCGCCTCGTACGAGCTGGACGACCGTTTCACCGGCCACCGTCCGCAGGACATCGAGCGGCTCGGCTTCGACGCGGGCAAGTTGCTGCTGCGCATCGACTACGACGATCCGGGCTCGCTCAACACCCTCGAGTCCACCGCCCGCGCGATCGACGAGATGGCGGAGCGGCACCTCCCGGTCTTCGTCGAACCGTTCCTCAGCCGCCGCACGCCGGAGGGCAGGCTGGTCAACGACCTGAGCGCCGAGGCCGTCATCAAGTCCATCGCCATCGCCAGCGGCCTGGGCGGCAGTTCGGCGTACACCTGGCTGAAGGTCCCCGTCACCGACAACCCGGACGACATGGCCCGGGTCATGGAGACCTCCACCCTGCCCGCCGTACTGCTCGGCGGCGATGTCGGCGAGGACCAGGAGGGCGCGTACGAGAAGTGGCGCGGCGCGCTCCAACTGCCCACCGTGCAGGGCCTGGTCGTCGGCCGCTCGCTGCTCTACCCGGCCGACGGGAACGTGACCGCCGCGGTGGACACCGCCGTAGGACTGCTGTGAGGACCCGATGACGGACCCCAGGACGCACTCGACGACGGACTTGACGACGCACTCGACGACGGACGTGACCCGGAGCGCGGGCCTGTACGTGCCCAAGGGCGCCACCGCCGGCGGGCTGTACGCCGTCGACATCGACCCCAAGCACGCCGGCTGGACCCACAGCAGTCTGCGCGTGGTCGAACTCGGACCGGGCGGCACACACACCTTCACGACCGGCGACAGCGAGTGGATCGTGCTTCCGCTGGGCGGCGCCTGTACCGTGCGCATTGAGGACGAAGAGTTCCAAATCCTGGGCAGGGAAAGCGTGTTCGCGGGGGTCTCCGACTTCGCGTACGTGCCCCGAGACGCCCGGGCCCAGATCGCCTCCGGTGCGGGAGGCCGCTTCGCCCTGGCAGGAGCGAAGTGCGAGCGCCGACTCCCCGCCCGCTACGGCCCCGCGCCGGAGGTCCCCGTCGAAGACCGAGGCAGTGGCGACTGCGCACGCCAGGTGCGCAATTTCGCCTCCGCCGACGCCTTCGAGTGTGACAAGCTCATCGCCGTCGAGGTCATCACCCCCGGCGGCAACTGGTCCTCGTATCCGCCGCACAAGCACGACGAGCACCGGCCCGGTGTCGAGTCGGAGCTGGAGGAGATCTACTACTTCGAGATCGACGGCCCGAACGGATTCGGCTATCAGCGCGTATTCCCTTCGCGCGAGGGGGGATCCGACGTCCTCGCCGAGGTCCGCACCGGCGATGCCGTCCTCGTCCCCGACGGATGGCACGGCCCGTCCATCGCCCAGCCCGGCCACACCATGTACTACCTGAACGTGATGGCCGGACCGGGCGAGGAGAGGGAGTGGCGGATCTGCTTCCACCCGGGACATCTAGAGAGCACAGAGGGATACCGATGACCTCAACGACGAGGCTGACGGTCGCACAGGCGCTGGTGCGCTTCCTGGCCGCCCAGTACACGGAGCGGGACGGCGAGCGGCGGCGGCTGATCGGCGCCACCTGGGGCATTTTCGGTCACGGCAACGTCGCCGGACTCGGCCAGGCGCTGGTCGAGTACGCCGACGAGATGCCGTACCACCAGGGCCGTAACGAGCAGGCGATGGTGCACGCGGCGGTCGGCTTCGCCCGCCAGTCCAACCGGCTGTCGGCGCACGCCGTGACCACCTCCATCGGACCCGGCGCCACCAACCTCGTCACCGGCGCCGCGCTCGCGACGATCAACCACCTCCCGGTGCTCCTGCTGCCCGGCGACATCTTCGCGACCCGCCCCGCCGACCCGGTCCTCCAGCAGCTCGAAGTCCCCTACGCGGGCGATGTGTCGGTCAACGACTGTCTGCGCCCGGTGTCGAAGTACTTCGACCGCGTCACCCGGCCCGAGGCGCTGATCCCGGCCGCCCTGCAGGCCATGCGCGTGCTCACCGACCCGGTCGAGACCGGCGCAGTCACGCTCGCGCTGCCGCAGGACGTGCAGGCGGAGGCGTACGACTGGCCGGAGGAGTTCTTCCAGGAGCGGACCTGGACGGTGCGCCGTCCGGCGGCCGACGGCTCCGAGCTGGCCGCCGCCGTCACGGCGATCCGCGAGGCCCGGCGCCCGCTGATCGTCGCGGGCGGCGGGGTCCACCACAGCCGCGCCGAGGACGTGCTCGCCGAACTCGCCGCCGCCACCCGTATCCCCGTAGCCTCCACACAGGCGGGCAAGGGATCACTGAAGTGGGACCACCCGCAGGACGTCGGCGGTGTCGGCCACACCGGCACGGCGACCGCGAACGAGCTCGCCCGCACCGCCGACCTGGTGATCGGCGTCGGCACCCGCTACACCGACTTCACCACCGCCTCCGGCACCCTCTTCACCGCCTCGAACGTCCGCTTCCTGAACCTCAACATCGCGCCGTACGACGGTCACAAACTGTCGGGGATCCCCCTGATCGCGGACGCGCGGGCCGGCCTGGAAGCGCTCACCGAGGCACTGCTGCTGCACGAGCACCGCGTGGAGCCCGCGTACGCCACCGAGTACACGGACGACAAGGAGCGCTGGGAGTACCGCGTCGACGCGGCGTACGAGGCCGAGGACATCGACATCCGGCCCACCCAGCCGCAGGTCCTCGGCGTCCTCGACGAGCTCGTCACCGAGGACGACATCCTGATCAACGCGGCCGGCTCGCTCCCCGGTGACCTGCACAAACTGTGGCGGGCCCGGTCGCGCGACCAGTACCACGTCGAGTACGGCTACTCGTGCATGGGCTACGAGATCCCGGCCGCGATCGGCGTCCGGATGGCGGCCCCCGACCGGCCCGTGTGGGCGCTGGTCGGCGACGGCACCTACCTGATGATGCCGACCGAGATCGTCACCGCCGTGCAGGAGGGCGTCGCGATCAAGGTCCTCATACTCCAGAACCACGGGTACGCCTCCATCGGCGGCCTCTCCGAGTCCGTAGGCGGCGAGCGGTACGGCACCGCGTACCGTTACCGCTCCGAGGACCGTACGTACACGGGGGCGCCGCTGCCCGTGGATCTCGCCGCCAACGCGGCCAGCCTCGGCATGCGGGTGCTGCGCGCGAAGACCGTCCGTGACCTGCGGGCGGCCCTTGCCGAGGCGCGCGCCGCGGACACTCCCACATGTGTCTACGTGGAGACCGAAACGGCAGACACAGTGTCGGGCGCGCCCCCGGCCCAAGCCTGGTGGGATGTACCTGTGGCCGAGACCGCGACCCGATCGTCGGCGGTCAAGGCACGTGAGGAGTACGACCGGCACGTCGCCGCCCGACGCCGCCATCTGTGAAGGAGTTTTTGGCCATGACGAAGACCGTCAACCACTGGATCGGTGGCAAGACTGTCGAGGGTGCGTCGGGTACGTACGGGCCGGTCACCGACCCGGCGACCGGCGCCGTGACCACCCAGGTCGCCTTCGCGACCGTCGACGAGGTGGACGCCGCGGTCGCCGCGGCCAAGGACGCGTACGCGACCTGGGGCCAGTCCTCGCTGGCCAGGCGGTCCACGATCCTCTTCAAGTTCCGGGCGCTGCTCGACGCGAACCGGGACGCGATTGCCGAGCTGATCACCGCCGAGCACGGCAAGGTGCACTCGGACGCGCTCGGCGAGGTGGCGCGCGGTCTGGAGATCGTCGACCTGGCGTGCGGGATCACCGTGCAGCTGAAGGGCGAGCTGTCGACCGAGGTGGCCTCCAAGGTCGACGTGGCGTCGATCCGGCAGCCGCTGGGCGTCGTCGCGGGCATCACGCCGTTCAACTTCCCGGCCATGGTGCCGATGTGGATGTTCCCCATCGCCATCGCGTGCGGCAACACCTTCGTGCTGAAGCCGTCCGAGAAGGACCCGTCGGCCGCCATGAAGGTCGCCGAGCTGCTCGCCGAGGCCGGTCTGCCCGACGGTGTCTTCAACGTCGTCCATGGTGACAAGGTGGCCGTCGACCGCCTCCTGGAGCACCCGGACGTCAAGGCGGTGTCCTTCGTCGGCTCGACCCCGATCGCCCGCTACATCCACACCACGGCCTCCGCGAACGGCAAGCGCGTGCAGGCCCTGGGCGGCGCCAAGAACCACATGCTGGTCCTCCCCGACGCGGACCTGGACGCGGCCGCGGACGCCGCCGTGTCGGCCGCCTACGGCTCCGCCGGCGAGCGCTGCATGGCCATCTCCGCCGTCGTCGCGGTCGGCTCGGTCGGCGACGCGCTGGTGGAGAAGATCCGCGAGCGCGCCGAGAAGATCAAGATCGGCCCCGGCAACGACCCGGCCTCCGAGATGGGTCCGCTGATCACGGCCGTACACCGCGACAAGGTGGCGTCCTACGTCACGGGCGCGGCGGCGCAGGGCTCCGAGGTCGTCCTCGACGGCACCGGGTACACGGTCGAGGGGTACGAGGACGGCCACTGGATCGGCCTCTCGCTGCTCGACAGGGTGCCGGTGACCTCGGACGCGTACAAGGACGAGATCTTCGGCCCGGTGCTGTGCGTGCTGCGCGTGGACACCTACGAGGAGGGCGTCGCCCTCATCAACGCGTCGCCCTTCGGCAACGGCACCGCGATCTTCACCCGGGACGGCGGCGCCGCGCGCCGCTTCCAGCTGGAGATCGAGGCGGGCATGGTCGGTGTGAACGTGCCGATCCCGGTGCCCGTCGGCTATCACTCCTTCGGCGGCTGGAAGGACTCCCTCTTCGGGGACCACCACATCTACGGCAACGACGGCACGCACTTCTACACCCGCGGCAAGGTCGTCACCACCCGCTGGCCCGACCCGGCCGACGCCCCGACGGGCGTGGACCTGGGCTTCCCGCGCAACCACTGAGCGACCCTCTGGTGCCCCGCCCTCCGTCCCGGGGGGCGGGGCACCGCCATGCTCGGCTCCCCTGTTCGCCAGGCGTCCCGGAGTGCGGACCAATCCTGGTGAATTTCGAGGCCCCGACTGCGGTTCTCGTCATGAGGTGATGAAACGGGTAGCGGAGGCAGTTTGGTGTTGTGACCTTCGAAAGCAAGGTCACATTCCGATAGATCTTGATGATTGCAACATGTAGGCGTCGGGACCTGGGAAAGTGATGTGACCTGCGTCGCTTTGCCAGTGCGGATTCCGTAGGTAAACGGCCATTGACGCAACGGTTTCCGTCAAGGTTCCATCAGCGTCGGGAGCGGACGACGAGATGAACGACGCGAGCCGCCGGAGGCGATAGCGCTCCCGCCCGAATCACCTGACGCACGAGTCGTCTTCTGACGCATGAGTCGATCGGAACCGCTTCATGACCGACACGCTCCGCCCTGTCGAGCAGGCCCTGCCGGACGCCGCCCCCACGGCCTCCGGAAGCCCCCAAAAGCTCAAGCGTTCCATCGGTATCGTCGGCGGCACCCTGCTGACGCTCTCGTGCGTGACGCCCGCCTCCACGCTCTTCGTGGTCGTGCCCGACCTGTTCTCGTCCCTCGGCACGGCGACCGCGCTCACCATCGCGATCGGCTCGCTGCTCTGTATCGCCGTGGCGTTCTGCTACTCGGAGCTGGGCACCCTCATCCCCAGCGCGGGCGGCGAGTACGCCATGGTGTCGACGATGGCCGGACGACTCGCGGGCTGGCTGGTCTTCGTGCTCTCCCTCCTCGTCGTCATGATCGTGCCGCCGGTGATCGCGATGGGCACCGCGGACTACCTGGCGCCGATCGCGCACCTCAACCCGTCGATGGCGGGCGCGGGCGTGATGCTTCTGGCCACCCTCGCGGGCCTGCTCGACCTGCGGGCCAACGCCTGGATCACCGGCGTCTTCCTCGTCCTGGAGGTCATCGCGGCGGCCGTCGTGGCGGTGCTGGGCTTCACGCACAGCCGGCGCGGTCTGGGCAGCCTCACCTCGATGCAGGTGGCGGGCTCCGGCGGCCACACGGACACCGTGACGGCCATGCTGGTGGTCTCGGGGCTCGCGATCGCCCTCTTCATCACTCAGGGCTTCTCGACCGCGGTCTACCTCTCCGAGGAACTGGAGGACCCGCGCCGCAACGTCGCCCGTACGGTCCTGGCCACCCTCGCCATCTCGACCGTGATCATCCTCGTCCCGGTCGTCGCGATCACCATGGGCGCCTCGGACCTGTCCACCCTCACCGGCGGCGACATCAGCAGCATGGTCACCGCCTGGTCCAACTCCGCCGTCGGCACCTTCGTCAGCCTCTGCGTCGCCCTCGCGATCATCAACGCGGGCATCGTGATGGTCATCCAGAACTCCCGGGTGCTGTTCGCCTCCGCCCGTGACAAGGCCTGGCCCGAGCCGGTCAACCAGGGACTCTCCCGCCTCGGCCGCTTCGGCTCCCCGTGGGTCGCCACCCTCCTGGTGGGCGTCCCCGGCGCCCTCCTGTGCTTCGTCAACCTGGACACCCTGTACGGCGTCACGGGTGTCTCGGTGACGGCCATGTACCTGCTCGTCGCGGTCGCCGCCCTGCTCGCCCGGCGCGGCCAGCACCGCCACACCCCGGCCTGGCGCATGCCGCTGTGGCCCGCTGTGCCCGTGCTCCTGATCGCGGTCCTCGTCTACATCCTGAGCCAGCAGGAGATGACGTACCTGCTGTGGACCGGCGGCATCACAGCCGTCGCCACCCTCTACTGGGCCTTCTACCTCCGTCCGCGCCGCGAGACCCGCTGGCTGGTGTCGATCCCGGAGGACGCCCAGGTCTGAGCCCCCCGGGGTCACGCGAAGTCCCCCGTCCGCACCGCGCTCGTGAAGATGCCCGGGGGGGGCTCGTACCACGGGCGCGGTATGCGGGGAGTGCCTCGTACGCCCGGAGGAGGGGCGCGGGTTCAGACCGGTGGCTGCCTTCGTTGTCGGTGGCGGCCCGTACCGTTGACACATGGATCTTCGACTGCCCCGACTGCGCGGGCCCGCACAGCGACGCCGACGGTGGTTCGCCGCCGCGGCCGTCGTCGTCGTGCTCGCCGGCGCCGGTACGTGGACCGCTGTCGCCTCGGACGACGGGCCGGCCGTCCACCGCACCGACCGTGTGATGAGCACGGGCGCCGGGGTGAACATCGACACGTCGTTCTTCACCGCGGGCTCCGGCCGCCGCCCCGCCGTGCTCCTCGGGCACGGCTTCGGCGGCAGCAAGGACGACATGCGCCGGGAGGCGGAGCAACTCGCGCGCGACGGGTACGCGGTGATGACCTGGTCGGCACGCGGCTTCGGCCGTTCCACCGGCAAGATCGGGCTGAACGATCCCAAGGGCGAGGTCGCCGACGTCTCCAAGCTCATCGACTGGCTGGCCAGGCGGCCCGAGGTCCGGCTCGACAAGAGCGGCGACCCGCGCGTGGGAGTCGCCGGAGGATCGTACGGCGGCGCGATCTCCCTGCTGGCCGCCGGGTACGACAAGAGGGTCGACGCGATCGCCCCCTCGATCACGTACTGGAACCTGGCGGACGCGCTCTTCCCGAACGACGTGTTCAAGAAGCTCTGGGCCGGCGTATTCATCAACTCCGGCGGCGGCTGCGGCCACTTCGAGGCGCAGCTGTGCGCGATGTACAACCGGGTGGCGGAGTCGGGGAAGCCGGACGCCCAGGCGCGCGCCCTGCTGGAGCAACGCTCGCCGTCCGCCGTCGGCGACCGCATCAAGGTGCCCACGCTCATCCTGCAGGGCCAGACCGACTCCCTCTTCCCGCTCGGCCAGGCCGACGCGATGGCCAAGGCGATCCGGGCCAATGGCGCGCCCGTGGACGTCGACTGGATCGCCGGCGGGCACGACGGCGGAGACCCGGAGACGAGCCGCGTCGAGGCCCGTGTCGGCTCCTGGTTCGACCGCTATCTGAAGGACGACAAGAGCGCCGACACCGGTCCCGCCTTCCGCATCACCCGCACCGGCGGCATCGACTCCACCGACGGCGCCGCGCAGCTGCGGGGCGCGAGCGGGGACGTCTACCCCGGCCTGGAGAGCGGCGAGCACGGCATCGCGCTGGGCGGCGGCCGACGCGAGCAGACCTTCCAGAACCCCGCGGGCGCCAGTCCGCCCGCGATCTCCGCGCTCCCCGGACTCGGCGGCACCGGCGGCCTGTCCCAGCTGTCCGCGCTCGGACTCGGGGTGTCCCTCGACTTCCCGGGCCAGTACGCGCGGTTCGACTCCTCGGCGCTCCGCGGCGACCTGCAGATCACCGGGTCGCCGACCGTGACCGTCCACGTGCGGTCGAACACCGACGACGCGGTCCTCTTCGGGAAGGTGTACGACGTCGGGCCGGGCGGCACCCATCAGGTACTGCCCTCGCAGCTGGTGGCGCCCGTGCGGGTGACCGGCGCGAAGGCGGGCAAGGACGTCACGATCGTGCTGCCCGCGATCGACCACGACGTCCGCAAGGGCCACCGGCTGCGCCTGGTCCTCGCCTCGACGGACCTCGGCTACGCCTCACCGGCGGCCCCGGCGACGTACACGGTCTCCCTGAAGAGCGACCTGCGCGTGCCCACCGCGCCCGGTGTGAAGACCGCCGCCGCCGCGCTGCCCTCATGGGTGTGGTGGCTGCCCCTGGCCGGCGCGCTGGCCGCCGCCGCACTCCTGCTGACCGGCCGTCGTCGTACGGCCCCGGTCGCGCCCGACCCCGAACTCGCCGAAGTCCCGCTCCAGATCTCCGACCTGAGCAAGCGGTACGCGAAGTCGGCGGACCGGTACGCGGTACGGGACCTGTCGTTCCGCGTGGAGAAGGGCCAGGTCCTGGGCCTGCTGGGGCCGAACGGCGCGGGCAAGACGACCACGCTGCGCATGCTGATGGGCCTCATCACGCCCGACGGCGGCGAGATCCGCGTCTTCGGGCACGCGATCCGGCCGGGCGCCCCGGTGCTCTCCCGGGTCGGGGCGTTCGTCGAGGGCGCGGGCTTCCTGCCGCACCTCTCGGGCCGCGAGAACCTGGAGCTGTACTGGCGGGCGACGGGCCGTCCGGCCGAGGACGCCCACATGGAGGAGGCGCTGGAGATCGCGGGCCTGGGCGACGCGCTGGCCCGCGCGGTCCGCACCTACTCCCAGGGCATGCGCCAGCGCCTGGCCATCGCCCAGGCGATGCTGGGCCTCCCGGACCTCCTCATCCTCGACGAACCCACCAACGGTCTCGACCCGCCCCAGATCCGCGAGATGCGCGAGGTCATGATCCGCTACGCCGCCGCGGGCCGCACGGTCATCGTCTCCAGCCACCTGCTGGCCGAGGTCGAGCAGTCCTGCACCCATCTGGTGGTCATGGACCGTGGCCGGCTCATCCAGGCCGGCCCGGTGAGCGAGATAGTCGGCTCCGGGGACACCCTCCTCGTCGGTACGGGCGCGCCCGTGGAGGGGCCGCTCGTCGAGAAGGTCGGCGCGCTGCCCGGCGTGGCCTCGGCCGTCGCCGCCGAGGGCGGGCTGCTGGTCCGCCTCGACGAGGGCGGCAGCGCCGAGCGCCTGCTCGTGGAGCTCGTACGACTGGAAGTCCCCGTGCGGTCGGTGGGCCCCCACCGACGGCTGGAAGACGCGTTCCTCACCCTGATCGGAGGTGCCGCATGAGCACGCTCGTCGAACGGGCCGAGACGGCGGACGGGTACCGGGCGCGGCACACGCTGCCGCTCCGGGTCGAGCTGCTACGGCAGTTGAAGCGGCGCCGCACGCTCGTCATGGGCGCGATCCTCGCGGTGCTGCCCTTCGTGCTCGTCGTCGCCTTCGCGATCGGCGGTGACCCGGGCTCGCGCAACGGGCAGGTCACCCTGATGGACACGGCGACCGCGTCGGGCGCCAACTTCGCCGCGGTGAACCTCTTCGTCTCCGCGGGCTTCCTCCTGGTCATCCCCGTCGCGCTGTTCTGCGGGGACACGATCGCCTCCGAGGCCAGCTGGTCCTCGCTGCGCTATCTGCTCGCGGCCCCCGTGCCGCGGGCCCGGCTGCTGTGGTCCAAGCTCACCGTCGCGCTGGGCCTCAGCCTCGCCGCGATGGTGCTGCTGCCGATCGTCGCGATCGCGGTGGGCACGGCGGCGTACGGCTGGGGGCCGCTGGAGATCCCCACCGGCGGCGCGCTCTCCGCGGGCACCGCGGCCCAGCGGCTCCTCGTGGTCATCGCGTACGTCTTCGTGTCCCAACTGGTCACGGCGGGGCTCGCGTTCTGGCTGTCCACCAAGACGGACGCACCCCTGGGCGCGGTCGGCGGCGCGGTCGGCCTGACGATCGTGGGGAACGTCCTGGACGCGGTCACCGCCCTCGGCCACTGGCGCGACTTCCTGCCCGCGCACTGGCAGTTCGCCTGGGCCGACGCCATACAGCCCAACCCGGAGTGGGGCGGCATGATCCAGGGCACCGCGATTTCGATAACGTACGCCCTCGTCCTGTTCGCCCTGGCCTTCCGGGGTTTCCGGCGCAAGGACATCGTGTCGTAGATCTCCGGAGCGTCACCTACCGGTCTCGACGACCGCCCTTCGTGGCCGCTTCGAGATCCATCCGCAACGCTCCGTAGCGCACATCCGGGCCCCCTCGGGCGTCACAGTCACAGACGTCGGCCCAACGACGTCGGCAGACAGCCGGCGGACGGACGACTCACCGAGGGGGCACGGATGACACGGACGGGGAACGGCGAACACACAGGGCGACCGCGGCGACTGGCCGCCACTCTGATCGGCCTCACGCTCGCCGGCGGCCTGCTCCTCACCGGCTGCGGCGCGGGCGAGAGCAACGGCTCCTCGACGGACGGTTCGAACAAGTCCGGCGGACGCGGGTTCCCGCAGCCCGCCCCGAACCGGACCTCCGGAACCTCCCAGGGCGAACAGAAGGACACGCCGACGGGCGACGCGAGCCGTGAGGTCGCGCCGTCCCCCGACTACCTCTCCACCTTCGCCCTCGACGTCGACACCGCCTCCTACGGCTACGCCCGCCGTGCCCTTGACGACGGCCGGCTGCCCGACGCGTCGACCGTCCGCCCCGAGGAGTTCGTCAACAGCTTCCGGCAGGACTACCAGCGCCCCGACGGCAACGGCTTCTCGGTCACCGTCGACGGTGCCCGCACCCAGGAGAAGGGCTGGTCGCTGGTCCGCGTCGGCCTCGCCACCCGCGATACCACCCGGAGCGGCAAGCGCCCGCCCGCCGCCCTCACCTTCGTCATCGACATCTCCGGCTCCATGGGCGAGCCCGGCCGGCTCGACCTCGCCAAGGACGCCCTCGGCGTGATGACGGACCGGCTGCGCGACGACGACTCGGTAGCCGTGGTCACCTTCAGCGACGAGGCCCGGACCGTGCTCCCGATGACCCGCCTCGGCCACCACCGCGACCGCGTCTACGAAGCGATCAGGGGACTGGAACCGACGGAGTCGACCAACCTCGGCGCGGGCGTGCGCACCGGGTACGCCACGGCCGTCAAGGGGCTGCGCGAGGGCGCCACCAACCGCGTCGTGCTGATCTCCGACGCCCTCGCCAACACCGGCGAGACCGACGCGGACGCCATCCTCGAGAACATCTCCACCGCCCGCCGCGACCACGGCATCACCCTCTTCGGCGTCGGCGTGGGCAGCGAGTACGGTGACGCCCTCATGGAGCGCCTCGCCGACAAGGGCGACGGCCACACGACGTACGTCTCGACCGTCGAGGACGCCCGTAAGGTCTTCTGCGAGCAGCTTCCGCAGAACATCGACCTCACGGCCCGCGACGCCAAGGCACAGGTCGCCTTCGACCCTCAGACCGTCAAGCAGTTCCGGCTGATCGGATACGACGACCGTCAGGTCGCCGACGAGGACTTCCGCAACGACCGCGTGGACGGCGGTGAGATCGGCCCCGGCCACACGGTCACCGCTCTCTACGCGGTCCGCACCAGGCCCGGCGCCTTTGGCCACCTCGCCACCGCGAGCGTCCGCTGGCTCGACCCCGACACCCGCGCCCCGCACGAGGAGTCCGGCCAACTGGAGACCGGCTCCCTCGACAAGGACCTGTGGACCTCCTCCACCCGCCTCCAGGTCGACGCCGTGGCCGCGTACTTCGCCGACGACCTGCGCACCGGAGACGACAAGGGGAACCCGCTCCCCGGCGCTCTCCCGCTCGGCGAACTCGCCGACCGCGCCCACCGGGTGGCGTCCGCCGCGGAGGACAAGGCGGTGGACGACCTGGCGGACGCGGTGGAGCGGGCGAGCCGGCTCATGGGATAGCGGCGGCGTCGGTCCGTCACGGCGCGCACCGCACCGGGGCCGAGCCCGAGTCCGAACGACGCATTGAACTTCCGTTACGAGTGAGTAAGTTGACTCCGGAGTAAGAACCCTGCGACCTGGTGGAGCCGTGATGGGCGTACGCAAGGATCTGAAACGGGCGAAGCGACGCACCGACCTGGCGTCCCGCGGCGAGGTCGAGCTGATCAGGGACGGGACGGGGGCGGTGCGCGAGGTCCGCGCCGCCCCCCTGGCCCCGCGCCCCACCACCGGCAGCGTCGCCGACCTGCCCTTCACCCACGCGGCCGAGGCGCCGGACGCCGTGGTCCTGCGCCGCAGGGACGGCGAAGTCTGGCGCCCGGTCACCGCGGCGGTCTTCGCCCGCGAAGTCTCCGACACGGCAAAGGGGTTGATCGCGGCGGGCCTCGAACCGGGCGCCCGGGTCGCGGTGATGTCCCGTACGCGCTACGAGTGGACCGTCCTCGACTTCGCGATCTGGGCGGCCGGCGGCCGGTCCGTCCCCGTCTACGCGACCTCGTCCGCCGAGCAGGTGGAGTGGATCGTGCGGGACTCGGGGGCGCGCTTCGTGATCGTCGAGACGGACCGGAACGCCGACACCGTGACCACCGCCACGGCCCGGCACCCCGAACCCCCGCGCGTCTGGCGACTGGACACGGACGCGCTCGCCGAACTCGCCACTCTGGGACGGGACATCCCCGACGAGGAGGTCACCAAGCGCCGCGCCGCGCTCACCCCCGACACGGTCGCGACCCTCTGCTACACCTCCGGCACCACCGGACGGCCGAAGGGCTGCGTTCTCACCCACGCCAATCTGCACGCCGAGGCCGCCAACACGGTCGAACTGCTGCACCCCGTCTTCAAGGAGGTCACCGGCCAGACCGCCTCGACCCTCCTGTTCCTGCCGCTCGCCCACATCCTGGGCCGCACCCTTCAGATCGCCTGCCTGATGGCCCGCATCGAGCTGGGCCACTGCCCGAGCATCAAACCGGACGAACTCCGGCCCGCGCTCCGGGAGTTCCGTCCCACTTTTCTCGTCGGCGTGCCGTACCTCTTCGAGAAGATCCACGACACCGGCCGCGCCACCGCCGAGAGGATCGGCCGCGGCGCCTCCTTCGACCGCGCCGACCGCGTCGGCGTCCGCTTCGGGCAGGCGTATCTGAACAAGTTCCTCGGGACGGGCAACGGTCCCGGCCCCGGCCTGTACGCGGCCTGGGCGCTGTACGACCTGCTGGTCTACCGCCGCGTCCGCAAGGAACTCGGCGGCCGTATGCGCTACGCCATCAGCGGCGGCTCCCCGCTCGACCGCGACCTCAACCTGTTCTTCTACGCCGCCGGAATCATCGTCTACGAGGGGTACGGCCTGACGGAGACCACCGCCGCGGCGACGATCGTGCCGCCCCTGCGGCCCCGCCCCGGCACCGTGGGCCTCCCGGTCCCCGGCACGGCGGTCCGTATCGCCGACGACGGTGAAGTCCTCGTCAAGGGCGGTGTCGTCTTCGGCGCCTACTGGAACAATCCGGCGGAGACGGAAGCTGCCCTGCGCGACGACTGGTTCACGACCGGCGACCTGGGCGCCCTCGACGAGGACGGGTACCTCACCATCACCGGCCGCAAGAAGGACCTCCTCGTCACCTCCGGCGGCAAGAACGTCTCGCCGGCCGTCCTTGAGGACCGGCTGCGCAGCCGCCCGCCGGTCGGCCAGTGCGTCGTCGTCGGCGACAACCGCCCGTTCGTCGCCGCCCTGATCGCCCTGGACCCCGAGGCCCTCGCCCACTGGCTCACCGTCCGCAAACGGCCCGCCGACACCCCGCTGTCCCAACTCGTGGGGGATCCCGCTCTGCGCGCCGACGTCCAGAAGGCCGTGGACCACGCGAACGAGGCCGTCTCACGCGCCGAGTCCATCCGCGCGTTCGCCCTGGTGGAAGGCGAGTTCAGCGAGGACAACGGCCTGCTCACCCCGTCCCTGAAGGTCAGGCGGCACGCGGTGACGGCGGCGTACGCGGCCGAGATCGAGGCGCTGTACGGCGGCTGAGAGCCGTACGGCGGCTGAGAGCCGCACACATGGAAAAGCGGGCCGCCGAGGTGCTCGGCGGCCCGCTCTCGCGGCGTTGGGATCAGCCGTTGTTGGCACCGTTGCCCGAGAGGACCGGGATCTGGTCCAGGATGTGCGACAGCGGCTCGTCGCCCTTGGCCTGGGTCGAGTTCTCGACACACTGCTGGTTCTGCGGGGCCGACAGGATCGGGACGTCCTGGACGGCGATCGGGATGGCGCCGACGAGCGAGCCCGCGTTGACCTTGGCCGGCAGGCCGATGCAGGGCTTGTTCAGCGAACCCTGGACCAGCGAGAGCTGCGGGCTCATGTCGCCGAACGTGGCGGAGTTGCCGAACGACTGCTCGGCGCCGTTGCCGCTGACGGACGTGGTACCGCCGTCGTCACCGATGGCCAGGGCCTGGGGCGCGGCCGTGGCCGAGATCCCGGCGATGGAAGCGGCGACAGCAGCGGTTGCCCACAGCTTCTTCATGTTCATTCCCTTCGGAAAGCGGACTCCTGTTGGGGAGCTGCATGATCATCAACTGGGAAGACCACGTAGGGGTTGCGGGTTATACCCCGTTCGGCCCAGCGTGCGGGGGTTTCAACCGTCATGCGTGCGCCGGTGGGCTCCCCCAGGCCGTGGTCGGCGGTCGGCCGTGTGCGCACGGGGAGAGAAAGCCAACGGGCCGCCGAGAGTTCGGCGGCCCGTTGACGAGGTCCCAGGAAGGGGACGGCGGTGGGGTACTAGTGGTTGTTCGTGCCGTTGCCCGAGAGGACCGGGATCTGGTCCAGGATGTGCGACAGCGGCTCGTCGCCCTTGGCCTGGGTCGAGTTCTCGACACACTGCTGGTTCTGCGGGGCCGACAGGATCGGGACGTCCTGGACGGAGATCGGGACCAGGCCGACGAGCGAGCCCACGTTGCCCTTGACGGGCAGGCCGATGCAGGGCTTGTTCAGCGAACCCTGGATGAGCGCCATCTGCGGGCTCATTTTGCCGTAGGTCGCCGAGTTGCCGAACGACTGCACCGCACCGTTGCCGCTGGTGGACGTCGTGCCACCGTCGTTCCCGATGGCCAGCGCCTGCGGCGCGGCGGCTGCGGAAGCGCCGACGACGGAAGCGGCGACCGCCGCGGCGGCCATAACCTTCTTGATCACTAGCTAGTCCCTTCTGGAGAAACCCCGTCCACCGGAGCGCCATGGTCAACTGCCGCGGACGCCCTTGGTTGCTCTGGTTCACTCCGATGGCCCACAACGAAGAGTGATTCCGCGACCCGTGAGCACCCAGGGATTCCCACGAATTCGCCGCCGGTGAACGGGCCGATCGGGTGAACCACCGAAACCAATCCAGGACCGCCGGGTTGATGCGAGAGCAGGAACATGTGTCTCTGCCAGGAAAGGAACGAGAAATGTTCAAGAAGGCAATGGCCGCGGCGGCGGTCGCCGCTTCCGTCGTCGGTGTCTCGGCGGCGGCCGCGCCCCAGGCGCTTGCCATCGGCGACGACAACGGCACCACGTCGGTCAGCGGCAACGGCGCCAAGCAGGCGTTCGGCAACTCCGTGACCAAGGGCAAGATGAGCCCCCAGCTCAGCCTGGCGCAGGGCACGCTGAACAAGCTCTGTGTCGGCCTGCCCGCCAAGGCGAACGTCGGCTCGGTCGTCGGCGTCCTCGTGCCCGTCGCCGTCCAGGACATTCCGGTCCTGTCGGCCCCGCAGAACCAGCAGTGCGCCGAGAACTCGACCCAGGCCAAGGGCGACGAGCCGCTGTCGCACATCGCGGACGGCATTCCGGTCCTGTCGGGCAACGGCGTGGGAAACCACTGACCGTCGCCGCAGATCATCGCCTGAAGAGCTCGGGCCGCCCGCGTAAAACGCGACGGGGCCCGAGCTCTTCGGTGTCATATAGGCGGTTCATTCAAGGGAAGCGTTTCTTCTCGTGGGTGCGTGTGAAGCTTCGGTGTTGATTCGAATGCGGGGCGATTCGAGTGAATTCCCAAGCGGCTGACGTTCTGTAGTTTCTTCCGACGTCTATCCCTCGTTTACAGCCTGCAGGTCATGGTGCGAGCCGTTCAAGCTGTGCTCGCTCGGTTTCGGCCGTCATAGGGGCATGACCGCAGAGAAGGGAAAGTACGTGAAGCACAAGAAGAGCGCTGCTGTCGTCGCCGGCGCGATCATGACCCTGGGGATGGCCGCCCCGGCTTTCGCGGACGCCGGTGCCGAGGGCGCCGCCGTCGGGTCTCCGGGTGTCCTCTCGGGCAACGTGGTCGAGGTCCCCGTGCACGTTCCCGTCAACCTGTGCGGCGACACGGTCGACGTCATCGCCCTGCTCAACCCGACGTTCGGCAGCGCCTGCGCCAGCGACTGACGCGCAGTACGGCAGCCTTCCAGGCTGTGTCCTGGCCGGTCTTGGGCGCCCTTTCGGCTCCAAGGCCGGCTTTCCTCACTTCTTCAAGCAGGAAGACAACGAGATTGCGACAGACCCTGAGTAGGGGAATGGTCGTGGCCGCAGCCGCGGCCGCGACGAGCATCCTGTCTCTGTACGGCACCCCCGTGTTCGCCGACGCGGACGCGCAGGGCGGCGCGTCGGACTCGCCCGGCGTGGCGTCGGGCAACACCGTTCAGCTCCCGGTGCATGTGCCGGTGAACGCCTGCGGCAACACCGTCAACGTGATCGCCGCGCTCAACCCGGCCTTCGGGAACTCCTGCGCCAACGGCTCGAGTTCACGCGGGTCGCAGGGTTCGCACGGGTCGCAGGGTGCGCCGCAGCAGCCGGCTCCCCACGAGAGCGCCTCCGACTACGGCTCCGGCTCCTCGGACAGCGGCTACGGCGAGGAGACGGGCCCGTACGGCGGTCCCTCCGACTCCTCGGCGTACGGCGGTCCTTCCGGTTCCACGGCGCACGGCGGTTCCTCGGCGTACGGCGAGACACACGGTTCGCCCGGTGTCGGGTCGGGCAACGCCGTCCAGCTCCCGGTGTATGTGCCGGTGAACGCGTGCGGCGACACCGTCAACGTGATCGCCGCGCTCGACCCGGCGTACGGCAACACGTGCGAGAACGTTCCCGACTACGGCGACACCCCGCCGACGACGCCTCCCACCACTCCTCCGACCACCCCGCCGACGACGCCCCCCACGACGCCGCCGACGACACCTCCCACCACCCCGCCGACGACGCCCCCCGTGACGCCGCCGACGACTCCGCCCGTCACTCCCCCCGGGCTCCCGCCCACCCTGCCCCACACCGGCAGTGAGAACGTGCTCGCGGCCTCGGCCGCCAGCGCCGCACTGCTGCTCGGCGGGTCAGTGCTGTACCGAAGGGGCCGAGCCGCGTCCCGTCGTTAGTACGACCCTCTGGGTGCCGGACGCCTCGCCGCGTCCGGCACCCGGGCTCGCGTCATCCATCGGGATCAAAGGACGCGGCCTCGGTTGGCGGGATTCCTCTTCATATGACTGAGTGTCAGTAGAGGGAAAAGTATGAACAACTGACGGAAGGCGCGTCCGAGCCCTGGGAGTCGGCGCATTCGGAGCTATGAGAGTGGAGAGGGGAGCAGGCATGGCCCCACGAAAGCAACGGCCCCGAAGCGGAAGGCCGGCCGTCGTCGCGGTCGGCATCGTCGCCTCGGTCGCCCTGGCGGCCGGTCCTGGACACGCCGTCGGCGGCGGTGCGCCGCGGGCCGCCGACCCTCCAGCACCGACGACGGTGACACCGACACCGCCCACACCGCCGACGCCGGCCACCCCGACGGCATCGACGACGGTGACACCCACACCTCCGACACCCACATCCCCGACACCGGCCTCGGTGACACCGCCCGCGCCCACGCCCGTGACATCAACGGTGCCCGCGCCCGTCACGTCCACGAAGCCGCCGGCACCCGCGACGCCGACGAAACCCGCGTCCGAACCCGCCCAGCCGCTCCCCGCGTTCGGCGCCTACCTCGACTACGGCCCCCGGGGTGTGGCCCGGATCGCGCAGCTCAGCCAGTGGCTGGGCGGTGCCCAACTCCGTGTCGCGCACACGTATCTGCCGGGCGACCGCTGGAGCAACATCGAGGGCGCACCCGGCTTCCTCGACGTCTGGGCGGACTGGCGGCGCGAGCGGAAGGACCGGATGCTCGTCCTCAACGTGCCGATGATGGAGCGCAACGAGGAGAACGTTTCCGACGCCGAGGTCCGGATGCTGCTGCACCAGGGTGCCGCCGGCGCGTTCGACCGGCACTTCCGCGCCCTCGCGCAGCGCCTGGTCGAGCTGGAGGTCCCGGACACCGTCATCGTGCTCGGCTGGGAGATGAACGGCATCACCTACACCCACCGTTGCGGGCCGGACCCGGAGGCGTGGAAGACGTACTGGAACAGAATCGTCACCACCATGCGTGCGGTGCCGGGCCAGAGATTCCGGTTCGACTTCGCCCCGAGCCGCGGCCGGGACGCCGTTCCCTGGACGCAGTGCTATCCCGGGGACGACACGGTCGACATCGTCGGCATGGATTCGTACGACCAGCCGCGGGGGCTGTCGTTCGACGAGGAGGTGAACGAGCCGTACGGCCTTCAGGAGCACGTGGACTTCGCCAAAGCCCACGGCAAACCCATCTCCTATCCTGAATGGGGTCTCTTTCGCAACGGCGACAACGCGGCGTACATGAAACGCATGCTCGCGTGGATGGACGACCACAAACCGCTGTACAACACGCTGACCGACTACTGTCCGCACGGCGTGTGGCAGTGCGCCCAGAACCCGAGGGCGGCCGAGGTGTACCGCTCGGTGCTCTTCGGCCGCACCGACCCCACACCGCAGCCGACGACGCCCGTACCCACGCCCGTGACGCCCGTGCCGACGCCTGTCCCGACACCCGTACCCACGCCGGTGGTCCCGCCCAACTGTTCGCCGCTGGACCTGGGCGACTGGGTGGAGTACTGGCTCGGCGGGAAGCTCTGTCTGCGCCTCGACTGGTGGTCGCGCACCCGGTGACACCGGCCCGGGGGGGGGGGGGCCCCGCCCCCCCCCCCCCCCCCCCCCCCCCCCCCCCCCCCCCCCCCCCGCCCGCCGCCCCGCCCCCCCCCCCCCCCCCCCCCCCCCCCCGGTTCGGGAGGG